>JBBPZN010000084.1:0-40063 GCA_038198705.1 Mycobacteriales bacterium
TCCGCTCGCGGTGCTGACCGCGGTGACCGGTGTGTCGGGCTCTGGGAAGTCGACGCTCGTCACCCAGGTCTTGTTCGAGGTGGCGCGTCATCGACTCGATACCGCTGCCGATGAGGACGTCGACGCGCAGATCGAGATCGACGTGGCCGACGTCGACGGGTTCGAGGAGTTCAGCCGATTGGTCCGGGTGGATCAGCGCCCCATCGGCCGCACACCCCGCTCGACGCTGGCCACCTACGTCGGAATGTTCGACATCGTCCGCAAACTGTTCGCCGACACCGACGAGGCAAAGGCCCGGGGCTGGGCGCCCGGCCGGTTCTCCTTCAACGTCCCCGAAGGACGCTGCCCCACCTGCCAAGGCGACGGTTTCGTCGAAGTGGAGCTCCTCTTCCTTCCCGGCACCTACGGCCCCTGCCCCACCTGCCACGGCGCCCGCTACACCCCCGAAACTCTCGAAGTCACCTGGCGCGAGAAAAACATCGCCGACGTGCTGGCGATGTCGGTGAACGAGGCCGCTGGGTTCTTCGCCGACATCACCAGCGCATCCCGCAGCCTGCAGACGCTGCTCGATATCGGGCTCGGCTACCTGCGACTCGGCCAGCCTGCGACCGAGCTCAGCGGCGGCGAAGCACAGCGCATCAAGATCGCCAACGAACTGCAGCGCACCCGACGCGGTAATGCCCTGTACCTACTGGACGAACCCACTGCCGGACTGCATCCCGCTGACGTCGCCCTGCTCATGCGCCAGCTCCACCGCCTGGTCGACGCAGGCAATACCGTCGTGATGGTCGAACACGACCTGGACGCCATTGCCTCTGCCGACTGGGTCATCGACCTCGGACCCGGCGGTGGCGACAAAGGCGGTACCGTGCTCGCAACGGGAACACCCACCGAAGTGGCCGCGTCGGCGGACAGCATCACGGGACCTTACTTGGCTCGAAGACTGCAATCCTGATCCGAACCAGTCGCGCATTCACAGGTTTGGACCCAACCGAAAAGGGCACTATCCGCTCATGTTCACTACAACTTCCCGGGTTCGGCCGTGACTGCGGACGAGGCAGCAACGCCTCTCAAACGCGCGATCAGCGGCAAGATGCTGTTCGTCTTCATCCTCGGTGACGTTCTGGGCGCGGGCATCTACGCCCTGGTCGGCGAAATTGCGGGGGAAGTAGGCGGCGCTATCTGGCTGCCACTTGTCGTGGCACTTCTCATGGCGATGCTGACTGCTGCCTCGTATGCCGAACTTGTCACCAAATATCCGCGTGCAGGCGGCGCAGCGGTGTTCGCGCAGCGCGCCTTCAAGCTGCCGATCGTGTCGTTCATGGTCGGTTTCTGCATGCTCGCCGCCGGGGTTACCAGTGCGGCAGGGCTCTCTCTCGCCTTCGCCGGTGACTACCTACAAGTCTTCCTCGACGTACCCACCGTCCCAGCCGCATTGGTGTTCTTGGTAATCGTCGCGCTGCTCAATGCCCGCGGCATCACCGAGTCGCTGCGCGCCAACCTCGTCATGACGATCGTCGAGGTGTCCGGGCTGGTGATGATCATCGCCCTCGCCGGTCTGGTGCTCGGACGCGGTGACGGCACCCCCTCTCGCGTACTCGAATTCGACGACGGCACCACCCCCGCTCTAGCGGTTCTCGGGGCTGCGCTTCTGGCGTTCTATTCGTTCGTCGGCTTCGAGACGTCGGCGAACATCGCCGAGGAAGTGCAGGACGTCCGTCGTGTCTACCCCCGGGCGCTCTTCGGGGCGCTGGCGACGGCCGGTGTGGTCTACGTGCTCGTCGGTCTCGCAGTTTCCGTTGTTGTACCACCGGAGACGCTTGCCGACTCGAGCGGACCTCTGCTCGAAGTGGTCGACGCAGCCGATGCAGGGATTCCACCGTGGCTGTTCAGCCTCATTGCGCTCATCGCCGTCGCGAACGGGGCACTTCTGACGATGATCATGGCCTCCCGCCTGACTTTCGGCATGGCGCGTGACGGACTGCTTCCCTCCGTGCTGGACAAGGTCCTGCCGCGGCGTCGCACCCCGTGGGCGGCGATCGTCGCCACCACCATCGTGGCGATGCTTCTGTGCCTCACCGGGTCGGTAGCCGCCCTCGCAGAGACCGTCGTGCTCCTGCTGTTGTTCGTCTTCGTCAGCACCAATATCGCAGTTCTGGTTCTTCGCCGAGATGAGACGGGCCACAACCACTTTCGTGCTCCGACGATCCTGCCGATCCTCGCCCTCGTTACCTGCGTGGTGTTGGCGACTCAGCAATCCGCCGAGACGTGGCTTCGGGCTGGGTTGCTCCTGGCAGTGGGGGTCGGGTTGCACTTCGTTCGGCAATTCACTTCCACGTCGGTAAAACCGAACGCACCAGAACAAGAGGAGAACACATCTCCGGAGGGCGCTTCGCAGCAGTAACCGGCTTCGGGAGGAACGCGGCCTGACATGATCGGCTACATGATCGAATCCCCGTCCGTCGAACAGTTCCGCCGCTTGGCTCAGTCGTCGCCCTGGCGCTGGACGACGGTCGAGTTCGAATTCGTCCCTCCCCGTCAATCTTCCGCCGTGCACGCCTGGATTCGACGCCCCGGATCTCTGCGAGTGGAGACCGCCGACGGCGAAATCGACGAACTCTGCTGTGCAGCAGATCCTTTCGCGGGAACGACGACAGTGTACTCGGACGGAATATCGCGGCAGACCGAGACGAAGTGGGCCTCGGACGTGGCGCCAGTGTTCGACGTAGACGGACTGGTATCGGCGCTGCCATCCGTGACAGATTCGTGGCTGGTGGACTGGGATGACCCGTTCTACCAGAACTATCGGTGGATCGCGATGCTCAACCCGATCGAGCTCACCCGATCGGCCCACGACCATGAGTCCACGACGGCGTTCACGGAACTGTCCGACGTGCAGGTAGTGGACCACCATGGCCGACCGGCCTGGCAGGTGATCGCCCGCACCACAGACGAGTACGACGCCCGATGCGAATGCTGCCCCCTGATGAACGGGCACTTCGACTACGAGACCGATCATTGGATTCCGGGGCCTCCGGTGACCGTTCGCCTCGACGCCCAGACCGGAATCTGCGTCTACATCGGCCCGGCGCCGGAAAATCCGACGTACGAGTGCGACCTCGATCTGACGATCATCGCCGTCGACGCTCGGATGGACGACAGCCTGTTCACGCGCTCAGGCAGCTAGCTGTTCCAGCAGGTACGCGACCAGACGGTCACTGTGCTGATAAGCGAAGTCGAACAGGCTCGAGAACACGTGCAAACACCGGAATTACTACTATCGTACGTAGGCCGATATTCGGTGAATGTCGTTGCGCCCCAGCTTCAGCAGCGGTGAATGCCCGCACCCACGTCGGCGATTGACGCGTGGTGCTCGGACGGGTCGGTTGCTCTGACCTGCTCGAGGAATACGTCGAGGTCGATCGGCTTGCCACCCACCCAGGTCCCCTCGACCGCCACGTCGGTAGTCAGCCGGGAGGCCTCCACTTCGTAGGGGTCGCGCGAAAGCACTGTGAAGTCCGCGAGCTTTCCGACCTCGATCGAGCCGATCTCGTGGTCTCGATGCAGGACGTGCGCCGCGTTGATCGTCTGCGCTTTGATGGCGTCATCCAGACTGATGATCTGCTCCGCGCCATGTAGCTGTCCAGACGGAGTCCTCCGCGTGATCACGGTTTGAATGTTCAGCAGCACATCGGGCGGGCTGACCATGCCGTCATTGTGAAATGCCACGACAGCGCCTGCACGGAACGCGTCCCCGATCCGCTGCCACTGCGCCCCGATCTTGCTGTCGAAGATCTCGCCGTCCAGCAAGTCTCCCCAATAGATCAGCTGGTAAGGCCCCATCGACAATACGACGCCAAGATTTGCGGCGCGCTCGAACTGGTCTCCCCGGCAGGCACCGAGGTGTTCCACCCGCCACCGGTGATCTGTTCCGGTCAGGCCGTTGACAGCCAGCGCGCGCTCGTAAGCGTCGAGAACGATGTCGAGAGCGACGTCGCCGTTGACATGGAACGCGAACTGAAATCCTTTGTCGGCGTTCGAAGCAAGAGTCGCGTCCAGTTCGGCTCGCGAGTAATTCATCTTGGTCTCGTAGGTGGCGCCGGGAACGATCTGCGCATTACGAGTGGTCGCGGTATCGAGGTACGGAAACGAGATCGCGATCGTTCCGACCCAGGGGGCACCGTCCGCCCACAGCTTGATGCCCTGTTTGCGCAGCATGTTGTCCGGGACCAGCGAGGTGAACGGCTCGCCACAGGTCGATTCGGTCGACACGTGATAGAGCGAAATCCGAATCGGGCAATCCGACGTCGAGGCCAGCGCCTCGAAGATCGGCTTGCTGTCATCGGAGTACGAGTGATCCGAAGTCGCGGTCACTCCGTGGCGAGCCATGAGCGCATACCACTGCGCGCACGAATGCAGCGGATGACTGACGATCTTCGGCAACATCGGCATCAGAACCTGAAGGATCGCCGTGCTTTCGTAAGCGAGTCCGTTCGAGGAGCCGTCCTCGAGGCGGCCGAACGACGCGCCGGCAGGATCCGCTGGGGGTGTGCCGTTCGGCCAGCCCAGCGCGGCGATCACGCCCGAGTTGAAGTACACCTCGTGACCCGAGTTGTCGAAGACGATCACCGCTCGATCAGGGAAATAGGCGTCGAGCTGCACTCGGTCGAGCTCCGGCGCTCCTTGAAGCATTCGATCGAGACCGTTGAACAACAGTGGCTGACCGGCAGGCTCCTCTGCGTTGGCCTTGTGGAAGAGCGCATCGACGTCGGCAAATGATGGGTAGCCGACGTAGGGAGCAATCCAATAGGCCGGTGCCTGCGTGACGAGTCCGGAAAGTCCTGGGTGATTGTGCGAGTCGATGAAACCAGGCATCAGAACACTGGACCCCAGGTCGGTCACAGTCGCATCCGGAAAGGCACCTTGGCAGTCAGCCAAAGTGCCTACCGCAATGATCACACCGGTCTCGGTGTCCACCGCAACTGCTTCTGCGCGCGGACGCTCGGCGTCGACTGTGATCACTGTCGATGCCTTGACGATGACGTGAGACATCGGTTGCTCCTCGGATCGGGCGAAAGATCACCTTATATCCGAGAAGACCGGACAGCTGGGATCGATCAATCCGACGGAAGCTCTGGTTCGCCCCTTGCCGGGGTCGTCAGTTCCTACTCTTCGCCTCGACGCGTCCGACGAAATGATCCATGGTGTTGTTGACGCCGAGCTGATTCATTACTTTGTCGAACCAGCGAACCGGGAGCACCCGGGCAGGCGACAACAGGTTTACGAACCGGGGCATGATCAACTCGTGTCGGCCCTTCTCGATCGCTGTCAGGGTCTTCTCCGCCACGAACTCGGGCGTGAGGATCGGTAGGAGGAGTGGGTATTTCGTCTGCACGCCCTTGAACATTCCGGTGCTGACGAAGTACGGACACACAACCAGTGAGTTGACACCTGCGTTGGCTTTCGAGAGTTCCACACGGAGTGATTCAGCGAAACCAAAGGCGGCGAACTTGCTCGCGGAGTAGTCGGTTTGCTTGGCGACACCCACAAGTCCGGCAGCGCTGGAAACGGTGACGACGGTACCGCGACGGTTCTCGATCATGTTGCCGAGGAAGGCCCGGGTGACCCAGAAGAGGGAAAGCGTGTTCACGCGGATCGTTCGCTCGATGGCTTCGTCGGAGGCGTCGAGGAGGTTCTTGCCGGTGACGATCCCCGCGTTGTTGATCAGGACGTCGACAGGCCCAGTTAGCTTCGCGGCTGCCTGGACGGAATCGCGATCGGACACATCGACGGTGTAGGCCGCGGCCGAGTGACCCGCGGCAACAATCTCCTTGCTGACATTCCCACCGGCCTCTTCGGACAGATCCCACACGATGACCCGTGCCCCACGTTCAGCAGCACCCAAGGCGAGAAGTCGGCCGATGCCACTGCCGCCGCCGGTGACCAAGACGGTTTGATTCCTCAGGGAATGAGACACAGTTCTTCTCCTAGCAGTCGAAATCGATGAAGCAACATCCATACCGCAAGTATTGACCAACTGGTCAATGAGCGCAATGTGACTCTGGACAACCTCACACCTGCTGGCCATACACCTGCGCAGGTCTAGGCTCCCGAGAGTGGCCGGAGCAAAGAAGTCAGAACTCGAGCGGCGCAGTGACATCCTCGCCGCCGCAAAACTGGTTGCGCTCGATGGCGGACTGGAAACGGTCACAGCCCGGACTGTCGCTGCAGAAGCTGATCTCTCCAGCGGCCTCGTCTACTTCTACTACCAAACCAAAAACGGATTGCTGCACGCTCTGCTGGCCCGATTGCTCGAGACAACCCTGGACGGGCCGGAAGACGGCTTCGGCGAAGACCTTTCCGCAGACGTCGCCCTCCACGAGATGATCACCACAGAACTGGAAGGCCTCCACGCTCAGCGTGATGAAGTCGATCTACTTTTCCAGTTCTATTTCTTCCGAAGAAGCATCGATTTTCGTGATCAGATCAACACGGGTCTGCGGTTGTATACCGACGCGATTCACCCCGTCAGCGACCGATTCGCCCGAGAACACGATCTCGATCCCGACGCATTCCGATCCACACTCGTCGCACTCATCCAGGGAGCTGCGATAGACGTCGTACGTCGGCCCGAAAGCTTCAGTGCGGCAAATCTTCTTCAAGTGGTTGCTGCCCTCGCGTCGTCGGCGCCTCGCGCTTCCGAGCGCACCACCTGAGCTGGTCCGCATTTTCGATGAGCGAATCGGCCCAGCGTCAGGTGCGAGTGTTTCGCTTCAGCCAACCCCACGCCGCGGTCGCTGCGAACAACACGATCCCGATGATGGCCAACCAGAGCAAGCCTTTGACAACGAACCCGAGAATGACGAACACCAGCCACACAACGAGTAACAATCCAATGAGTCCAAGCATCCCCCGATCATGACAGACTTTTACGTCCGTCCGGTCGGAACCTATCGAAACTGACGACCGAGGTACTCGGAGACGAAAGAAAAATAGCCACCCACCCGCGTATTCGCGAGTGAGTGGCTATTCCTTGTGCGCCCGAAGGGATTCGAACCCCTAACCTCCTGATCCGTAGTCAGGTGCTCTATCCGTTGAGCTACGGGCGCATGTTCAATTGTGTTGATCCTTACGAATCAACGGTCCTGCGTCAAACTGGCTGGTCCTTGCGGATCAGCTTGGCGGAGGCGAGAGGATTTGAACCTCCGGACCCGGTGAAGGGTCAAGTCATTAGCAGTGACTCCCATTCGGCCGCTCTGGCACGCCTCCTAGGCTGCCGGCCCTCTCGGACCGCCGAGGAACGAGATTACACACGGTTGAGAGGAGAACGCAAAACGCCAGGTCAAATCACGTTCACCTGAGGAACGAGTCGAACCAATCGAAAATTCTGGCCTGAGCTTCGATCAGCGCGGCAGTTGCCGGGTCTTCATCTTCGGCGCTACCGAGCGAGGGCTGCGGTTCGTCGGCGCGGTGACGTACTCCGCTGTAGCTGACGACGTTGGTGGCTACGGATGACCGTGTGGCTGCGTCACGGAGGCCCTCGATGTGCTCCGGTGGGGTCCTGGGGTCGTCCTCGCCGTACAGGCCCAACCAGGGCGCCTGGAGCGAGGGCGCGGCTTCGATCAATGCGATGGCGTCGGCGTTCAGTGGTTCGACGATGCCCGACGCGGCAACGCTGACGGCGGCACCGATCGGTCGATTCGTTGCGACGATCAGCGCCGCAGTTCCGGCGTCGTCGAATCCGATGACACCGACGCAGTCCGGGTAGACACCTCGGGAGGTGAGCCAGTCGAAGGTCGCGTCGAAATCGGAGAACAGGTTTTCGCCGAAAACTTCATCACCCTCGGTGCCTCGATGGAACAAGTTCGGGGCGACGGCCAGCCATCCTTCGAGCGCGAGCGCGCGCAGCAGGTCGAGTAGCGATTCCGGCAGTTCGCGGGATTCGTGCAGCACCACGATTCCGCCTCGGACGTGCCCTTCCGGGGAGATGGCCGTCAGCGGCACCTTCTGCTGCACAGGCAAATGCTCATCGTCCCCGTCGATTCGGAGCACTGCCACATCCGTGAAGATTCCCGACATGACACCAAAATAGTGCGACCAGCCGCGCCCCGCTGGATTACCGGCGGACGCACAGGAAATGATCAGCTCCACCTGGCGCATAATGTGAGCCGTGACCGCTCGCATCCGCACCGACCTCGACGCAATCCCCGCTTACGTACCCGGACGCAACTTCCCGGGCGCGATCAAGCTGGCCAGCAACGAGACGACGCAGGGCCCGCTCCCGGGTGTCCGCGAGAAGATCGCCGAGTCGGTCGTCACCGTCAACCGTTACCCCGACATCCGTGCCACTGCCCTCGTGGACGCCGTCGCTGCGCATGTGAAGGTCGACCCGGCCAACGTCGCCGTCGGCAACGGCTCGGTGGCGCTGTGCCAGGAAGTCGCTCAGATCATGTGCGGCGCCGGTGACGAAGTGGTGTATGCGTGGCGGTCCTTCGAGGCGTACCCGATCATTGCGCGCGTAGCCGGTGCGACGCCGGTTGAGGTCCCCCTGAACGCGGACCACGTGCACGACCTCGACGCCATGCTCGCCGCGATCACCGAGCGCACCCGCGTGATATTCGTCTGCAACCCGAACAATCCTTCCGGCACCGTCGTGGCCAGATCAGCCCTCGAGCGGTTCCTCGACGCGGTGCCCGCGCATGTCCTCGCGGTACTGGACGAGGCCTATTTCGAATACGCCCGCGACAACCCGGAGGGTGAGTACACCGACGGTGTCGAACTGGCCCGGGACCGTCGCAACGTACTGGTTCTCCGCACCTTCTCCAAGGCGTACGGGCTGGCCGGGCTACGCGTGGGATATGCCGTCGGCGATCCGGCGGTGATCACCGCGATGAGTAAAGTTCGCATCGCTTTCGCGGTGAGCTCCGTCGCGCAGCAGGCAGCTCTGGCGTCACTCGAGGCTAAGGACGAGCTCCTCGCCCGTACCGATACCCTTGTCGCAGAACGCAAACGGATTCGAACGGCACTGATCGAGCTGGGTTACGATGTCGCGCATTCGGAGGCGAACTTCGTGTTCCTACCACTCGGCGCCCTCTCCGGCCCCTACACCGAAGCCGCGGCAGAAGCCGGAATACTGTTGCGCGCCTACGGAAATGACGGGGTTCGCATCACAATCGGCGACCCACACGAGAATGACGCCTTCCTGAAATACGCAGCTACCGCCGCTCATTGACGACCCGTGCCTGCCGAGGGCTCATCCCGAACTCCTCACGGAACACCGCGTTGAAGGTACTGACCGAGCCGAAACCCGACTGATGGGCGATCTCGGCGACCGTCCGGTGACACTGAGCGGGATCGTCGAGCCGAGCACGCGCGCGGACGAGTCGACTGGTCCGAATCATCTCCGAAGGGTTGGTGCCTACCGACTGCGTGACGGCCTGCACATGTCGCAGCGACCAACCGAGCCGTCGAGCAAGGGTTCTCGGGGTAAGAGTCGGGTCGTCGGACTGCGTTTTCACGAGCGCCGACGCGGATTGCGCGACATCCGGCCACCGCGACACATCGGATGCAACACCGACCAGCATCCGGGTGAGCGCATCGGAAACCTCACGAAAGCTGCTGGCTGAGAGGACATCTCGTTGCATCGATAGCTGCTCGGTCATCGCGGCTGCCACCGCGCCCATACCCGAGGCAAGGTCCAGAACCCGCGGCTTCACGGGAACGACCGAACGTGGCCAGGCCGATTCCGGCACGCTCACCACCCATGCTCGTGCACCCGGACCGTGCTCGATGGCGAACGGTGCCGCCATCGACATCGCGACTGCGGCGCCCGGACCCACGATCGCGCGATCGTCACCGTAAGCACATCGAAACGTGCCCGCCCGAGGGACCACGACGCGCAGGGTCCGATCGTCGTCGGAACGCGCAGCTGCGGCGCTTCGCGAGTAGACGATCGCGTCGGAACTGAACTCCACCAGTTGAAATTCTTCGGACCGCTGCACGACGGTCTTTCCGTTGAAACCCATCGTTTCGTCGAATGCGAAATCGAGACCACCGTGGTTGAAGCGAACGTGCTCACGCCAGAACCCCGGCCGATCCGTGGCAGGCAACAGTGTGGTGTCGATGGTCGACACGACGTAGTCCGCTGTGGCAGTCATAAGTTCTACCTTTCGCGCCTGAATCCGTGCGCGCGGCCGTCGATTCCGTGCGCGTCACCGGCAGACCCGTCGCATACATGCGCCTTACGATGCAGAGAGTACACGTGTCCTCCATCACAGCGGAGGTGTCGCAACGGCGGCAAGAATCTATCAGGAGTCCGACATGAAGACGATCCAGGTCAACGGCGCGACGCTGTCTTACGAGGTATCAGGACCGGAGGACGGCACCCCCGTCGTCCTCAGTCATTCACTGTTCTTCGATCATCGAATGTTCGACGCGCTGGCCGGGCTCTTGGCTTCCGCAGGGCATCGCGTCTTCGCGTATGACCACCGCAACCACGGCGAGAGCTCGACGCATCCGCGCGCCGAGGTGTCCGTGGACATCCTGACCGAGGACGCTGCTGCGTTCATCGAAGAACTGCAACTGGGTCGCGTGCATTTTCTGGGAAACTCGCTCGGCGGATTCGTCGCGCTTCGATTGGCGGCAAGGCGCCCCGAGTTGCTGCTGTCCGCCGTCGCAATGGGCTCTTCGGCGGAGGAGGAGCATCAGCTGGAGGTGTTTGCTCCCCTCGTGGAGCAACTGGCCGACATCGGGGGACGCGAGAACATCGACATCGTTTTGTACATCATGTTCGGAGACACCAGCTTGTCCGCAGGCACACCCGCCGTCGAGGAGTGGCGCGGCCGAATCGCGGAGCTGAAGCCCAGCATCGGCGACTCCGCCTACCAGGTGATTCACCGGTCGCGAATCGTCGAGGAATTGAATGGCTGCACGGTACCGGTGCTCGCGATCTCCGGCACGGAAGATCACGCGTACCCGCCGCCCATCTCGGACGTCAACATCGCCGAGGCATCCGGCGGGACCTACCGCAGCGTCGACGCTGCGGGCCACTCGGTGTCGCTCGAGCAACCCGCAGCCGTTGCAGAGCACGTGCTCGCGCATTTCTCGGCGATCTGACCCCGTCGCGCGAGTCCTAGATGTTCAGAGCGTCGCGGAGCGTCGGCCAGGACTCGCGCAGATCGTCCTGCCAATACGGCCACTGGTGGATGCCGTAAGGCCGATAGACGAACTTGGCCGGGATGCGGATAGATCGAAGTTTGGTATCGAACAATGTTGTGCAGTAGAGCGCGGCAGCTTCGAGCGGTCCGCCCATGGCGGCCGACTCGATGCCCGTGCCGCCAGGTCCGAGTTCATATGGGCCGGGCAAACCGGTGCCGACAGAAATGTAGATATCCTTGCCGCGCAAGGCTTCTGCGTTGCGTGACGGATCATGCTCGGCCCACTTCGGATCGGCGTTCTCACCCCACATGTTGGTCGCGTTACCACCATTGGTCGCGACGGTGGCACGAACAGCGTCCTTCAGGTTCGGCTGCGAGTTGTCGTAGCAGCCGCTCAGTCCTGCCACACCGGTATAGAGATCGGGGTGACGGGTAATGAGATCCATCGCACCTTGCGCCCCCATGGAGACGCCCGCGATCGCATTGGTGCCGTTGCCGGAGAACCGAGCATCGATCAGCGGGGGAAGTTCCGAGGTCAGGAACGTCTCCCACATATTGACACCGAGGATTGGGTCCGGCACATTCCAGTTGGTGTAGTAGCTACTCGAACCACCCACGGGGAGAACGACGTTGACGTCCTTGTCCGCGAAGAAGTTCGCGATGTCGGTCTTTTGAGTCCACGTGCTCTCGGCGTAGTCGGACTCTTTGCCGGCACTGACGCCGTCGAGCATGTAGAGAGTTGGGCGCGCACCGCTCGTTGCAGGCAACAACACCTGAACCTGAACGATCTTGTTCATCGAAGGCGACTGCACGAACACGGCAGCACGACGGGGCGTGATCATGTCGATATGGTCGATCCGAGCCGAGAGCGACGGTCCGGACTCACCGAACGGCGTCACGGCAGCATCGGAGCTTCCGGTCCCGGGGAGCGGTTGAGCAGACACCACACCGGTCCCCAGTATCGACAGCGCAATGCTGGTTCCCAGCGCTGCCAGAACACGACGGTGCATTCGACTGACCCATCCTCCCCCGCCACACCCCTTCGGGCGCAACACGAACAACTCCTGATTCGACCCGACCCACCAGTAGCTAGACCTACTGCAGTTGCGGTACTGCCCACAGTAACCGTCATCGAGGTCGTACAAAAGTTCTATCGATTCTTTGGGACATGTCCAAGCAAGCCGCATGAGCAGGGCCGCAGCAGTCGGATTCGAACTACTGCGGCCCCGGTGGACTACCTACGCTGCCCCGGCTAGCCGCGGCCGGTCTCACCCTGCAGTTTGTCGATCATTTCCGACGCCTGTGCCTTGGTCAGATCGTCCGGTATCTCTTCGCCCGATTCCTGCGCCAGAGTGCTCAGGTAGCTTTTCTGCGGACCAGTGATCGGTTCGTCACCGGTCACCCAATCCTCGGGATCCTTCTCGGGGTTCTGATTCACTCCACTGTCTTCGCTCATACGTTCGGAGTACGCACGTGGCTATATTTTCAAACACGGCAATCGGCTGGACCGCTAATCGGGATGCCGATCACGCTCGGACTTCACCAGTTCCTTCGTTCGTACCAGGCGTAGGGCGGTGACCAGCCCGACGCCACCGACGATGTTGAAGCCCACCGTGTAGCCGAACCAGTCGATCCACGCTCGGTAACCGATGTCCGCGCCCGCGTGGATGGCCCCGAAGATCAGCAGGGAGTCCAGAATCGAGTGGAAAAGCTGCAACCCGGCCAGCAGGAATGCAGCCGACATCGCCGCGATGATCTTCGCGACATCGGAATTGGTTCCCTGCTGCATGCGGGTCAGCAGAGTCATCGTGCTGCCGCCGAGAATCGCCAGGCAGATCGACTGCAGGTTCAGCGGAGCGTCGACGAAGTGGTGCGCTGATTCCGACAGTACCGACAGCCATTGCGGGAAGGCCTGCGCGACCAGCCACATCACACACCACCCACCTACCAGGTTCGACAACAATGTCCCGATCCACAGCTTCGCCAACTGTGCGGGTGTGCCGTTACGTGAGACCAACGCAGCGATCGGCATGAGGAAGTCCTCGGTGAACAACTCGCCGTGTGCCAGGAAAATCGCCACCAGGCCGATTCCGAACGCGAGCCCTGCCAGTAGATGATTGCCGGTCTCGTGCAGCACCGCCAGATAGGCCATGACACCCAGTCCAACTTCGAGACCGCCGAACAATCCAGTGATCAGCACCGTGCGCACGGTTCGGTGCAGACGCTCACCACCTTCGGAGACGATGGCATCGAAGCTCTCCTCGAGTTCCTCTTCGAGCGGACCGTCGTTGTCGCCGTCGTTACGTCGCGCTGCTTCGCTCATTCGCAGGTAGTACCCGATCGCCCGAATTCGATACCCGATCGCGAACGCAGGCCGACCGGTGACCGGCTCAGGTTGATCACAAACGACCCAATCTCCAGCATTCGCCCCCGAATATGCTTGTTAAACAGGGTAGAAGTCGTTTAAATCTGGACATTAAAGACTGCAAACCTGATAAATCGACATCATTCTGTTACGGTTCGAGTCGATTTCGTTCGACTTCGCTCAGTCGAAGGAAGTCGATCAATGTTCAACAGGGGAAACAGACTTTAATGGCAGACGCGAAGAGGCATTGGACCGCATGAAACACGATGCACAGACAACCTCGTGGTGGTCGATCGGCGAATGGCGCCTCGGCTGGAAGGTTATCGCAGTCTTCGCGGTTCCGATGCTCGTCGCCGTTCTGTTCGGCGGCCTTCGGATCCAGAGCGAACTGACCGACGCCGCGGACCTCAACACATCGGCCGAACGTACCTTCGCCGTTCCTGCGGCACTTCGGCTTGAACAAGCCCTCAAGGCAGTGACAGTCGCGGCCGCCTCCGGCGCCGACACCGGCACAGCCTCGGCACGAGCTACAACCGCGCTGCAGGAATACGCTGTTGCCGCGAACGTGTTCCGAACCGACGCAGCGCTCAGTGGCCTGGTCGACAAGTCTCTACAGAACAGCCGCGCGCTCATCGGCGAGGTTCCAACCAGCTCCGAGCGGCCCATCCAACTGGTCGCGCGCTACAGCCAGGTGTCGACCGAGCTCTGGATCCCGTTCTCAGATCTCTTGTCCAAATCCGAGCTACCACTTCTGCGTGAGCGTGGTGGCGAGTTGACGCCTCTGTGGGGGGCCCGTCGCACACTCGCCAATCAACACATTCTGTACGGCACCGGTGACCTGGATCCGCAAATGCGAACCATTTTCGCTTCCACTGCCGGCGCAGAACTTGCCAGCCTCGGTGGACTCATTCCACTAGCCGTGCCAGGTGGAGTGCTGCCGCCAACCGGAACGGCCACTGGAGAAGATCCGATGGCCGGGCTGAACTCTCTGAAGGCGTCCACACAGGGTCGTCTCGGCGCGATCGGTGCCACGCCCTTGACATCCCCTTTGAGCAGGGAGATCGGCCTCGGGCTCCAAGCCAGTAGCGATCAGTACGACGCCATCACAGATGCCGCAATCGCCCGATTCGTCCCCACCGTGATCGCTGAAACCAGCGCCGCCCAATCCGCAGCGCTTCGGGACGCCGCGCTGGTCGTCGGCACCGTACTCGCAGCTCTCGTCCTTGCACTCGTCATCAGTCGCTCGTTGGTCGAACCTATCCAGCGTCTACGTTTTGCCGCGCTCACAGCAGCACGCCATGGACTTCCCGAGGCGATCGAGAGAATCCGCGCCGGCGAGCGAATAGTCGACCTCGAGATACCTCGTGTACCTGTAGAGACACACGAGGAGATCGGGCAACTCGCACGCGCGGTCGACGACATGCACGGGCAGGCGATTACGTTGGCCGGCGAGCAGGCAACTCTCCGCCACCAGGTCAACGACATGTTCGAAACGCTCTCCCGTCGCAACAAGTCGCTCGTCGAACAACAGCTCGTACTCATCGAGCAACTCGAAAAGGACGAGGACGACCCGAACCGCCTCGAGAATCTATTCCGCCTCGACCACATCGCCGCCCGAATGCGACGCAACAGCGATAATCTCCTCATCCTCTCGGGCAATGAGGGACGACGCGCACGAACCGCACCGATCGCTCTTGCCGACGCTCTTCGCGCCTCGGCTTCCGGTGTCGAGGACTATCTGCGTGTCGAACTCGGACAGATTTTGTCCGCTGTCGTCAGTGGCCAGGCCAGTGCAGACGTCGTGCACCTCGTCACCGAACTGCTCGACAACGCCCTGCGCTATTCACCGCCCGAAACAACGGTGACAATTGACGCCGCACGCACCAACGACGGTTCGGTGCTCGTAGAAATTACCGATCTCGGTATCGGAATGTCGCCGGACGATTTGCACGATGCCAACAGACGTCTCTCTTCGGGCGGCGAGATGAGCCCCGACACCGCCCGCCACATGGGACTGTTCGTCGTCAGTCGTATCAGCCGTCGATACGGTATTTCGGTACGCCTGCGCCCGTCCGCCGGCATATCCGATCGCAGCGGGATCACTGCCATGGTTCATCTGCCGATTGCACTTCTCGAGGCGTCACGCGACACCGCGATCAGAACGTCGACGGCTGCACTGGCCTCTCAGGCTCGCGCAGCGTCGCCGGTTCACTCTGTTGCTGCGGGCGCACCTGCATCCAGTCAGGGTGCACTCCCTTACCAGGCAGCAAGCACCCATAACGCCGAAACTCCGGCGGCATCGGGGAACTGGCTACCGCATCGTCAATCTGCACAGCCTGTTGCCACCACCGTGACGCCCGCTGTTTCAGGTGCGCCCGCTGCGATTGCTTCGCAGGCCGGCCCCAGCGCGCTTCCCATGGTGAACGGACTTCCACGCCGTACCCCAGGGAGCAGTGGGGTCCCCGGTACCGCCAACGCCGTTACAACCCAACCGATAGCTCCGCCGCCGCCCAGGGCGGAAATCGTTGCCGACCAACCGGATACAGGCGAGTTCCCCGCCGCTAGACCTGTACCGAGAGCCCCGTTGGGTGCTCCGAACCCGAACGTGACAGCAGCGTTCTTTTCCTCCCGGCCGCGCGACTCGACACCACGTCGCATCCCGACTCCACCGCGCGAAACGACAGCACCACGCGACCTGACCCCACCGCGCGAAACGACACCACCACGCGACTGGACAGCACCACGTGACCTGACCCCACCGCGCGAAACGACACCACCACGCGACTGGACAGCACCACGCGACTGGACTCCACCCCGAGACCCGACTCCGCCACCGGCAAGCGTCTTCAGCGCGAACGGTCCCGAGGCCGACCCCAACGTTCGACCGCCTGCATCGCCGATCTTTGCCGGGATGGTGTCGGAGTGGTTGATCGATCCGACGGACGACAAGTCCGGTCCCACAAAGAGAAGCATCTGGACAACCGAAGCCGACGAGGGATGGGTTGCCGCTCACGCGTCGACGGACAGGCCCTCCAGCAAGATTGCCGATTCGGGGCTCCCGATCCGGGACCGCGGTGCGCGGTTGGTTCCCGGAGCCATCAAGCCCACAAATGGCTCTGCCCGTTCTGGATCCCACCGTCAGCGTGTCGACCCGGAAACGATCAGACGCGGGTGGAGTGACTACCAATCCGGCCTCAGCCGGGGACGCCGGCACGTTAGCAGCGAGAACACGACAGCCTTGCACTCGACAACATATGTGCAGAAAGACGAAGGAGAACAGTGAATTCTGTCGGAGCCCCAGAAACTCCTCGCGCACTCGACTGGTTGGTGTCGGGATTCGCACGCGATGTTCCGGGAGTGAGCCACGCCATCATCGTCTCTGCCGACGGATTGCTGAGCGCGGCGAGCTCGCATCTTCCTCTCGATCGTGCGGACCAGTTGGCCGCCGTGACCTCGGGACTCGCCAGTCTCTCTGCCGGTGCGTCTCGGCTGTTCGACGGCGGCGCAGTTCTGCAATCGGTGGTCGAGATGGAAAACGGCTACCTCCTCCTCATGGGAGTCGGCAGTGGTGCCTATCTTGCTGCGCTTGCCGTGGCGGGAAGCGACATCGGTCAGATCGGTTTCGAAATGGTCACGCTGGTCGATCGAGTCGGAACTACCATGGACATCGCTCCCAGATCAGGTCGGGATACCTGACTTCGATGCCACAAAACTACTCCGAGCACGCTGATCCTGAACCGAGCCTCGTTCGCTCGTACGCCATCACCGAAGGTAGGACGAAGCCGTCCATCGACCTTCCGCTCGAAGCGATCGTCGCAACTGTAGAGGATGTTATCGCCAGCGGCCTGGCGCCCGAGGACATTCGTTCGTCGATTGTTGCGCTCTGCGGGCAGCGCATCTCGATCGCCGAAATCGGGGCGTATCTCGGTGTACCGATCGGGGTGGCTCGGGTTCTGGTGGCGGATCTTGTAGTCAGCGGGGCATTGAAAGTGCAAGCCACTCTGCGAAGCGATGCGACTGCGGTCGAGCGCCGCGAATTGATCGAAAGGACCCTCCGTGGACTTCGGCAACTCTGACGCGCCGTCTCGCGTCACGTCGACAAAGATCGTGATCGCCGGAGGATTCGGCGTCGGTAAGACCACCCTCGTCGGGACGGTCTCCGAAATCGTCCCCTTGCGCACAGAGGCGATGGTGACCGACGCCAGCGACGGCATCGATCACCTCAGCTCGACACCGAACAAAGAGACGACAACAGTCGCAATGGATTTCGGCCGCATCTCGCTCGCGGATGACCTGGTTCTCTACCTGTTCGGCACACCTGGCCAGCGGCGATTCTGGTTCATGTGGGATGACCTCATCACGGGCGCGATCGGTGCGGTAATCCTCGTCGACACGCGCCGTCTCGAAGACAGTTTTGCTGCTGTCGACTTCTTCGAAGCCCGTGGTTTGCCGTTCATCGTGGCAGTCAACCGTTTCGACGATGCTCCCGTACATGCAACGAATGACCTTCGGCAGGCTCTCGCACTGTCCGATCATGTGCCGATGATCGACATCGACGCCCGTAACCGAGAATCGTCGAAGCAGGCCTTGATCACGATCACCGAGTACGCACTCGAACGTATCGCGTCAACAGCGAACTGCTGACCCCCGGACAATCAACAAACCTAAGGAACTGGCATGTCGGATGAAGTGAACCATTTCTCCATGGGGCTCTGGCTGCTCGGGTTGGCGTTGGCGGTTGCAGTCTCGGGATCGGTCATCGGTTTGGCATGTGCCCGACACGGCATGGCGGCAACTCGACCTGCGGCGCGGGTGCGCTGGCTCTTCATGGGTGCATTGTCCATCGGTGGTGTCGGTATCTGGTTGATGCACTTCGTCGCGATGCTCGGGTTTGCGGTACCCGGCAGTCCCCTTCGCTACAGTCTGACGTGGACGATCATCTCGGCTGTGATTGCCGTGATCGCGGTCTTTGCCGGGTTGTACGTGCTCGGATCCGAGTTCGAATGGCCGAGACTCCTGGCATCCGGCTTCCTCATCGGCATGGCGATCAGCATCATGCACTACACGGGAATGCAAGGCTTGCAGTTTCAGGGCCAGATCAACTACAACACGCTCCTCGTCGCACTCTCATTCGTGATCGGTGTTGTCGGCGCCACGGCTGCAATGTGGTTCATGATGGTGATGGGATCCACCACGCTGCGATTGATCGCCGGTCCGGTCATGGGCATCGCCGTAGTCGGCATGCACTACACCGGAATGGCCGCAGTGGAACTTGTCAGCGACACGTCCGCACCCGCACCCGTCGGACTTGCGTTGTTCCCGTTCATCTTTCCAGTCTTCGTCCTCGGGCTTCTAGCATTGGCGGTGCCGATCGTCGCTGTCCTGACCGTCCGCGACCGCGAGATCGCCCGCATGGACGCGACTTCAGACGATCTCGCTGACGAAGCACGGGAGTTCGCTGACCGGTAGATCCCCGCCGGTCCGGTTTCGACAACGCTGCGCACGTCTGGAGGAAATCGCATCCGTTGATCTCTTTGCCGTCGACCGTCGCTTCGAAAACCAGCGCATGGTCGCGTCCGCCGACGCTCTCGATCGTCTTCGTATAGCTAAAATTATCGAAGACACGGAGGACGCCACGCAGGATGGCCGACGTAATCGCCTTACCGTCATAGGGTTTGAACGCAACGGGGCTGGTGAACCGAACGTTTTCGGCGAGGAGTGCCTCCACTGCGCTGCGATCGCCGGACTCGACGGCGTCGGTGAACTTCCGCATGATGGATCGACGACGTCAGTTGACGGTCAGCTTTCCGACGTTCGTCGTGCAGTAGATCGGCACGGCGATGTTGATCAACGTGCGGGACTGAGCGTCGTCGAGTCCGGTCGTCTCCGCAATCTTGACTCTGGTGGCGCCGAGGCTCGCGTCGCCGGACAGCTCGTCGCAGGCGGTACGAGCGGCCGAGGCACTACCCTGCACCTCGCTCGCGACACTGGACGCCATCTCGCGAGTACTACTCGCCGATGGGTCGGTAGAGCTCGCATTCTCGGTGTCGTTGTCGCTGCACGCCGCCGCGAACAATACGAGTCCACAGAGCGCAGACATGGCCACAGTGCGCTTCATCGCCGCGGTGCGTTTCATGCAGACGAGCATCCCGCTGACCGCCGCCCGCCACATCATCCGTCGCGGATGAAACAGCGACGGTACTGGTCGTTCTCGTCTCGGCAGATAAAAGGCCCTGACCTACACCGACTGGTGAGATCAGGGCCTTGATGGCGGAAGCGGAGGGATTTGAACCCCCGGACGCTTTTACACGTCTCTCGCTTTCAAGGCGAGTGCATTGGGCCGCTCTGCCACGCTTCCGTAGAAGATACTAAACGCCCCGTGCGCCGCGGGGCGAATCGCGGTCGGTCAGCGCGCCTGTACCTCCGACTCACCCATCGCTGCGTCTACCTCCTCGAAGATGTCGCCGAGCACCGTCAGCTGCCGCCGTGTCAGCAGATCGACCAAATGCTTCCGGACGCTCGACACATGTGTCAGAGCTGCTTCAGCGAGCCTTCGGGCGCCTTCGTCGGTGATGGTGGCAAGCACGCCTCTGCCGTCGTCGGCGCAGGTATTGCGCAAGACCATCCCGTCGCCTTCCATCCGGCGAATTTGGTGGGTCAGCCGGCTACGCGAGGACAGGACGCCGTCGGCGAGATCGCTCATACGTACTGATCCGTCCGGTGATTCGGATAGCATCACCAAAATCCGGTACTCCGCCATCGTCAGGCCATGTGCGTCCTGTAAATCCTTGTTGAGTACCCCCATCAATCGTTGGCCGCCGTCTACATAGGCGCGCCACGCTCTCATTTCCGCAGCATCGAGCCACTGCGGGTCCCCCCCTGGACCAAAGGATCTTTCGGCCGTCACCCGACCATATTAGGCAAGGACTGCTACCCATTAGTAGATCCCTGCCACTGATGTCCGATTTGTCCCGACAACACTTGCCGAAAAGTTGCCCGGAATTGCACACCGCTGGGACGTTGAACGTGGCTACAGCGCCGCGCCTACGCTGGAAGCCATGCACGCAATCACACTGACCGAGTTCGGATCCCCCGACGTCATGGCGTGGACCGAGGTCCCCGATCCGCGTCCGGGCCGTGGCCAAGTCGTCGTCGACGTCGCTGCCACCGCGATCAACCGCGCCGATCTCATGCAGCGGCAAGGCAACTACCCACCGCCTCCCGGCGCGAGCGAAATTATGGGGCTCGAGTGTTCGGGCGTAATTTCCGAGCTCGGCGAGGGCGTACACGACTGGAAGGTCGGTGACCGAGTATGCGCACTCCTCGCGGGGAGCGGGTATGCCGAGCAGGTTCTCGTGCCGTCGACCCAGTTGTTCCCCATTCCCGTTGAACTCGATCTGCATGCAGCAGCGGCACTTCCCGAGGTGGCGTCGACTGTGTGGTCGAATCTCGTCATGTACGGCGGCATGCGATCCGGACAGGTCCTGTTGATCCACGGCGGCGGCAGCGGCATCGGCACGCACGCCATTCAGGTGGCAAAGGCGTTCGGCGTCACCGTCGCAGTCACAGCCGGCTCTACCTACAAACTCGACTTCTGTAGGACGCTCGGCGCGGACATCACTATCGACTACAAGAACCAGGACTTCGTCGAGGTGCTGCGATCCGAAACCGACGGTCACGGCGCCGATCTGATACTCGACAACATGGGCGCAAAGTACCTGCAGCCCAACGTGAATGCGCTCGCAATGGACGGCACGCTCATCACGATCGGCATGCAGGGCGGCGTCAAGGGCGAGTTGAACTTCGGCGCGCTGCTCGGCAAACGCGGAACCATCCACGCCGCTGGGTTACGCGGTAGACCTGAAACCGGTCCCTCGAGTAAAGCAAATATCGTCTCGGACATGACCGCTCGCCTGTGGCCGATGATCAGCGAAGGGCAGATCAGTCCTGTCATCCACGCCGAAATCCCGATTACCGATGCAGCACTGGGACATCGAATGCTCGACGCCGAAAACACCATCGGCAAGGTGATCCTGCGAGTGCAGTAATCGTGCAGTAGAGGCCCGGCGGTACCTACCTCGTGCCGTCCGGGCGCCTACGCCAGCTTGGACAATGCTTCGACGAACTGATCGATCTCGTATCGCGTCGTATACGGAGCGAGCCCGATCGTGACGGCACCACCCTCGTCGTTGACACCCAACGCATCGAGCAACCGGCTTCCACTATGGATTCCGCTGACCGTTCCGATCCGGGCCTGAGCGAGATGCTCGGCAACCTTTTCGGCAGAGGTTCCCGAGACTGTGAAGCTGAGCGTGGGAATGCGACTCGGCGAGTCGCCGAGAACCATCACACGATCTACCGTTGCCAGTCGCCGAATCAAATAGTCGAACAGTTTGTCGTGGTAATCCTGCAGCGAACCGATGGACAGCTGAAGGCGTTCGCGTCGCGTTCCGGTGGCACCCTCGTCGAGATTGGCGAGATAGTCGATGGAGGAGACGACACCGGCGAGCAATGCGTATTGATGCCCACTGACCTCCAACCGCTCAGCGCCCTTCGCAAACGGGTCGAGCGACATCGACGGTATGCGGTCGATCAAGCTGGGATCACGAAACACGAGCGCACCGACCTGAGGCCCGCCCCACGCGGAAGCGTTGACGGCGAGGATGTCGGCCCCGAGTTCTTCGATATCGACGTGGGCATACGGCGCCGCACCTGCAGCATCGACGACGATGAGGCCGCCGACGGCGTGGACACGATCGGCCGCGACCCGGACGTTGGGAGCCGAGCCGACGATCGGTGACGCAGCGGTGACAGCTACGAGACGGGTACTGGAGGTGATGAGCTCCTCGAACTGCCAGCTGGGCAGCTCACAGGTGTCGATCTCGACCTCGGCCCAACTCACACGTGCGCCGTGGCGATTGGCGATGCGCAGCCATGGCGCAACGTTCGCTTCCTCGTCGAGCCGGGAGAGAACCAGACCGGTCCCGAGCCCGAGACGGGTCGACAGCGACTCCGCCAGCCACGCCAGCATCGTTCCGCGATCGGGCCCGAGCACTACCCCTGCCGGATCACCGCCGACGAGGTCGGCGATGGCCTGCCTGGCCGCTTCGAGGAGCCCGGCGCTACGACGTGAGGACATGTGTCCGGAAGTGTGATTCGGCGCACTTCCGCGAAACGCCGTCGATACCGCGGTCGACACACGATCGGGGATCTGCATCCCGTTTTGTGGGTCGAGGTGAATCCAGCCGTCGCCCAGTGAGGGAATCGACCCTCTGACACGTGCGACGTCGTACCCCATGCCGGACACTCTAAGCGTCGATTTCGTGAGCGTGTTTTCCACATCCCTTATTCGCATCCGCCGCCCTGTCGACTCGCACGGTTGTTTCCCCCGATCCTGCCCCCACGAACAGGATAATTGGACCCGCTCGTCGCGCAATCCCTGGCAACGCGCAAGGATAGCGTTATGACGCAGTCGGACTCGAACTCGAATCCCGAAGCCGGTGACCATGTCGTCGTGATCGGCCCCAATGGAGAGCCTCTCGCACTGAGCCGCGCGGAGGCAACCGCTGCGGCCGCACGAGCAGCGGGAAGCAGCCCGCATCGGCCCGCCGATCCGGGCGACGCCGACCAACCTCTATCGGACATGGTCGAGCAACCCGCCAAGGTCATGCGGCTCGGCACGCTGATCAAACACGTGCTCGAGGAAGTGCGCCTCGCGCCCCTCGACGACGCCAGCCGCACCCGACTCAAAGACATCCACCAGTCGTCGATTCGTGAGCTCGAGCAGGGCTTGGCACCCGAACTCCGCGACGAACTCGAACGCCTGGCGCTGCCCTTCGGGGAGGACGCCATTCCCTCCGACGCCGAATTGCGCATCGCACAGGCCCAGCTCGTCGGGTGGCTCGAAGGTCTCTTCCATGGAATTCAGACGGCACTGTTCGCGCAACAGATGGCCGCTCGCGCCCAACTCGAGCAGATGCGCCAGGGCGCACTACCGGCGGGGGGAATGCTCAGCCCCGGCGGCGGCCCTGGTGGCGGAGGCGGTACCGGTCAGTACCTGTAAACGGGTAGGGTCGACCGTCGTGTCGGCCCCACCGAAGAATTCCGAGAGCGAAGCAGGAGAGCGCGTGCCCGTTCCCGTTCCTGTTTCGGACTCGCAGACGTTCAAGCGCGCTTTCGGCGATCTGACGACAGGACTCAGTCAGCGCGAGCTGTGGCTGCATCTCGGCTGGCAGGACATCAAGCAGCGCTACCGCCGCTCGGTGATCGGACCCTTCTGGATCACCATCGCCACCGGCGTCCAAGCCGTCGCGATGGGCTTGTTGTATTCGGTACTTCTCGACGTCGACCTGAAGACCTTCCTGCCGCACGTCACTGTCGGCCTCATCATCTGGGGTCTGATCAGTGCGTCGATCCTCGAAGGTGCCGACGTGTTCGTCGCGAACGAGGGGCTGATCAAACAGCTGCCCAGCGCGCTGAGTGTGCACATCTATCGGCTGGTGTGGCGTCAACTGCTGCTGCTGGGCCACAACCTGCTGATCTACGTGATCATCATCGCCGTGTTCTTCCCGCCGAACGGTTTCCATTGGTCGGATCTGGCTGCAATTCCGGCTCTCGTCTTGATCTCGCTGAACGCGCTGTGGGTGGCGATTCTGTTCGGCATCGTTTCCACCCGCTACCGGGACATCGCGCCGATTCTGGGCAGCATGGTGACGCTGTTGTTCTTCATGACTCCGATCGTGTGGACCACGGCAGGCCTCGAATCGATGGGCGGCGACGCTGCCAAGCGAGCCAAATTGGTCGAGCTCAACCCGCTCTTTCACTATCTCGACATCATCCGGGCACCCATGCTCGGCGAAACTCAGGAGCTCTACCACTGGTACATCGTGATCGCGTTCACGATTGTCGGCTGGCTGCTCGCCATCTTCGCGCTCAAGAAGTACCGGGCCCGCGTGCCCTACTGGGTTTAGGGGTCTGAAACTTTGTCTGTCAGCATCAGCACGCACGACGCTTGCGTCGACTTCCCCATCTTCGACGCCAAGACGCGTTCACTGAAGAAGGCGTTCCTCGGCAAGGCCGGTGGATCCATCGATCGGAACTCCTCCGACGTGGTCGTGGTCGAGGCGCTCAAGAACATCACGATGAACCTCAAAGACGGGGACCGCATCGGGCTCGTCGGACACAACGGTGCAGGCAAGTCGACGCTGCTGCGGCTACTGTCCGGCATCTACGAGCCCACCCGGGGCAGTGCCTCGATTCGCGGCCGCGTCGCGCCGGTGTTCGATCTGGGCGTCGGAATGGACCCCGAGATCTCCGGCTACGAGAACATCATCATCCGCGGATTGTTCCTCGGCCAGACACGCAAGCAGATGCTCGCGAAAATGGATGAGATCGCCGATTTCACCGAGCTCGGCGAGTACCTCGACATGCCACTACGGACATACTCGACGGGTATGCGGGTGCGCGTCGCGATGGGCGTCGTCACCAGCATCGACCCAGAGATTCTGCTGCTCGACGAGGGCATCGGTGCCGTCGATGCCGAGTTCATGAAGAAGGCCCGTATCCGCCTCCAGGAGCTGGTGAAGCGCTCCGGGATCCTGGTGTTCGCCAGCCACTCCAACGAATTCCTGGCCCAGCTCTGCGATCGCGCGATGTGGATCGACCACGGGGAGATCCGTCAGGAAGGCGGAATCGAGGACGTTGTCCGGGCCTACGAGGGCGAAGATGCAGGCGATCACGTCGCAACGATTCTGAAGGAACTCGAGCGCGACAGTGCCTGAGAAAATTGTCGGGGTGATCGTCACCCACAAGCGTCGTGAGCTCCTCGCGCTGTCGCTGGACGTCATCTCGCATCAGAGTCGGGCGCTCGATCATCTCGTCGTCGTCGACAATGCGCACGAGGACGCGGTCCGCACACTCGTCGAGTCCGCAGACATCCCGACCACCTATCTTGGGTCACATCACAATCTCGGTGGAGCCGGCGGCTTCGCACTGGGCATTCTCTACGCGCTGTCCCTCGGGGCCGATTGGGTATTCCTGGCCGACGACGACGGCAGGCCTGAGGGGCCCGACGTCCTGGCGACGCTCTACGCCTGTGCCCAGAAGCACGGCCTCGACGAGGTCTCCCCCGTCGTCTGCGACATCGAAGATCCCGATCGGCTCGCGTTTCCGTTGCGCCGCGGAACCTCGTGGCGACGCCTTCGTTCGGAATTGATCGACCCGCGGAATCCCGAGGACGATCTACTCGAAGGCATCGCTTCGCTGTTCAACGGCGCACTGTTCAAGGCGTCGACCATCGATGCGGTGGGTGTACCGGATCTGCGACTGTTCGTCCGCGGCGACGAGGTCGAGGTGCATCGACGGCTGCAGCGCTCGGGCTTGAAGTTCGGCACCTGCTTGACGACGGCGTATGTGCACCCCAACGGTGCCGCAGAATTCAAGCCGATCCTCGGCGGACGTATGCACACGCAGTATCCGGACGATGCGACGAAGCGGTACTTCACGTACCGAAATCGCGGATACCTGATGTCGCAACCCGGAATGCGAAAGCTGCTGCCGCAGGAATGGATTCGGTTCGGCTGGTACTTCCTTGTGACGACTCACAACCCGAAGGGGCTCGCCGAGTGGCTGCGACTTCGGCGGCTCGGCCGGCGGGAGCATTTCCGGCGGTAAGTCGGTGGCCCTGGTCATGTGACATAGGGCCGTCCTCGGCTACCGTGTGCGCATGACGGAACCTCGGAAGCTGACGGATCGAATTCGGCATTCGGCACGCGAGAAAATACAGCGGGCGATCGGCGAAGTCCTCGACAAGCAGACGGCCCAATTGGCCGAGCAGACGGGCGATCAGCAAGCCAAGCTTCTCGAGATCCTCGACCGTCAACGCCGAGAGATCGACGACCTCCACGCGTTCATTCGCGGCCTGGAAATGCGTATGCGACGCGACATCCCGTACGCGTCCGACGTCGAGGCAGCGGCGCAGAGCGCCGAGTTCGCCGAGGAGGTCATGCCCAAAGCGCCGACCTTCCTCCGTCCGCACGCAACGCTCCGCTTCGCGCTCGGTGAAGTGTCCGTCCCCGGCATGGCCCTCGAATTCGGGGTAGCCAGCGGCACCACCCTGGAAATCATTGCCGAGGAGTCCGCGTCGAAGAAGGACGTGACGATCGTCGCCGGCTTCGATGTCTTCTCGGGGCTACCCGAAACCTGGCGCAGCGGATTCCCGAAAGGCCTGTTCGAGCAGGAGAACCTGCCCCAGGTCCCCGGTGCCGAAATCGTGCCCGGCCTGTTCGAGGAATCGCTGCCCGAGTTCTTGAAGCACCATGACGACAACCTGGCGTTCCTACACCTCGACGCGGACCTGTACTCGTCGACGATCACGGTGCTCGACCTGGTCGCCGACCGACTCGTCGTCGGGACCGTCATCGCCTTCGACGAGTACTTCAACTTCCCGGGCTGGCGTAATCACGAATACCGCGCGTGGACCGAGTTCGTCGCACGCACGGGTACCGAATTCGACTACCTCGGCTACACCGCGGACAACGAGCAGGTGGTCGTGCGGATCCGGCGAGCTCCGACGCTGCAGGCGAGCAGGGCCGATCAGGCCTGAGAAATTCGGACGAGGTTATCTGCCGGGTCACGGAAGGCGGCGTCACGGACGCCCCACGGCTGACTCGCGGGTTCCTGCAGGATTTCGGCGTTACCCGCTGCCCGCACCTTTTCGAACGTCGCATCAAGGTTGTCGGTGCGGAACAGCACTCCGGGAAGCTCGCCCTTCGCAAGTAGGGCCGCCAGCTCGTCGCCGAGTTCCGCCGATCGACCGGCATGAGGCTGCCGACAGGACGATCTCGATTTCGGGTCGGGCGGCGGGGGTCAGCGTGATCCATCGGAACCCGTCGTTGGCAACTTCGTTCTTCACTTCCAACCCGAGGGTGTCGCGGTAGAACAGCAGTGCGGCATCGGGATCGTCGACGAGGACATGTACGTGGCTCAATGAGACTGTCATGTCTTCAAATCTAGGACTCCGGGACGACCCGTGCTTCTTCGATCCTGCTCGGTTGTGCCCGAGTCCGACGCGGGCGTCCCATCACCATGGCAGAACAACTGGGAACCACCCGACTGTCGTGGTGATCGCGTGACCGATACGCGCTCGGTGTCTCACCCACGACCTCGGTGAAGCGAGCACTGAAAGAACCGAGACTGGTACAGCCGACGGCGAAACACGCCTCGGTCACACTCGTATCTCCTCGACGCAGAAGCGCCTTGGCGCGCTCGATACGCCGCGTCATCAAATGGGCAAAGGGCGTCTCACCGTAGGCATCGCGGAACCGGCGACTGAAATGAGCCGTCGACATGTACGCCGCACGAGCCAGCGTCGGGACGTCGAGAGCACTCGCGTACTCGCGATCCATCAGATCGCGGGCACGGCGAAGATGACGCAGTTCTTCGAGGTCGGCCCCACTCATGGGTGAAATCCTACGCCCGAGTTCAGCTGTAGAGCCGTGCCCAGTTCTCGCGACTCGTCAGCTGCGGAGCGGCCCGCCGGTACTCCGACTGCGTTTCCGCTGCCTCCTGACGGAATCGGGCAAGCAACTTCGCCGCGCGAGCCGATAGCTCGGACGCTTTTTCCTTGTCGCGCTTACGGATCCGGACACCCGACTGCGATGCATCGGTGACTACCGCATGATCGAACAGCGATACATGCCACCAATGCGCCTCGGCTGCAGGGATACTCGCAATGCCTGGAATGGTGCGTCCAAGCCATTGAAACGCTGCTCTCTTGCCGAGAACGAGATCGATACGATTCTTCCTCGGTTCGAACCCGGCATGACGTGTCACCAGATCCGACGATCGAATCCCGGGCATGTCGGATGCCGGATGCTTGACGGTTTCGGGGAATCGCCCACGCTCGGCTCGGATGGACTTCAGGACGGCCATTCCACCGTCCTCGAGAATCTTGGGTCCCTCGAGAAAATCTTCGATTCCACGAATCATCGTGAACGCCAGACCGTATTGCATCGAGACCAGGTACTGAGCGATATCACGTGCCATCTGCCGGCTCAACGATCTCGCATCGAAATCACTGTGCAACGCAGCAACGATCAAAGAGTTGCGGACACTGAAGTATTTCGCCCAGTCATCGCGGTCTTTCCAGTGAAAGTCTGCGTGCCAGACGCCAGCATTCGGGAGCGTGACGGTAACAAATCCGTTCGCACGTGCCCGAATTCCGTATTCGATGTCGTCCCATTGGAAGAAGAGCGGAAGCGGCAGCCCGATTTGCGCGACGACCTCGGCGGGGATCAGACACGACCACCACGCGTTGTAACCGGCGTCGACCCGCTTGTTCTGCTGACTTTTCTTCTTCAGAAGGTTGGCGTCGTGCTTCGAACCTGCCGCCCATCTACCGGCCCTCAGCTTCGACAGGTCCGCTTCTTCGGCACTGACGTGCAAGTGCTCGGGGTTCATCAAGTACAGCATCTGCGCGCCGACCAGAGTGGGCTCGACGGTGACGTTGGCGAACGCGTTCATCCGCAGAACCGTTTCGGGTTCACAGAGAATGTCATCGTCCATCAGGATCAGATTTGCGTGCTCGTTGATGGCTGAGACCTCGAACATGCCGCGAGTGAATCCGCCGGCGCCGCCCAAGTTCGGTTGACGGATGTAGACCAGTTTGTCTCCGAGACGGGAGGCAACCTCGGTGAACAGTTCACGATCCGATACGTGATCGGTGCCCTGGTCTACGACATACACTGCGTCGATTCCAGCGACCATCCCGTCGTCACCGGCGATCGCAGCAACCGTGGCTGCACAGTCGTCAGCGCGGTTGAACGTACAGATGGCAATCGCAGCTGGTCGAATCACCGGCGGAGCAGGCACGGCCCATTCGAGATCACGGATGGTCAACTGCCCGTCGACGGCAGTGAACTCGGCCCACAGCGTCCCCCCGTCTACGAAGGTGTCGAGTGTGGCAGCCAGCGATGTCGTCCCAGAGCCTTCGAGGTCGCAAGTGCTCAGGGTCCGTGCGTTCCCCGCCGAGTCCGACGCGCGGAGGAGCACCGTGGCATTGCTGTCGTTCTCGTGTCGGAACTGGAGCTGTACTTCGGTGACCGTGGTCCAACGCTGGAAATAACTAGCAGCGAACCGACCGAAGTAAGTGTCGGTGTCCACCGTCGCACCCTTCTCCAGGTGGACCACAAATCTTTCACGATGCGCGCGCCCCTTGACGATCGTGGCATAGAGATCATCCTTCACCAGCGGAGTGGGGCCGGTGAACAATCCTCGCTGCACCACCAGTCTCGCAGAACTCTCGTGCTCGGTGAGGGCCTTACGCACCGCGACAGTGCTCCCATCCACAGGCGCAACCGACGCAGGCTTTTCCATAATGCTCCTACTACTTCCCAAACTTGGATGTCGAACAATCACTTCAGCGCGAGGCGACTTGGTTCGCAGAGTAACAACCCAACCAACCAAACCCAGTTCATACAGAGCGCGAAACGCTCCCCCGTGTCGGTTTCGCACCATGTTGATGACGCTTGCGGATTCGAAACAGGCCTAGCCCCATGGACACCACGTCTGCTCTGGAGACGCGCGTTCCGTGGCTGTCATGGTCTTCACTGAGTCGGACTGGAACTTCGTGCGGGCGAATGTCGAGCTTTTCGACCAGATAGACCAATTCCGTGGTGAACAGAAAGCCAGGCTCCACGATCTCTGCGGCAAGGCCTCTGATCAAATCCCCGTCGACGAGTACGGTCCCCTGCGGATCACCTGTGCGCATGTCCAGCACAACTCGTCGTAGCGATGCGAATCCCCAGGTGAGGACGCCGCGTAGAGCTCCTCGTTCGACCGAAGATTCGCTGTGGGCTTTCGAGCCGACTACGAACGCCGGGAAATGACCGCCGTTCCGTGAGGCGAGTGCGTCCGCGCCGTCCAAGTCGTCGAATCCGAACGGTAGGTCATCCGCCGTGAGCAACACATGGGCTCCGCGACTCGCCTGGACTCCCACCCGAAGGGCGTTACCCAGGCCTTTCTCGCTTTGCAAGACGGTGAACGACACATCGGTGCCGTCCCATCGCTTTGCCATGCTCGTACACAGGGCGAAGGTGTCATCGGTGGACCCGTTCTCGACGACGATGATCTCGGCGTTGCCACCCGAGAGACGGTCCATCAGTCGTCGCGCAGTGTTCTCGATCACCGCGCTGGAATTGTGTGCAGGTATGACAACGGATAAACCGACTGCCTCGGTACTGCCCGTCATCTAGTTCACTCGCCTTTCCAGCGTTCTCACAGGCATCGTATCGCGGGAGGGTTCGGCCATCTCGTAGGCTCTGGCTCCGTGGCCACTCCTGTTATCGCGCTCGATCCATCCCGACGGCGTGTACGACGTCTCCCCGAGTGGTCGATCGCGGCCTTCATCGCCGTCGCGGTCGCATTGATCGCGACTGTTCCTCGGTTGATCAACGATCGCTTCTACTATGCCGGTGACATGCTCGAGTCTTTCGTGCCGTCGTGGCACCGCATCGGCACCGAACTGCGCTCCGGGCACTGGCTTGCAATGAACCCCGACGCGTGGGTGGGCGGAAACTACGCGGGTGAGGCCGCATACGGGCTGTACAACCCCGTCAATCTCGCCAACTACGTCCTGACGTCCTACTTCGAAAATCTGTCGGTCGCCGCCTATGTGGTCATGGTCGAGTTCCTGGCTCTGTTCGCGGTCGCTACCTTCCTATTGTGCCGGGAGTACGGCGCACAGCGCGGTCCAGCGCTTCTGGCCGGACTGACTCTTCCGTTCGGTGGATTCACGCTGTTCTACGAGGCGGGCGGCTGGCCCTCCGGCATGATGGCGGTGGCCTGGGTAACCCTCTTCTGGTGGTCGGCGTTGCGCCTGTCCCGCGGACGCACCAACCCCTTCTTCACATTCGTCATCGGCGCTCTGACCGTCAGCATGGGCAACCCCTATGCCGCCCTCGGCGCCGTGATCGTCCTTGCAGGAATCGGGCTGGAGCTTCTCCTCGAGCGTCGATTCCGGCGGTTGCTCGTCCTCGTAGCGACCGGTGCGTGCGCAGGGAGTGCGGCGTTGGTCACCTACCTGCCGCTCTTCCTCAGCGTCGAGGTGACGACTCGGGCGGGCAGCACTGGCATCAGCAACGACGCGTTCCTTCAACCCCAGTTCGGTGGGCTGGCCGGGCTGAGCAGTCCTACATACTTTCCCGTCATCATGACGTTCGGCGGGCCTATCGAAGTCCTTCCCTCGTTGTACCTGGGGTGGTTCGTTCTACCTCTGTTGCCGTTCATTCGATGGGGCAGGATCAGGGCACTGTTCGCCTCGCCCCGATTCCGAGCGACCTACGGCCGTCGACTGGTCAGCCTCGCTGCGATCACGGTCGTGTTCCTGCTGTTCACGTTCGGGCCCTCCAACGTCGGAATGTTCCGATGGCCCATTCGATTGGTCGAGTATCTCTATCTGGGGCTGATCGTTGCGTTGTCGCTGGCCATGTCGCTCGGCCTCGCCCGAGACCACCTACGTCGGCGACTGACCCTCTCGGCAGTGACGATTGCAATCGGCTTCTATCTGGCCTTCGCGTCGTCCCCAGCTCTCACCGGACGGCACACCGTCGCAACGGTAATCGTGCTTTTGCTGGCGATCGCGTCGTACCTGTCGTGGCGTCGGTGGAGCACTGGTGGACTGGTCACTGCAGTGACACTAGGCACCGTTGCGATGATGTCTTTTCAGGTCTTCACACTCAGTGTCGACGTAATCGCCGATTCGCGTCAGGATCCGTCCAGTACCGCACGACTGTCCGAACAGACCGACCGATACCAGGGCACCGTGTTGCAACTCGCCGAACTCGAGGACACGAATCCGAGCGAGATCACCGACGGTCGCATCCTTTTCGGCAACGAGATACTTGCGTCAACCGTAGATTCGAGTGTCAACTCCTACACCGGGATCGGATTCACCGACTTTCAGAACGCACTGTGCATGGACTACCGCGGCGCAGTGTGCCCCGAGCTGTACGACGCACTGTGGCAACCGGTCAACGGCGACATCGACATCCCGCTCGTGGACTACCTACGGGTCGATACCCTTGTCGTTCAAGATGCATTGCGTCCCGAAGTGGCCGCAGCGCCTGCTCCACCGGGTTGGCGTATCACCGAGCGCAACGGCGTCCGTACGGTGATGCAGCGCAACGAGATCAGTCGCCTCCCCGGCACGGTGTCCCACACATCCCCCGGCGTGCTCGTCGCCGAGGGAGATTCGAGCGCACAGAGCGAGAGTGTCCGAACGTCGGGCACCGGGGGCGAGATTTCGTTCGCCCGCCTGGCGTGGCCCGGATACACCGCGACGATCGATGGCGTCGACATCCCGGCGAACGCAGGGTGGCACGGCCTCTTGGAAGTGACCGTGCCACCTGGTGATCATGAACTGGCTATCTCGTTCGCCCCTCCGCGGCAACGCCTGTCGATCGCTGTGTACGCGCTCGCTGCGGTCGCCGCACTCCTACTGACCGTTGTCGACATCGCCTACCGTCGACGGAAGGTGTCCGTACGGAAACGAACTCAGGAAGAAGCCGACACCGTCGCCTCGTGAACGGCGCGATGCGCGGGAAGGATCGTGTCTCGTTCGCCATCGACGTCACCCGTTCCAGCAACCAGTGACAGATAGTGATTGAGCTGCGCGGACAGCGGCTCCTCGCTGTATCGAATGGTGGGAATTTCGATCACTGTCTGTTGTTGGTAGCCGTCCCGGTCCGCCGGCATGTCGTCGGCAATGTGTCGATAGATCGTGATGTCTCGACGCAACAAGTCGATCTCGATCAATCGATCGGTCTCCAGAAGGGAAAGCTGACGGATTTTTCGCTGACTCACCCTGCTTGCCGAGATCGTTGCGACCGAACCCGACTCGAAACGCAGAACGGCATCAGCGCAGTCCTCGGCCTGATTGTCGCGGGAAGCCGGATGGAAGTACCCGAATTCCCCCTTCACCCGAGTCGGTTCGGAACCGATGAAACCGATAGCCAGGTCGACGTCGTGAATCAACAGGTCGGTGGCCACGCCCGTCGCGATGCGAGAAACGAAAGGTGAATGACGTACCCCGTTCACCTGCCAAACCTCACCCGCAAATTCTCGCGCCGTGCGCACCGCAGGATTGAATCGTTCGAGTAACCCACACATCAACGGAACTCCCGCAGCAGCGGCTCGTTTGACCAGGTCCGCGCTCTGCTCGTACGTCGTCGCAAGCGGTTTCTCGACCAACACCGGCTTGCCGAGATCCAATATCCGTCCGGCTATGTCGTAATGCGCCTGCGTAGCCGCCGCCACGACGACAGCATCGATTCCCTTCAGGTCGTCGAAATCTGCTGCCCACGTCGTGGAAAATCGCTCGGCGACGGCTCGGCCTTGCTCTTCTCGCGGCTCGATGAGGAGCGCGAGCTCACACGATGCCGACTGGGAGATGACTCGGGCGTGCAGCGAGCCCATCTGGCCTGAACCGACCAGGGCGATCCTCGGTAGAGAAGTGCTCATGTCAGACTCCCATTGCTTCGCGCACGGCGGAAACGATCTTCTCGATGTCGGTGCCGGACAGCCGAGAGTGAACCGGGATGCTCAGGCACCGCGCGGCAACCGACGTCGCTACAGGCGTGTCCTCGATGATCACGCGAGGATGCTCGCGATAGCAGTCGTAGTCGTACACCGTCTTGGGATAGTAGATGCCGCTTCCGATTTCGCGTTGCAGCAGACGCTCAGCGAGATCGTCTCGGCTGATCGGCGCGTCCTCGGCCACGATGACGGTGAATTGGTGCCACACGTGCCCTCTTCCCGGCAGTTCGCTCGGAAGGGTCACGCCGGCAACATCGTTCAATCCGTCTCGCAACAGCTCGGCATTTCTTCGGCGCTGAGCAACCTGCTCCAAATACGTATCGAGCTGCGGCAGAGCAAGACTGGCCTGCAAATCCGTCATGCGATAGTTGTGACCGACCATCTCGTACACGTAGCGCGACCGCATACCTTGATTGCGAAGCACTCTGAGCCGATCAGCCACCGCATCGTCGTCGGTCGTGATCATTCCGCCCTCGGCGGTCGTGAGATTCTTCGTCGCATAGAACGAGAAGCAACCGGTCCCGAAAGTCCCGACGCCCTTTCCATCCAACGTCGCCCCGTGCGCCTGCGCGGCATCCTCGACGACTGCGAGACCGTGCGAGTGCGCGAGAGGCATCAACGCACTCATATCGGCCGGTTGGCCATAGAGGTGAACCGGCATCAAGACCTTCGTCCGGTCATTGATTTTGCTCTCGACGGTCGACGGATCGAGATTGAAGTCCGATTCGGAGATATCCGCGAACCTGGCTGTAGCCCCCGATTCGAGAATGGCATTGAGCGTCGCGACGAAAGTGAAGGGTGTGGTGAGCACCTCGTCGCCGGGCTCGAGATCGCGCACCTGCAGCGCAGCGGTCAGCGCCGTTGTGCCGTTGTTGACGGCCACGGCGTGGCGTGCGCCGACCAACTCGGCGAAGCCGTCCTCCAGACGCTTCACCTTCGGCCCCTGGGCGACAATTCCCGATCGCAAGGTGTCCAGCACTTCGCGCTCGACATCCTCCCCGAAAGAGATGCTGGAAACAGAAATCACTAGGCGTCTCCTCGGAAGACTTCGTTCACGACTCGATAGCCGCCGATATGGACAATCACACAAGGACACTATCGAACCCACCACGCGGTTCTTGCCGCCCTGGCCCCGCGGGTACTGTCCTTGCTGAATGATTGTCGACGAAACAGTGGTTCGACCAGGAGGGCAGTCCCAAGTGTCAGCAAGTTCGGTGGGCAGCAATTGCCACATCCATGCGACGGCAATCATCGGCGACGGAGTACGGATCGGTGACCGAGTCACGATCGGTCCGTACGCGGTGCTCACGGGCCCCCTGGAGGTGGGAGACGACTGCTGGATCGGCGCGCAGACGGTCCTCGGAGCACCACCCGAAATCCACGGGCATCCTCACTTCGTGTCGTACACCGAGGCCAGCGACGGTTTCGGCGTCACCATCGGCCCGCGCACCGTCATTCGTGAACTCACCGCCGTGCACAAAGGCAGCGAACGCCCCACCACGATCGGCTCCGATTCGTTCATCATGAATCGAATATCTGTCGGCCATGACTGCCAGTTGGGCGATGGCACGATCGCGGCGCCCGCCGTGACCTTCGGCGGACATGTGACCTTGGGCGCCGGATGCAACATGGGCATGAACAGCACGATCCATCAGCGCCGCGTGATGGGATCCGGCGCCATGGTCGGCATGGGCGGCATCGCAACCAAGGATGTTCCACCTTTCGCCACCGTCGTGGGTAATCCTGCAGTTCTGCACAGCGCGAATACCGTCGGCATGTCACGCAAAGGCTATGGCCCTGCCGATATCGATGCCATTGCCGCCGCCTATTCCGAAGGCTCCCTGCCTGCGCTCGACAAGCTGAGCGACACAGCTGCACAGGCATTCGCCTGGTGGAACGGGCTGGTCACCAAACCACTTCTGGCCTGACCACCCGCGGCTCATACAGAGAACGGCTCGGCTATTGGTATCGTCGAAATTCGTTACATTGTCGTTGAAAGGGTGAAACCCGGTGAGTTCTATCGAAGAACCGGAAGCCACGCCTGCTGACGACGCTCCGAAACGTACGAAACGTGCCGTGCTCGCGAACGTCGCCCGCGTCGTGGTCACTCTGGCGATTCTCGTCGCCATCGTCTTCGCAGTGAAATCACAGTGGTCCGAGGTGAAGGACACCATCGACCAGCTGAGCTGGTGGTCACTCATCGCGTCGGCACTGTTCGTGTTTCTCGGAATGGGTGCAGCCGTCCGTGCTTGGCAGCATGCGCTCGGCGCACTGGAGCAGCCGATCCCCGCTTTCGACGCCGCCCGTTGTTACCTGGTCGGCCAACTCGGAAAATACCTTCCCGGCAGCGTATGGGCCTTCGTTCTCCAGACCGAGCTGGTTCGACGCGCCGGCGTATCTCGCGCAGCAGGCTTCACCGCCGTTCTCGTCACAGTCGGGCTCAGCACCACCTCTGCTCTCGTCGTCGGGTTACTAGGACTGCCGGCGCTGTTTCAGGTCAGCACTGTGGCAGCGGTCGCCGTCATCGTCCTGGTTCCGATAGCACTCGTCTGCGCGTATCCCCCGGTCCTGACGCATCTCGTCAACCTGGCGTTGAAGCTCCTGCGGCGCCCGCCGCTCCACAAGCCGCTCACCATGGGCAAGATCGGCCTGGCCTTGGGATGGTGCGGAGCAAGCTGGATTCTGTACGGGATCCACCTGTGGATCCTCGCGTCGAGCACCGCCGGCTTTCAAGTCGGTGGCCTCATCGAGTGCATCGGAGCTCTCGCCCTCGGAATGTGCGCAGGTGTATTGGTCATCGTCGTGCCATCGGGAATCGGCGTTCGCGAAGCGGTGATCGTTGCCGCGCTGTCTCCGTTCATGGATGCCGGCGTCGCGCTCGGTCTGGCACTCGCCTCGCGTCTCGTGTTCACACTCTGCGAAGTCTTCGCGGGAATAGTAGCGGCGCTGGCCGGCTCTCGCGCACTACGAAACATGTTCGTCCACGAGCATTCTCGGGTAGCGCAGCCGACCAAGGCGTAGCTGCGGTCAAGGCGTGGCTGCGGTCAAGGCGTGGCTGCGGACTCGGCCGGGGCGCCCAGACACCGACGAAGCTGCCACACGATACGGTGTGGCCACCCAATCGAGCGCGAATCTCCGACAGGACACCGGACGGGTCCACGATTGGCGCAGTAGGTGCGACCGCGGCAGGAACCTCGGATGCGACCTTCTCCGCCGGATATGCCTCGATGCACTGACGTATCTGCTGAAGGTAGGCGAACGTACTGACATTGGATTCGATCCCTCGCATGTCGGGAATTGCCGTGCCGAGGTCCGCCGCCAGTTCATCGCGTGGGCGGTCACGGTACGGATGCTGGGCCTGTTCCACGGTCACGAACCCGGCAACGACGACAACGACCGTTGCGGCAGCAGCTAGGGCTCCGCCCCATCGAATCCACAGATTCGGTTCCGATACGGTCGGCAGAAGCAGGTTTCGTTTCACCGGGTCGAGCGTCAACAGGACCATGCTGCCCGCCAGGAGCGTCGGCGAGTCGTAACCTATCTGACCGGAAGATGTTGCAGTAGAACAACAATAGACACCATGGCCGAGACGAACGCCGCCAGGAGCACTCCGATATCGAATCCGAGACGCGGGAAGCGCGAACGCTTCTTCGACACGGGATGCACAAGCAAAACAACGAGACCGACCGCGACTGCAGGAATGAAACTTTGCTTCGTGATCGAGGCGAACCCGAGCGCGGTCTGTGCGTAGTCCGATATCCAATGCCCACCAACCGCATACGATGAGAAATATGCCATCGCTGGTGTGCCACGCATTGATCGGGAACAAATGAATGTTGAGAAACACCGCTGCGACAACCATCGATGTCCGCAACAGGCCCCATTGCCCGAGTGGATAATCTGACGTCCACGACGCGAGTACTACGGTCAGGATGACCATCTGAAGTGTTGCAAACTGCAATCGATATCAGAAACAATGGGCCAGGTAGCAGTAAATCCACAACATGCAGATACGCAGACCCCAATGGCCATGCCGAAATGATGTCGAGATGCGGGACCTCGCCGTGGAGAACCCGCCAGCTTTGCGCTAGAACGAACCCCTGATCAGTAGGATTGAACCCGAACCGCTCGATGCCGAGAGTGATTGCACCGGTAAGAATGACTATCCAGAGGGCATGAAGCGCCACCCTGGGAGTCGGCGCGTGCCGCAACGCACGCCGACCCCCGCAGGACACCAAGTTCAGTTCTCAGGGCGTTACTACCGATTCCTTTTCGGCATAACCAGATTCGGTCGCATCCTTCTGCGAACGCCACCATTGCTCGTTCTCGCGGTACCAATCGACAGTAGCTTTCAATCCACTACGGAAATCGACATATTCCGGGGTCCAACCGAGTTCGGTACGAAGCTTGGTCCAGTCGATCGCGTAACGCAGATCGTGGCCCGGCCGATCGGTGACGAAGTCGAACGCGTCCGAGGCTTGCCCGGTCTCCTCGAGGATTGTTTCGAGGACCTCACGGTTGTTCTTCTCGCCGTCGGCGCCGATGAGGTATGTCTCGCCCATCTGGCCCTTTTCGATGATCGTCCACACCGCGTGGTTGTGATCGTCGACGTGGATCCAGTCCCGCACGTTATGCCCGGCGCCGTACAGCTTGGGCCTGGCACCGGACAAAATGTTGGTGATCTGCCGGGGAATGAACTTCTCGACGTGCTGGTACGGGCCGTAATTGTTGGAGCAGTTCGAGATCGTGGCGCGAACCCCGAACGACCGCACCCACGCCCGAACCAGAAGGTCACTCGACGCCTTCGTCGAGGAATACGGGCTCGATGGGTTGTACGGAGTCGACTCGGTGAAACGCGCTGGGTCGTCGAGCTCGAGGTCCCCGTAGACCTCGTCGGTGGAGATGTGGTGATAGCGGACGTCGTGCTCACGGACGGCCTGCAGCAGCGTCGTCGTACCGATGACGTTGGTGTGCACGAACGGCCACGGGTTGCTCAAGCTGTTGTCGTTGTGTGACTCGGCGGCGAAATGAACCACGAGATCGGTATCCGCGACAAGCCGGTTCACCAGTTCTGCATCGGCGACGTCACCTTCGACGCAGTCGATCTTGTCTGCAACCGAGTCGAGTGACGAGCGGTTACCGGCATAGGTGAGGGCATCGAGCACCGTCACCTGCGCATCGGGTCGCTCGGCCACGGTCTGATGCACGAAATTGGCACCGATGAACCCGGCGCCACCGGTAACGAGCAGTTTCATAAGGGTGACCATACCGGCCCGACCGCTTTCGGGCCGACCTTGTCGTTGCGTCGTGTTAGCGTTTCGGCGACTTCGGGGGGAGTGCCATGGGGCTACGCAAAAAAACTTCTAGGACTGGCAGTCAGCCTGGTTGCCTTCAACGCACTGCTGTGGGGACTGCCGAAGATCGCGCCGGAAGTGCCGGAGCGATACGAGGGCGTGACAGCTGCGACGCCGCCACCGGGGACGGCTGCGAAGATCACCGCACCTCCCCTCCCACCAGGTTTTCCGTCGATGGAACGGCCGCCCCCGAAGATCGTGGTGCCCGACGGGCAGCCTCAGCCCATCGAAACCAAGTTCGGGTTGACCTACGACATTCCTGCGGACTGGGAGGCCTGGCAGACGGGCGTTGCGAGGTGGACTGGCGATGACGGTACATCAGCAGCGTACGGCGCCCTCGGCTTCTACGACAGGACAAAATGTTCGGACGGCGAGCACTCGGAACTCGCGTTGACCGGCATCACCGGACGGCGCACGTTGGATCTGAATGCGACCGCTTTGGCCGAGGTCGAGAAAGCAGAAATGATCTTTTCAGGTGCCGACGAGTCGCAGAAACCGACAGTGTCGATCAACGGCCCTGAGACATTTGTGATCGGCAACCAACCCGCTGTCCGTTATCGGGCCACCGTCGAAGACATCCCCGAAGCCGAGGAGCA
>JBBPZN010000085.1:0-4570 GCA_038198705.1 Mycobacteriales bacterium
CGATCCGTGGACTTGCTGCGCGACGGCATCGTCGACGCCATCATCCCCGAGCATCCCGATGCGGCGGAGGAGCCCGTCGAATTCTCGACGCGGGTGGCCGGGGCGATCGCGCGCGAGTTGCGCGAGATCGGACTGGTCAGTTCCGCGGACCGGCTGGCGCAGCGGATGGGTCGCTACCGCCGTCTCGGTTTGTAAAGGAACACGGCCCGCGAACTTCTGCGCACTAGTTGGCCCTATCGACGGTTTCCCGCCGATGCTCGCGATTAGTGTGCAGACAATTCGAGCGAACGGCACCCCCAGGTAACTTGGACGCAACTAGGGTGGCGGGATGAGCGGCGAATACCGGAAAGCATTCGACAGCAGCGTCTCCGACCCTGAGGGCTTTTGGCTCGACGCCGCCTCCGCCGTCGATTGGACAATTCCTCCCACCACGGCGTTCACTGGCGGACGTTGGTTTCCCGACGGCACTCTCAACACTTGCTTCAATGCCCTCGATCGTCATGTCGATGCCGGCCACGGTGACCGGACCGCGCTCATCTACGACTCAGCGATGCTCGATACCCGTCGCGAGTACACGTATGCAGAACTTTTGAGTGAAGTCGCGCAATTCGCGGGTGTGCTGCGAGCCAACGGCGTCGGCACGGGCGACCGAGTGATCCTCTACATGCCGATGATCCCCGAGGCAGTCGTGGCGATGCTTGCCTGCGCGCGGATCGGCGCGGTCCACTCGGTTGTCTTTGGCGGATTCGCCGCCAAAGAACTGGCGGCTCGCATCGACGACGCCGAACCTGCCTGCATCGTCGCGGCCTCGGGCGGACTCGAGCCGGGCCGAACCGTCGAATATCTGACGATCGTCGAGAAAGCCCTGTCACTGTCGCCACATTCTCCAGCCTCGGTGATCGTCAAGAACCGGGCAGAGATCGGCGGCAGCGCAGCAGATTTCGGCTGGATCGACTGGGACGACGCGATGGCTGCGGCAACCGCCGCCGACGCTGTCGCGGTCGCCGCTACCGATCCGTTGTACATCCTTTACACCTCGGGCACCACTGGTAAACCGAAGGGTGTCGTCCGCGACAACGGCGGCCACGCCGTCGCACTGACGTGGTCGATGCGCAACATTTACGACGTCGGAGCCGGCCAGGTTATGTGGACTGCCTCCGATGTGGGCTGGGTCGTCGGCCACTCGTACATCGTTTACGGCCCGTTGTTCGCCGGGGCCACCACGGTGCTGTACGAGGGCAAGCCCGTCGGAACGCCCGACGCGGGTGCATTCTGGCGGGTGATCGCAGAGCATGCTGTCCGTGCATTGTTCACGGCGCCGACCGCGCTGCGGGCAATTCGTAAGGTCGATCCGCACGCAGAACTCCTGACGAAGTACGACATCTCGTCACTGAAGACTCTGTTCGTGGCCGGTGAGCGCCTCGATCCTGATACCTACGCCTGGGCGTCGGCGACGCTCGAGGTTCCGGTAATCGACCATTGGTGGCAAACCGAAACCGGGTGGGCGATCTGTGCGAATCTCGTGGGTTTGGAGTCGCTGCCGATCAAATCCGGATCTCCGACGGTCGCAGTTCCTGGGTTTCACGTCAAGATCCTCGACGGGAAGGGCGAAGCGGTCGAGGCCGGAACCGAGGGCAATATCGTTGTGAAACTCCCGCTGCCACCGGGAACACTCGTCGGACTCTGGAACGATGAAGATCGTTTTCAGCGTTCGTATCTGGATACCTTCCCTGGGTTCTACCTCACCGGTGATTCCGGCTACATCGACGCCGAAAATTACGTCTACGTGCTCGGACGCAGCGACGACGTCATCAACGTCGCCGGGCACAGGCTGTCGACCGGATCGATGGAGGCAGTTCTGGCCGGGCACCCCGCTGTCGCCGAATGCGCGGTGATCGGAATCCATGACGACATCAAGGGGCAGCGTCCGAGCGGATATGTGGTGCTCAAAGCTGGCGAGATGATCACCGAGGACGATCTGCGCGCAGAATTGGTCGCGATGGTCCGCGATCAGATCGGGGCAGTTGCCACGTTCCGCGATGTCACCATCGTCGGTGCACTACCGAAGACCCGCTCGGGGAAGATCCTCCGCAAGACGATGCGTCAGATCGTCGCGGGCGAGCAGTACGGCGTGCCGTCGACCATCGAAGATCCGGCAGTTCTGGATGCGTTGGAGAAACTACTGCGTCACTGAGGACACATCGGCAGAAAATTATGTCATGAGGTCGGAAATCCGCGCGCTCGAATGCCCACAGAGAAGCTAACGTCGACACCATGCGAGAGCTCGACACCCGCCCCGCGACTGATTGGCTCGCAGCTGCGGCCGTGACCACGACGGTCCTGGCATGGGCGTCGGCGTTCGTTGCCATCCGCGGCATCGGGGCCTCGTGCAGTGCGGGCCCGCTCGCCCTCGGCCGACTGCTGATCGGCACGCTCGTTCTCGGCGGCATCGTGTTGGTCCACGGCCGCTGGGTGAAACCGACGCGGACTCAGTGGATCCAGATTCTCAGCGTCGGCGTCTTCTGGTTTGCGATCTACAACGTGTCGCTCAACGCGGCCGAGCAGCGCGTCGACGCGGGCACGACGTCGATGCTCATCCAGATCGGCCCGATCCTGGTGGCCCTGTTCGCCGGGCTTCTTCTCGGTGAGGGCTTTCCGAAGTGGCTGGTGATCGGCGCCGCAATCGCCTTCTGCGGTGCAGTGATGGTCGGCGTGGTTTCCGCAACCACTAGCACCGACACCACCGACGCCGATCTCGTCGGTATCGCTCTGTGTCTCGTCTCCGCTGCGACGTATGCGATCGGCGTGCTCAGCCAAAAACCTGTGCTGCGCAGCATCCCCGCGCTTCAGCTCACGTGGATGTCGTGCGCGATCGGCGCGCTGTGCACCGTGCCGTTCGCTCCCGGACTTCTCGACGATCTGCGCACTGCGTCGGCAGCGGCGACCGCTGGGCTCCTCTACCTCGGCCTCGTCCCGACCGCATTGGCGTTCAGCACCTGGGCCTACGCGCTGACCAGGATGAATGCAGGCACGCTCGGGATCACCACCTACGTGATTCCGCCGCTGACGATTCTGCTGGGGTGGGCAATCCTCGGCGAGGTTCCCCACTTCCTAGCGTTGATCGCGGGCGCCGTTTGCCTCGTCGGAGTGGGATTGTCCAGGCGACGCTAAAGCGCTTTGAATCGCGCAATGGCGACCTCGCGCTCGTGCTTGTGATCGACCACTGGCTCGGGATACTCACGTGGCCGGCAGTCTTTGAGGGCATGCACAGCTTTCCCCTCGATACCGCGCAACTCGGGCACCCACCGACGCACGTAATCACCCTGTGGGTCGAACTTCTCACCTTGAGTCGTGGGGTTGAAAACACGGAAATACGGTGATGCGTCGGTACCCGATCCGGCCGTCCATTGCCATCCGTGCTGATTGCTCGCCAGGTCGCCGTCTACGAGAGTGCTCATGAAATATCGAGCGCCCCACCACCACGGCAGATGTAGATCCTTGACCAAAAACGATGCGACGATCATCCGCAGACGATTGTGCATCCACTTCTCTGAATTCAGCTGGCGCATACCGGCATCGACGATAGGGAATCCGGTACGTCCTTCCTTCCAGGCCTCGAACAGAATGTCAGCATTCTTGCCGGTATCGAGGTCGATCTTGTCGAACTTCTTGACGTAGTTCTCGCGCGCACTGTCCGGTCGCTGAAAGAGTATGTTCGCGTAGAAGTCTCGCCATGCAAGTTGACGGCGGTACGACGCCGCGCCCTCGTTGCGCAATCGACTCAGATCCTCCAGCATCGTGCGCGGATGAATGTTCCCGTACTTGAGGTATACGGACATTCGGCTCGTAGCGTCATGATCCGGGCGATTACGTTCGTCGTCGTACTCTCGCACATGATCGTCGAGAAATTCCTTCCACGCAGCCAGGGCAGCATCCTCGCCGGCGGGCACGGTACTGGCGTCGTTTTCTGTCGGAATCTTCATTCGCTCCGGAAGGCCGTTCATCCCTGAAGGATCGGTCCACGTGAGCGTCGTCGCGGACGTCTCGGCGGGCCCGCGCCAGCCGTGATCCAACCACTGCCGAAAATACGGGGTGAACACCTTGTAGGGCTCACCGTCGCTCTTTACCACTCGCCCCGGAGCGACTGCATACGGCGACCCCGTCTCGATCAGCGACACATGCTTGCCGACGCGGGCGTCACGGGCGCGTCCGTACGGGCCGTAATCGGCACTGATGTGCACCTCAGCGGCGTCTACGGCGTTGGCAACTTTCGGCACCACCGTCGCGGGATCACCGTGGACCACGAGGAGCCGTCCACCCATCTGCTCGTCCAAGGCTTCGAGACTTCGGTAGAGGAAGTCCCGGCGAGGCCCGCCGGAGGCCGTCAACAACTTATCGTCGAGCACAAATAGGCCGAGGACATCGAAGTCGGAAGCAGCAGTGAGAACCGGAAGATCCCCTAGACGGAGATCACGGCGAAACCAGACGACATTCATAATTCCACTCATACCCACACTTCTCATAGTTCTCCCATACTTACCTCACCGCAGACCCAACAATGCGTTCTACC
>JBBPZN010000086.1:0-7553 GCA_038198705.1 Mycobacteriales bacterium
ATGCCGATCGGTGCATGCATCGGTATCGGCGAGGCAGCCACCTTGCTGCACCCGGGCAAGCACGGCACGACGTTCGGCGGCAATCCCGTGTGTGCGGCCGCTGCCCTCGCTGTCCTGCGCACGATCGCACAGGACGATCTGATCTCGCATGCAGATCGGATGGGGAAGCTGCTCATTCATTCGATCGAGGAATTGAATCACCCTCTCGTGGACCGAGTCCGCGGTGCAGGCCTGCTGCTCGGAGTAGTACTGACCCAGCCCGTCGCGCCCGCCGTCGAGTCGGCCGCACGTGAAGCCGGATTCCTGATCAACGCGGCGCAGCCCGATGTGTTGCGTCTCGCTCCACCACTCGTACTGACCGAGGACCAAGCTGCATCGTTCGTCGCAGCGCTTCCCGCACTTCTCGATTCGGCACAGGAAACGGAATAGCTATGGCAATGATCAATTTCCTGCGGGACGACGACCTGACTCCGCAGCAGCAGGGCGAGGTTCTCGCCATCGCCGCCGAACTCAAGCGCGCTCCGTTCTCGAAGCGACCACTCGAGGGGCCTCAGGGCGTCGGAGTCATCTTCGAGAAGAATTCCACTCGAACTCGTTTTTCCTTCGAGATCGGGATTGCACAGCTCGGCGGTCATGCTGTCGTCGTCGATGGCCGCGACACTCAGCTGGGGCGTGAAGAGACTCTGCAGGACACCGGCAGGGTGCTCTCTCGGTACGTCGAGGCGGTCGTGTGGCGCACGTTCGGGCAGAAGCGACTCGAACAGATGGCCTCTGGTGCCACCGTCCCGATCATCAATGCGCTTTCCGACGAGTTCCATCCGTGCCAGGTGCTCGCCGATCTGCAAACTCTCGCCGAGCAGAAGGGCTCGTTGATGGGCCTGGAACTCGCGTACTTCGGTGACGGTGCCAACAATATGGCTCATTCGCTTCTCCTCGGCGGCGTCACCGCAGGAATCAATGTGACGATTGCTGCGCCGAAGCAGTTCGCACCGCGGGACTACGTGCTCGAGGCGGCCAGGGCGCGCGCGGCGCAGACGGGGGCCACAATCACGATCACCGACGACCCCCAGGCCGCAGCGACGGGCGCAGACGCTCTGGTTACCGATACGTGGACTTCGATGGGCCAGGAGAACGACGGACTCGATCGCGTCGCACCGTTCCGGCCGTACCGGATCGATGCGGAGCTGTTGGCGCTCGCCAAACCCGACGCCGTCGTGCTGCATTGCTTGCCCGCACATCGCGGGGAGGAGATCACCGACGAAGTTCTCGACGGACCTCGCAGTGTCGTATGGGACGAGGCCGAGAACCGGTTGCATGCACAGAAGGCACTGCTGGTCTGGCTGCTAGAGCAGGCGCGACGGCCGTGAGCGAGAAGGTGTCGTCGATGCCACCGATGCCACCGATGCCACCGACGCCGTCGATGCCATTGACGGCGTCCACGCGGGCGGGCAGGCAGGCACGCATCGTGTCCTTGCTGTCGACACACCAGGTGCGCAGTCAGCCTGAGCTTGCATCGTTACTGGTCGCCGAAGGTATCGATGTTACTCAGGCGACACTCTCGCGTGATCTCGACGAGCTCGGAGCGGTCAAACTTCGTGCGGCCGACGGCGGCGCCGGGGTCTACGTGGTACCCGAGGACGGAAGTCCTGTTCGAGGAGTATCCGGCGGAACGGACCGACTCACTCGCATGCTCGGCGAGCTTCTCGTATCGACGGACTGGAGCGGGAATCAAGCTGTTCTCCGAACTCCGCCGGGCGCTGCGCACTACCTCGCCAGCGCACTCGACCGGGCCTCGTTGAGGGAGATTGTGGGAACGATTGCCGGGGATGACACCATTTTGGTGATCGCCCGCGAACCACTCACCGGACAAGAGCTCGCGGACAAGCTGGAAAGATTGGCCAGACGCGCGGATTAGCAGGCCCGCCGACGGCAAAACCGAGAATTACCCACAGCTACAAAGGAGCGCATACATCATGGCCGAACGCGTCATTCTCGCCTACTCGGGCGGATTGGACACCTCCGTCGCCATCAGCTGGATCGGCAAGGAGACCGGTAAAGAGGTCGTAGCCGTCGCCATCGATCTGGGCCAGGGCGGTGAGGACATGGAGGTCGTGCGCCAGCGCGCTCTCGATTGTGGTGCTGTCGAGGCCGTCGTCGTCGACGCTCGGGACGAGTTCGCCGACGAGTACTGCTTACCGACGATTCAGAACAATGCGCTGTACATGGATCGCTACCCGCTGGTGTCTGCGATCAGCCGTCCGCTGATCGTCAAGCATCTCGTGGAGGCTGCTCGTTCGCACGGTGGAACAGTCGTCGCACACGGTTGCACCGGTAAGGGCAACGATCAGGTCCGCTTCGAGGTCGGATTCAACACACTCGCACCCGAGCTCGACGTCCTCGCTCCCGTTCGCGATTACGCCTGGACGAGGGAGAAGGCGATTGCGTTCGCCGAAGAGAACAAGATTCCGATCAACGTCAGCAAGAAGTCGCCCTTCTCGATCGATCAGAACGTGTGGGGTCGTGCAGTCGAGACCGGCTTTCTCGAAGATCTGTGGAACGCCCCGACGAAGGACGTCTACGACTACACCCAGGATCCATCGGCCAACTGGACGGCCCCGGACGAGCTCATCATCGGCTTCGACAAGGGCCGTCCGGTCAGCATCGACGGCCGTCCGGTGTCGGTTCTCGAAGCGATCCAGGAACTGAACACGCGGGCGGGCGCTCAGGGCGTCGGCCGTCTCGACGTTGTCGAGGACCGTCTCGTGGGCATCAAGAGTCGCGAGATCTACGAGGCCCCCGGTGCGATGGTCCTGATCCGCGCGCACGAGGAACTCGAGCACGTCACTCTCGAGCGTGAGCTCGGACGCTACAAGCGGCATACCGATCAGAAGTGGGCCGAGTTGGTGTACGACGGTCTGTGGTATTCCCCTCTCAAGGGTGCGCTCGATACGTTCAACGAGCACACCCAAGAGCACGTGTCCGGCGAGATTCGCCTTGCGCTGCATGCGGGTTCCATCAGCGTCAACGGACGCCGTAGCGACAAGTCGCTGTACGACTTCAACCTCGCGACGTACGACGAGGGTGACACTTTCGATCAGTCGTCCGCCAAGGGTTTCGTCCAGCTTCATGGTTTGTCGTCGAAGATCGCCCACAAGCGGGATCTGGGATTGTGAGTTCCTCCGGCGCTCATGGCACCAACGAGGGGTCGCTGTGGGGCGGACGCTTTGCGTCCGGCCCCGCAGCGGCCATGGCCGCACTGAGTAAATCCACTCATTTCGATTGGGTGCTCGCGCCCTACGACATTCGGGCGTCGATGGCACACGCCCGCGTCCTCAACGACGCTGGTTTGCTGACGGCTCAGGATCTCGAGACGATGCTCGCCGGTTTGCGGGGGTTGGCCGACGATGTCGCCTCGGGTGCGTTCGTGGCAGCGGAGTCCGACGAGGACGTCCACGGTGCACTGGAACGGGGTCTGATCGATCGGGTAGGAGCCGAGGTAGGCGGACGTCTTCGGGCAGGCCGCTCACGCAACGACCAAGTCGCGACACTGTTCCGTATGTGGCTACGTGACGCTGTTCGTCGGGTATCGACGGGTGTACTCGATGTAGTGGATTCCCTTGCACAGCAGGCTGCGTCGCATTCGAGCGCGGTCATGCCTGGGAAGACGCATTCGCAGGCGGCGCAGCCGGTTCTTCTGGCACATCATCTCCTTGCCCACACGCATCCGTTGTTGCGAGATGTTCAGCGGTTCGTGGACTTCGACGTCAGGGCCGCTGTGTCGCCCTACGGATCGGGGGCGTTGGCTGGTTCCTCGCTCGGGTTGAGCCCGGAGAAGATTGCTGCGGAGTTGGGGTTCGATTCCTCGGCGGAGAACTCGATCGATGCAACTTCTTCACGTGATTTCGCCGCTGAGGCGGCGTTCGTCCTGGCGATGACGGCTGTCGACCTTTCGCGTCTGGCTGAGGAGATCATCTCGTGGAGCACGCCGGAGTACGGCTACGTGACGCTGGCCGACGCGTGGTCCACCGGAAGTTCGATCATGCCGCAGAAGAAGAATCCCGACGTCGCGGAGCTGACGCGTGGCAAATCCGGTCGGCTGATCGGAAATCTCACGGGATTGTTGGCAACCCTGAAGGCTCAGCCACTGGCGTACAACAGGGACTTGCAGGAGGACAAGGAGCCGGTCTTCGACTCCGTTGCCCAGTTGGAGTTGTTGCTTCCAGCTCTTACCGGTTTGGTGCAGACCCTCGAGTTTCATGTCGATCGTCTGGCAGAACTGGCGCCGGCGGGCTTCACGTTGGCCACCGATATCGCCGAGTGGCTGGTTCGTCAGGGCATTCCGTTCCGGGTGGCGCACGAAGCTGCAGGTGCTTGTGTCAAGGCAGCCGAAGCACGCGGTGTGGGCTTGGCCGAACTCACCGATGAGGAGTTGTCCTCTATCGACCCGGCTCTGACGCCGGAGGTGCGCACTGTTCTGACCGTCGAGGGGTCTATCTCTTCTCGTGATTCACGTGGTGGTACTGCCGCGGTTCAGGTCGCCAAGCAGTTGGGCGGAGTTCGTTCGACGACGGAGCGTCTTCGGAATTGGGTCGATTCGGGCATCCGAGCGCACTGAGACTCAAAAACAGTCATGTTCGCCTGATTTCGGACGGGCGTATGGCAAGCTTGCGGATACGTGGCAAGTGGGCGGTCGGAGTCCATATCCCGAAATGCAGGGGATCGAACCGGGAGTTGTAGTTGTGGGACTGAATGCAGACGCGGTCCGCGGACCGTTGCGACGTGCGATCGCAACTGCACAGAACGGACTGGAAGTCATCCGTTTGGGCGGGCTCGAAACCGAGGTCGATTCATCTCCCTTCAAGATCGTCGATCGAGAACCGATGTACAAGTTGCGTCGCTACTTCCCCGACGCCCTCGGTACCGATTCCAGGCCTCCGGTCGTCCTCGTTCCGCCGATGATGGTGTCGGCGGACGTATACGACGTGACCACCGAACACGGCGCCGCCGGGATTCTGCACAGGATGGGCCTCGATCCGTGGGTCGTCGATTTCGGTTCGCCCGACACCGAGGAAGGCGGCTGGAGTCGTACCCTCGCCGATCATGTCGTAGCCATCAGCGAGGTCATCGACAAGGTTCACGAGCACACCGGACGTGACGTCCACCTCGCCGGCTATTCCCAGGGTGGGATGTTCTGTTACCAAGCGGCTGCCTATCGCGGCGGACGAAACCTGGCTAGCCTCATCACGTTCGGTGCTCCGGTCGACACTCTGGCAGCGCTGCCGCTCGGTATTCCAGCCGGTGTGGCGACGCGCGGCGCCGAGTTCCTTGCCGACCACGTATTCACGCGGCTGGCAGTGTCCGGGTGGATGGCACGTACTGGATTTCAACTTCTCGATCCAGCCAAGACCGTGCGATCTCGGCTCGATTTTCTACGACAACTACACGACCGCGAGGCGTTGCTCCCGCGCGAACCACAGCGTCGCTTCCTTGCTCTCGACGGCTGGGTCGCGTGGTCGGGTCCCGCTGTTGCGGAGCTTTTGAAGCAATTCGTGGTGCACAACAGAATGATGACCGGCGGGTTCGTCATCAAGGATCGCTTGCTCACATTGTCGAATTTGACGGTTCCGGTTCTCGCGTTCATCGGCGAGGTCGACGACATCGGGCAGCCACTGGCCGTGCGCGGCATCAGGCGGGCGGCGCCGCGCGCAGAAGTGTACGAAAGTACGCTTCGTGCAGGGCATTTCGGGCTCGTAGTCGGGAGCTTGGCCGCATCGCAGACGTGGCCGACAACGGGGGAGTGGGTTCGTTGGCGTGAAGGTCTGGGAGACAAGCCCGAAGCGGCGCACGAGATGATGTACGACGAGCACCAGGACACCGAGAGTGGTGTATCGGTGAGCAACCGGATCATCCACACTGCAGCCTCGATTGCCGAGGTTGGAGTAGGGGTCGGCCGTGGACTTGCTTCGGCTGCCGCCGGCGCGGTGCGTGGCACTCGCGAGATCTCCACCGAGGCCGTTCGAACCTTGCCGAGGTTGGCGCGACTCGGTCAGATGCAACCCCACACTCTCGTGTCACTGGGACGACTCATCGCGGAACAGGGACGAAAGTCGCCCAACGGCGAGTGCTTCCTGTTCGACGACCGTGTCCACACCTACCGAGCCGTCAATGCTCGAATCGACAACGTGGTCAGAGGTCTGGTCGCGTCGGGCGTCCGGCCGTCCGCTCGCATCGGGGTGCTGATGGACACCCGCCCCAGCGCGCTGGCGGCCATCGCAGCGTTGTCGCGTATCGGCGCTGTCGCAGTACTTTTCCCACCGGGTGGAGATCTCGAGAGCGCACTGCGGGCGATCGACGTCGACACCGTCATCGCCGATCCCGAGAACATGAAAGCAGCGACTTCGGTGGCTGCCAACGTACTCGTTCTGGGTGGCGGAGACGCTCGAACTCTCGATATGCCCTCGGGTTCCGATATCGTCGATCTCGAATTGATCGATCCGGACTCGGTGCGATTGCCCGCGTGGTACTCACCGGATCCTGGCCGTGCCCGGGAACTCGCAGTGGTGCTGTTCAACCCGACCGAACGTGGGTTGGAACCGCGCTTCATCACCAACCATCGTTGGGCCCTGTCCGCGTTCGGCACTGCAACAGCAGCGGCTTTGGGTAGTGGCGACACAGTGTATTGCCTTGCCCCTCTTCACCATTCCGCCGGATTGTTGGTCAGCGTGGGCGGCGCGCTTGCCGGCGGTTCGCGCATAGCGCTTTCGCGTGGTCTCGAACCGACCAGATTCGCCGAGGAAGTATCTCGGTACGGGGTCACCGTCATCAGCTACACCTGGGCGATGATGCAGGCGATCCTCGACGACGAGCTATCGGCTCTGGACCTCAGTCATCCGGTTCGACTCTTCATCGGGTCCGGAATGCCCGTCGGTCTCTGGAAGCGGACGCTGGAGCGGTTCGCGCCTGCACGCGTACTCGAGTTCTATGCCTCCACCGAGAACGACGTCATCCTCGCCAACGTCGGCGGTTCGAAAATCGGCTCCAAGGGCCGACCGCTTCCGGGGAGCGCCAGGGTGGCACTTGCCGCCTACGATCCGATCAACGGCCGGCTCGAGGAGGACGAAGACGGTTTCGTTCGCATGTGCCGAGACGATGAGGTCGGCCTTCTACTCGGACGTCCGGGAAGCGACGGCGAGGTCACCAGCCCGCTGATGCGCGATGTCTTCCAGCCAGGAGACTCGTGGATTCCGACGGAGAATCTATTTCGACGCGACTCCGACGGGGACTTCTGGCTCGTCGACCGCAAGGACACCGTCGTGAAGACTCGACGCGGACCGGTCTTCACTCAGCCGATCATCGACGCGTTCGGTGACGTCGAGGATGTCGTGTCGGTCGTCGTCTACGGCGTCGATCCGATCGGTTCGAGCAGAGAACATCACCGTTCGGATCGACGCGTCGACGAGATTGCAGTCTGCGGGGTGTCGGTGCAGGGGGACAACTCGCTGCCGGTCAAAACCGTAGGCGATGTGCTGGCAGTGTTACTGCCGGCACATCGC
>JBBPZN010000087.1:0-28266 GCA_038198705.1 Mycobacteriales bacterium
CTCCCTCGAGGCCCTCCCACCAGACGTCGCCGTCGTCGGTCAGGGCAACGTTGGTGAACACGGAATTGCCCTGCTCGATGGTCCTCATCGCGTTCGGATTCGACGACCAGTTGGTACCGGGAGCGGCACCGAAGAAACCGAACTCCGGATTGACGGCATACAGACGGCCGTCCTCACCGAAACGCATCCACGCGATGTCGTCACCGATGGTCTCGGCGCGCCAGCCCGGAATGGTCGGCTGAATCATCGCGAGGTTGGTCTTGCCACATGCGGACGGGAACGCCGCGGCGATGTAGTAGGACTTGTCCTCCGGCGAAATCAGCTTGAGGATCAGCATGTGCTCGGCGAGCCAGCCCTCGTCGTGAGCCATTGCCGACGCAATGCGCAGCGAGTAGCACTTCTTACCCAGCAGGGCGTTGCCGCCGTAGCCGGAACCGAAGCTCCAGATCTCGCGGTCCTCGGGGAAATGGGTGATGTATTTGGTGCTGTTGCACGGCCACGGGACGTCGTCCTGGCCGTCGGCGAGCGGGGCGCCGAGCGAGTGCAGGGCCTTGACGAAGAAGCCGTCGTTGCCGAGCTTGTCCAGTACTACCGAGCCCATACGAGTCATGACGCGCATCGAGACGACGACGTACTCCGAGTCGGTGATCTCCACACCCAACTTGGGGTCCTCGGCGGCGAGCGGGCCCATGCAGAACGGGACGACGTACATGGTGCGTCCGCGCATGCTGCCGCGGTAGAGCCCGGACATCAGCTCACGCATCTCAGACGGGTCCATCCAATTATTGGTGGGACCTGCGTCGATCTCTTCCTTGGAACAGATGTACGTCCGCGACTCGACGCGTGCAACGTCGGTCGGATCGGAATTGCCGAGGAACGAGTTCGGCTTCTTTTCATCGTTGAGCCGCGTGAAGGTGCCTGCGTCCACCAAGTGCGTGGTGAGCCGCTCCCACTCTTCGTCGGATCCGTCAGCAAAAACCACCCGCTCCGGCTCGGTGAGTTCTGCTACTTCCCGCACCCATGCAAGAAGTTCCTTGTGTTGGGTGGGAAGTGCGGCATCAGTGCCGTTCAAACCGGGAATGGTCGCTGAGGTCATCTAACTCTCCTGGGGTGAGCCGGAACCAGATACAACTTCGTCACTGCCGGGCTGAGCAGCGGTGCAAAGCAAACCTGATCATCCCTTTCTGTGGGGCGCTGCCCGATTACCGAATTGCGTATACCGCATCCTACCGGTCACGTCAATCGAGAACACGGGCGCCGGGTGTCCTGGTCTCAGGTTAACGCCGAGTGACGCTGTTCCGGAACCGGGGTGTTGTCCGATTGGTCACAAGAACGATTCAGCTGATGGAAAGTAGATCCGCGCCGACGCGGTTATCGGTACTGACATGGAAGAACGATCAACTACAACTAATCGAAAATCTCACCAGACTCGGTGCGCTCCCATCGCGAAGATCCGTCGGCGGTACGAAAGATCTCCCAGGATTGGTAACCGCCGTCACGTCCGAAACTTGTGAAGGTTTCGATCACGCCGTCGGCGTCCGCATCTCGTGCGATGGTCACGCCTGCATCGGTGTGGGTCACCCGGGTCTCCTCGAACCCATCGCCGTCGACGTCGAACATCTGTGTCGAGAGCGCCTCCGACGGTTCGTCGTGGTCGGCTGCGGCACTCGCGTCTACGAAGAACGCGTCGGTAAAGTCCATGGTCCCCACCTCGAAGTCTCGTATAAGCAGATCTATCTGTTCAGACGCGCCGCGGAACGCGTCGGTTCCACCCTTCGTTCGAGAGATTTCGGGTGAGCATTGGCCGGGTCGGACACGTCGAACTTCTCGATTCCGCGATCCAGCGCTGCAAGGTCCCTGTCGCACGCGGCGAGAACCCCCGCCCGATGTTGCGCGGCACCTCTCAGCGCGGCCTCGACTCGTCCGAGTTCGGTCTCGGCCGAGATCGCCATCGCACGCGAGGTCTCACCTTCCGCCTGCGCGAACGCGGTTTCGGCAGCGAGGATTCGGGCGAGCGCACTCTGCTCCCACAACGACTTGGCCGATCCTGCCCTTTCGTACGCCCACGTACGCACATGTACCCGATCGGCAACCAGCGAGCGGGCGCGCACCAGCCACCAGGCAGCGAGGGCGCCGAGTATGAGAGAGAAGGGAATGACGGCAATCGCCAGCGCGGGCACCATCGACAACGGCGACACCGCGATTCGCCCCAACCCGACACCGGCGGATGCACCGACGAAAATCATGATGCGGTCTTCCATGCTTCGACGACGCGGGGTCGGTTCCTCGATTTCGGTCCGAGCCTCGACCTGACCGGGCACTTCCGCGCCCAAACCGAGATCGGCATCGATCGAGCGCAGTTTCGTCACCAACGAGGATTCCACCCCGTCGCTGGCGCGTTCGAGCAACCGAGTCAGATGCGTGGGTAGTTGCGATAGTTCCGCTCTGCTCGCCGTATCGACGGATTCTCTTGTATGAGAGGTGAATTGGCGTATCGCCTCGTTGATCTCATGCATCGTTTCCGCGCGGGTCAACTGAAGTCTGCTACGCAACATCGCGGCGCGGTCGGTCCGCCCGCGATCACGTGAGTCGGCGAGACGAGCCCGCTCTGCGCGCAGCCCGGCTGTCGTCGACGCGCTCGTCACTGCCCGCGCCTTGTTCACGATCTCGCGACGCGCACCCGCGGCGGCCGCACGTACTGCTGCGTTGTACTTTCGCTCGCGCACCGCGTGATCCGGTTGCACCATCGCTGAGCAGACGAAGGCCCCGAGCGCATCGATGCCCGACTCGTCCGCGAGCGAGGCGCGCGCATCGCGATCCGCCGAGGTGCGGCTGCACTCGGCGAGCTTGGCGGACGTGGGCCACAGCGACACGTCGACAGCACGAGGAACGTGGTCGCTGATCACTGCCGACACCGATCGCCGAATCTCACGCCAATCTCGGTGGGCATCGATCTTGTTGATCACCACAGCGACGGTGGTCGACTCCAACGCGGGCGCCAGCTCGGCCAGGGCGTCACGTCCGAGCGGTGCGGACGCGTCGAGTACGTAGACCACCACCGCTGCCGTGGTGACGTCATGAGCCCACTCGAGCGCCCCGTCCGCTGCGACGGCCAACTCCTTCTCGACTGCAGAGACGCCCGATCCACCGACGCCGGAGAGGTAGACGCCGTGGGGAACCGCGCGTCGTGCGTTCGCGATGTCGTCCGTCCCGATCGGATACCACCGGCGAACGACGCTGTCCATGTCTGCTGGTACGTCGATCACGAGCGGGCTCGCATTCGTAGATACCCCCGCGAGATCGCGCGTGCTGCTCGGCTGTAGTTCGGATCTTCGGTGGACTGTGCGCGGGCAAGCCACAGTGCGGCCGATTCGACCTCGTCCCCTGGCTCCACCGTCTCGCCGAGCGCATCCAACGCCGACCGCATGATCGCCAGGACTGCCTCGTCGGAGGCCAGGAAGGTCTCGAGTTCCTCGGCGCTCGTCGGGTGCTCGGCAGCAAGTTCGGTCAACCGGTGCAGTAGGCGGGCCTGCCTTTCGATGCGCACCCGTTCGACGCTCCGCCGAACTGTGTCGATGAACTGTGCCGCACCGCTGACGCCGAGCAGCAGGAGCCGAAGACGCACGTCATCCATCGTGGGATCGGAACGAAGAGCCTCTACGACAGTGCGCACACCGAGAATTTCGATCTGTTCGACGAGTTCGTCCCGCTCGGCCCCAGTCGGCACGTCCCGCGACTCCGAGGTGGGGGGAATATCGGCGCGCAGAAATCTCTCCCGCGTCAGCATCATGTCCGAGGAAACGTGCGGAGCCGCGCGGCGAAGCATCTCGAAGGACTTCGGCCGCCCCTCCGAGACCGTCCGGGCGATCGTTCCCATCAGCGGCAGCACTTCGATGCCGACCGCGGACGTCAACCGCTCCAGCACTCCCGCAAGATCGTCGACGGTGTCGGCTTTGGCCAGTACCGGCACCACGTGCGACGCCGTGGCCACGGCGTCGACATCCGCCTTCTGGGCGCCACTCGTAAGCACATAGACCACTACGTCCCCGTCGAGATCGGGGTCGGGTGCGCTCGGCACGTCCATCGCAGCGGTCTCGGTGATGTCGACGTCTTCCCAACCGACGTCTGGGAACTTGGAAACAGTTGATGCGGTCAGCACCGCCCGCACCGAGGATTTGCCCACCCCGACCCGTCCGGACACTTGAATGTGAATCGGGGCGAAGCAGCGGTCGAGGGCGAGACCGATCTCGACGCCCGACCCTGGATCGCGCTCGGACACACTCGACGCAAGAGAGCGCATTCGGCCCTGGTTCACTCCGCTCATGATGTCCCCCCACCGAGATTGCTGCACGTAACCGGGTGTTGCGCTCACAATCGGGCCCCAACCCGTCGTGCGGACCGATTCTGACACAGACCCGCCAGAAACTTTCCACAGCAGACACCCGCTGGCCTGCATCTACACACAAAGTCTCAACTTCAACTCCAGACCCATCTGTCACACACTCGCCCGATGGGCGACAATGGTCCAGTGAACGACGCACGAAGCACCACGCCGAACCTCGAACCAGGGGACAACCAGGGCCAGAATCGAGGGTCCCGGCTGTACCCGAGGGTGACGAGCTTTCGCTCCCGGCGCGGAGCTTTGACCGCGGCGCAGCAGACCACCTGGGACACGCTGTGGCCGAGGATCGGCCGCGATGTCGCCGACGACCTCATCGACATCGATGGGTGGTTCGGCCGTCAAGGGCCGGCGATCCTCGAGATCGGATCCGGAACCGGCACCGCCACGACCGCGATGGCTCAGGCCGAACCACACGTGAACTTGATGGCCGTCGAGGTCTACCGCCCAGGTCTCGCACAGACGCTGCAGCAGATAGAGCGCGAGGAGATCGACAACATTCGTCTGCTTCGCGGCGACGCGATGGACGTGTTGGAGAACATGCTGACCTCGGAATCGTTGACGGGCGTCCGGGTGTTCTTTCCGGATCCCTGGCCCAAGGTCCGCCACCATAAGCGACGGTTGCTGCAGGCCCCCACCTTCGCGATGATCGCCGATCGATTGAAGCCGGGCGGAGTTCTGCACGTCGCGACCGATCACGCCGAGTATGCAGAATGGATCGCCGAGGCCGGGAACGCAGAACCGTTGCTGACCGTTCTCGATTGGGAGTCTCCGATGACACACGAGCGACCCGTCACCAAGTTCGAGGGCAAAGCCCAACTTGTGGGCAGCTCGGTGACGGAGTTGATATGGGGGAAGATCACACCATGAGCGTCATGGAAGAGGTACCGAACACAGCTTTCGCTCCCACACCCGCCCTCGACACAGGTGATTCTCATCACAACAAGCGAGTGCTTCTGGTGTGGGATGCCCCTAACCTCGATATGGGGCTCGGCGCAATTCTCGGCGGCAGGCCGACTGCGGCGTACCGCCCGCGGTTCGATGCGCTGGGCCGATGGCTGTTGCAGCGCACCGCCGAACTGTCGACGAACGGTTCGGGGATCCTCGAAGCCGAGGCAACCGTCTTCACCAATATCGCTCCAGGCAGCGCCGACGTCGTTCGACCGTGGGTCGAAGCGTTGCGTAACGTGGGTTTCGCGGTGTTCGCCAAGCCCAAGGTGGACGAAGACAGTGACGTCGACGACGACATGCTCGATCACATCGAGTTACGCAATCGTGGTGGCGGGCTTGCCGGAGTCATGGTCGCTTCGGCGGATGGCCAGGCTTTTCGTGAGCCACTGGAGAGCATCGCCGCAACTGGTGTGCCCGTTCAGGTGCTCGGGTTCCGTGAGCACGCAAGCTGGGCGGTCACATCGGAGACTTTGGAGTTCCTCGACCTCGAGGACATTCCCGGAGTCTTCCGTGAGTCTCTGCCTCGCGTGAGTCTCGACTCGCTGCCGGACGAAGGCGCATGGCTGCAGCCGTTCCGACCACTGTCCGCCCTTCTCGTCGGGCGTCAAGGAGTTTCTTAAAGTGTTCGCCAGATGGGGAGATCTCGTCTACCGCTTGCGGTTCACGGTCATCGGAGTCATGGTGGCCGGGCTTCTGGGCTTCGCAGCGTACGGGTTGGATCTCAACGACCATCTGAGCCAGAGCGGCTGGGACGACCCGGGTTCGGAGTCGGCCCAGGCCGCTCGCCTCGCCGACGAGACCTTCGGGCGTGACCAGTCCAGCGATGTGATCGTTCTCTACACCGCGCCCGAAGGTAAGACCGTCGACGACCCGGACTTCAACGCGAAGGTCACCGACAGCCTCAACTCCCTTGTCGGCGAACATCCCGACCAGATCTCCAAGATCAACGGCACCTACTTCAAGGTCGACAACGCCGTCAGCGCCGTGGCGCTGGCCACCCCGGACAGAACCCACGCCATCGCCAGTGTCGCGATCGTCGGTGACAACGACACCGAGCTGACCAACAATTTTCAGAAGATCAAGGACGTCTTCTACGTCGACGGCGTAGATGTGCAGGTCACCGGCTTGCAGGCAGTCGCCGGAGCCTTGCAGTCCACCATGGCGGGCGATATCCATCGGATGGAACTGCTCGCCATTCCTGCCGTCGCGGTCCTACTCTTCTTCATCTTCGGTGGCGTCGTAGCCGCGGCGCTGCCCTTGATCGTCGGTGGCCTCACGGTCGTCGGAGCCAACGGAATCGTCAAGGTCTTCACCAACTTCACCGAGGTCAACAGCTTCGTCGCGCCCGTGGTTTCACTCGTCGGGTTGGGCTTGGCGATCGACTACGGGCTCTTCATCGTGTCCAGATTCCGAGAAGAGCTCGGCGACGGCTATTCGACCACCCAAGCTGTCCGACGCACCGTCATGACCGCAGGCCGCACGGTGGTCTTCTCGGCGACGATGATCGTCGCCTCGCTGGGCGGCCTACTGCTCTTTCCGCAGGGCTTCCTCAAATCCGTTGCCTATGGCTCGATCGCCACCGTCGCGCTCGCCGCACTGACAGCGATCACGATCCTGCCTGCAATGCTCGCGATCCTCGGCCCACGCGTCGACGCGCTGAGTTTGAAGTTCATGCGCAAGACCAAGTCGTCCGAGGAAATCGAGAACGGCATGTGGGGCAAGCTGACCCGATGGGTCATGCAGAACCCGCTCAAGGTGACGATCCCGATCGTGCTCGGCCTGGTGCTGCTGACGCTCCCGGTCGGCAACATCAAATTCGGTGGAATCAACGAGACCTACCTGCCGCCAGACAACATCACTCGTGAAGCGCAGGGCGAGTTCGACGAACTGTTCCCAGGGTTGCGTACCGAACCGCTCAAGCTGATCATCTCCAACGCGCAAGGCTCATCCCTCGCGCAGATCACCAAGCAGGCAAACGATGCCCCCGGCCTGATCGAGAAGTTCGCTCCCGACGGCGCGAGCAAAGACGGCGTCATCGTCTTCAAGGCCGGCCTCATCGACCGAAACGACTCCAAACCCGCCATCGACTACCTGCGAACTATCGACGTGCCAGCCGGGGCCACGGTGATGGTGACGGGAACCCCTGCGATCGAGCAGGACAGTATCGCCGCCCTCATCGACAACCTGCCGCTGATGGCACTGCTGGTCATCTTCGTAGTGACGCTGTTGATGTTCTTGACCTTCGGATCGCTGGTGTTGCCGATCAAGGCTGTCCTCATGACGACGCTCGGGTTGGGCGCGACGATGGGCATCCTGACGTGGATCTTCATCGACGGCAACGGCGCGAGCTTCATGAACTTCACGCCAGGGCCGATCATGGCACCAGTGTTGGTGTTGATCATTTCCATCGTCTTCGGACTATCCACCGACTACGAAGTCTTCCTCCTCTCGCGCATGGTCGAAGCCCGCGAAAAGGGAGCCAGCACCAGCGAGGCAATCCGCATCGGAACCTCGCACACCGGCCGAATCATCACCGCTGCCGCCCTGATCCTCATCGTCGTCACAGGCGCATTCGCGTTCTCCGACCTGGTGATGATGAAATACATCGCCTACGGCATGATCGCTGCGCTCATCATCGACGCGACGCTCATCCGCATGTTCCTCGTCCCTGCCACCATGAAACTGCTCGGCGACGACTGCTGGTGGGCACCGCAGTGGATGAAGCGAATTCAGCAGCGGCTCGGCCTCGGCGAGACGATCCTCGAGGACGAGCTGATGCCGGACAACGTCCCCGAACTCGCGCTTGCCGGCGGACGCCCGGTCACCACCGTGAAGCCGCCGATGAGGCCGGCACCACAAGCCGCGGAACCTCTGACCGAACCGATCCCGATGATCGCGCCGTCGAGCGCAGGCCCCGTTCGATCGACCTACGCAGCAAAGGAAGCAGAACGGCGTTCGGCGACGGGCAAGCCTGCCACGGCACCGGCCGAAGACACTCGGGCAGCCGAGATCGTTCGGGCCGCTCCCCCCGCCGTGCCGCCGGAGCCCCAGAAGCCGGTAGTTCGGCAACAGCCGGTGGTTCCGGAGCAGCCGGCAGTTCGACGCCAGCCAGTGGTTCCGGAGCAGCCAGTGGTTCCGGAGCAGCCAGCAGTGCCGGAGCAGCCGGTGGTTCGGCAGCAGCCACCCCGCACCCCGGAGCCCGTACGGGCCGCCGCACCGGACTCCCGCTCGATCGAGAGCTGGCTTGCCGATCTTCGTGCGCCTACCGCCTCTCCCGAAGCGCCGAAGGAAGCCACAGCGACGCCTGCCGAGCGCTCGGTGTCCAACGGTGTTCTTAACGGCTCCCACACCAACGGCTCCCACACCAACGGCTCCCACACCAACGGCTCCCACACCAACGGCTCCCACACCAACGGCTCCCACACCAACGGCTCGCACACCAACGGCTCGCACACCAACGGTTCCGCTGATAGCGGCACCGGTGCCCGTCCGAGCGAACCGCGTACGCGTTACGACATCACGACTCGAAATGCGCCCGGCCGGCGCAACGAGACCCCTAGTGATCCGCCGACGCCCACCAGCCCCGAGCGCTCGGACTCGACGACGGACGCGGACACGCCGTCGCAGGGTCGACGTCGAATCAACGATCCCGTCAACCCTGACCCCGCGGAGGCGGATATCGACAGCGGACGCCACCGCGGCGGGCAGCAGGCATTGAGCGTCAGCGAACTCCTCGCACGAGAGCGTCGGAAGTAGTCCTAGCTCAGTCGAATCGCGCCCCTGGAACGCTCTCGCTGCCGGGACGGTAAGACATCGCTGTGGAATCTCACAGTATGAAATCCGGGAACGCTGCATTCTTTCCGACCGTTGTCCCCCTGGGAAGCAAGATCACGACCACAGATCGAGTATTGGGGCGATGTGTGGTGTCGTACGTCGAGATGGGGGAAGCATGGCTGTCATTGCCGAACTTCGGGGAGTGACCTGAGTGTTCGCCCGATGGGGAGATCTTGTCCACCGCTGGCGATTCACGGTCATCGGAGTCATGGTGGCCGGCCTTCTCGGTTTGGCCGCGTACGGGGTCGGATTCGAGAATCGACTGAGCCAGGGCGGTTTCGACGACCCCGGTTCGGAATCGGTGCGCGCTGCTCAGTTCGCCGACGACACGTTCGGACGTGACACAGAGGGCGATGTCATCGTCCTCTACACCGCTCCCGAGGGAAAGACGGTGGACGATCCGGAATTCACTGCCGCGGTCACTGCCAACCTGAACTCGCTTGTCGCAGAACACCCTGCTCAGATCGCCAAGATCAATGGCACCTACTTCACCGTGGACGGCGCTGCCCGCGCGGCTGCGCTGGCAACCGCCGACAAACAGCACGCTGTCGCCAGCATCGCGATAGTGGGCGACGACGAGACGGCTCTGACGAACAACTTCCAAGCCGTCAAGGACGCGTTCTACATCGATGGCGTCGACGTCCAGGTTGCGGGACTCCAGGCGGTTGCCGGGGCCTTGCAGTCGACGATGGCCGAGGACATTCATCGAATGGAGATCCTCGCCATTCCTGCTGTCGCTGTGCTGTTGTTCTTCATCTTCGGTGGAATCGTCGCCGCTGCGCTCCCCCTCGTCGTCGGCGCCTTGACGGTGGTCAGCGCCAACGGAATTGTCAAGCTGTTCACCAACTTCACCGAAGTCAACACGTTCGTGGCACCAGTGGTGTCGATGGTCGGACTCGGCCTTGCAATCGACTACGGACTCTTCATCGTCTCCCGCTTCCGTGAGGAACTCGGCGACGGATACTCGACTCGAAATGCAGTCCGCCGCACCGTGATGACGGCGGGACGCACCGTGGCGTTCTCGGCGACGATGATCGTTGCCAGTCTCGGTGGCCTGCTGCTGTTCCCGCATGGATTCCTTCGGTCCGTCGCATACGGATCCATTGCGACCGTCGCGCTGGCCGCTCTCGTCGCGGTGACCGTACTACCTGCGCTGCTTGCAGTTCTCGGTCCACGCGTCGACGCGCTCGGCTTCAAGTTCATGCGTAAAACCAAGTCGTCCGAGGAAATCGAGAACGGCATGTGGGGCAAGCTGACCGCCTGGGTGATGCGTCGTCCAGTCAAGGTTGCCGTCACGATCGTGCTCGCACTGCTGGTGCTCACCCTCCCGGTGGGAAGGATCGAATTCGGCGGAATCAACGAGACGTATCTTCCGCCCGACAACCCGACACGTGTGGCGCAATCTCAGTTCGACGAACTGTTCCCTGGACAACGCACCGAGCCGCTCAAGCTGGTGATATCGAACGCTCAGGGTGCATCGCTGGGGCAGATCACCAAGCAAGCCAACGAAGCTCCCGGACTCGTCGAGAAGTTCACACCTACCGGTGCAAGCAAAGACGGTGTCATCGTCTTCAAAGCAGGCCTCGAGGACCGCAACGATTCCCAGCCTGCGCTCGATTACCTGCGCGGCATCGACGTTCCGGACGGTGCAAGCGTCCAGATCACGGGAACACCTGCGATAGAACAGGACTCGATCAGTGCGCTGGTGGATCGACTGCCGCTCACCGCGATCCTGGTGATCCTCATCGTGACGCTGTTGATGTTCCTGACGTTCGGGTCGCTGATTCTGCCGATCAAGGCAGTGCTCATGACCGCGCTCGGATTGGGTGCGACGATGGGCATTCTGACGTGGATCTTCATCGACGGACATGGTTCGGAGTTGTTGAACTTCACGCCGGGTCCGATCATGGCGATGATTCTGCTGCTCATCGGGGCAATCGTCTTCGGGCTGTCCACCGACTACGAAGTCTTCCTGCTCTCGAGGATGGTCGAGGCGCGAGACAAGGGCGCAAGCACCACCGACGCAATCCGAATCGGCACTTCACATTCCGGACGCATCATCACCGCAGCAGCACTGATACTCATCGTGGTGACGGGCTCGTTCGCATTCTCGGACCTGGTGATGATGAAGTACATCGCCTTCGGCATGATTGCTGCGCTCATCATCGATGCGACGGTGATCCGTATGTTCCTCGTCCCGGCAACCATGAAGCTTCTCGGCGACAAGTGTTGGTGGGCACCGGAATGGATGAAGCGCATCCAGCGTCGAACCGGTCTCGGCGAGCCGGTCCTGGAGGACTAGAGCGTCGAGACTTCGGCCGGGGCACGAATCAACAAGCGCACGTTGCTCTCTGGGTTTCGAGTGTGTGTCGATGGGAGAAGTTACACTCGACAGTATGTTCGAATCAGGGTTCACCGACACCGCTGACCAGGCGGTTGGCGGCATGCTCGACATCCTCACCGAATGTGCGTCGGCGGAGAATGTTCGTCGCGGCCGCCTGGTCGAGGCAGTATGCGAAATCCTCGATCGCCGCCTCGCCGATGCCGAAGAGTGCGGCGGAGATCCGTCGGAGTGTCATCGTGAAGTGCTCTGTGAGATCTCGACGCAACTGACGGTGTCACTGTCGACAGGTCGCACTCTCCTCGATACCTCCGAGGCGTTGAACCATCTGCCGTTGACGGCGCTGCGGTTGATATTCGGGGGCATCGACTGGGCGCGAGTAGTGGTGCTGGCATCGGTACTCGGCAAAGCCAGCGCACGCACCGTACAGGCAATCGAATTCCAAGCTCTCGCAGCAGCCGAAGGTATGGCACCACGCCGCTTGCGCAACCGCGTGTGGAGTTTGTGGATGCAGTACGACGGAGCGGAAGCGACTGCAGCACAGACGGAAGCGAAGGCACAGTCGACCGGAGTCAATATTCGCGAGGACGGAACCGGGATGTCTGTACTACGCGCGCAGATGTCGGATCTGCGAGGCGCTGAGGCAGAGGCCTTGATTTCGGAGATCGCCGCGACCGTATGCAAGAAGGATCCGCGTACCGGCCAGCAGCGCCGCGTGGATGGATTGTTGGCTTTGCTGTACGGCGAGCATGCCTTGGCGTGCCGCTGCGAGCTCACCGAGGAGTGTCCGGCTGCGAGTGTCGCGGAGGAAATCGTTCCGCGCCGCGGTCATCTACTCAACATCCTCGTCGACGTCGAGACCTTGTTGGGATTGTCCTCTACGCCGGCGACGTTGCCCGACGGGACGGCATTGAATCCGGATCTGGTGCGGATGTTGGCCGAAGACGCACGGTGGCAGGCACTCTTGACCGAGTTGGTCGAAGTGCTCGAGGTAAGCCGAGGTGGAACCACTGGCTCGGTCACCGAACGCACGGCCGTCGTCGACAATCCTGTTGCCGAACAATCGGATCCAGCGTTGAGCAGGACTCGCGATGACAAGTCGGGGTCACCCCTACCGCGGGTCGAGCAGGTACTTCGGCGGATCCTCGGGCGCGGCAAAGTTCGCGGGGCAGCGGAGGTTCCTCGACCAGGTCCACACCAGATCGACCAGCACACCTCAGGGGAGGATTCCGCCCTACGCCGCTACGTCGATTCACTCCTGCGCGAGATCGATCGTGATCCGTCGAAGGCTGCAGGAGTGTTCCCCGACGGGCACGGCAAACTCGAGAGTCCACCGCCCGGAGCGTTGACGTATCGGCCTTCGAAAGCTGTGACCTCGATGGTCCGAATGGCATATCGTACGTGCACATTTCCAGGCTGTGACACGCCGTCGTCGCGGTGCCAACTCGACCACATCGTCCCGTTCGACCACGACAATCCTCGGGCAGGTGGATGGACGGTCGGGTCCAATCTGCACCCGGTATGTACTTGTCATCATCAAGCGAAAACTGCCCGAATGTGGGCGTGCGCGATGCTGTCCGGTGGCGCGATCCTGTGGACGGGCAACACCGGATCTCGACGGATAACGCTGCCCGACTTTTCGGTTCCGAATACCCAGCCATTTCGCGTTCGCAAGAAGCAGCCGGCGACCCCGGAGGATTGTCCGGACGGCCCGACCTGGTGGGAGAAACATATGTCTCCCCACACGCACCCGCCCTCACGTTCCGAACTTGCCCGGGCGGGCACCGACGAAGCTCGGTCCATAATCCGCGAGCTTCGCCGCCGCTTTCGGCAACACCGCGCTGCCGAAGATGCTCGCGACCGCCGCCGGCCAGCACCCTTCTGAGCCGGCGGGCTGGTCTCGGATCTCGCTATACCTGTTCGGACTCGCGGTCTGCGAACACCTTTGCGTACCTGGTGCCCGCGAAGAGCAACAGAAGTCCGACGACGATGAAGGCGCCGACACGGAACAGACCGTCGAGAGCAACCAGGTCGAACAAGAACAGCTTGGCCACAGCAGCAGCCGTCAGCGACAGTCCCGCCAATAGTGCAGTGTGCGCGTACTTCTCACTCCGGAGCCCCATGATCAGCAATGCCATGGCCACCGCCATCCATCCGATGGTGGCCGCACAGTGACCCGCGATGAAACCTGTTGTGCCGCCGATTGCTCCCACTCCGAGCGCGACCGTCGCGGACGTCAGACCGTAGAGCGAGACAACGCCTGCGAACACCCAGCAAGACTGCACGTTCTGCTCGGCGATTCCGAGTTGGACAGCAACCAGAACCAGGCCCGCCGCAACCGCTACCAACAGCAGGCCGGCAATCACGACGCCGAAATGTCCGGTGGCGTAGTCCGCATCCATGAGACCGTCGACGGGAGCGACGACGACGAAACCGATAGTCCCGAGTGCGGCGAATGCACCACCGATGAAGTACGCGATCTTGGACGAGAGCTTCTGCGCGAGGACGAGTGCCGCAGCAGCGACCGCCAACAGCGTCAGCGGACGCAGCTCCACTGCGGTCGGAACGACGACGGCCTGCAACAACGCCGCCGCACCGACAAGCGAAAGCACAATCCTGGCATGCACCGGCAACCAGCGGGCCAAGGCGATAGTTGCGGCGCAGGTAACGGCGACCAGGAGTTCGACCAGCGCGAGTGTCCACCGCTCGAACAGGGTGCCCACCACAAGGATCGGCAGTGCACCGAGCGCCATCATCATCGATGCCATCGTGTCGGCCGCGTTGCGGCGAAGGAGTTCGAGCGAGCTTCCCAACCCGAATGCGGCGACGACGGATGCAACGATCAACAGTGTGATGGCATCACCGGTTCCGACTCCATAGGACGAGGCCTCCGCTATTCCCAGCAACGTGGCGGCAACGATCGGCAGTGTGCGCGCCACATTCAACAACGGCCAGTCACGTCCGAGCTGGGCGGGGAAGGTCGCGATGAACGTTGCAGCGAAAAAACCGATGACCGACAACGTGATTCCGCCGCCGACCACTGGTGCACACACGGCAACTCCGGTAAGAATCAATGCCGCCATCGGCTGCGAACGCCACGACACCGCCAGCGCGATACCGGCCGCTGCGATACCGAAGGCAGCGGCCAAACCGAGAACCGGCTCGAGCCAGTCGTAGAGCACGGTGACGGCCACGACGTCGAGATACAGGCCGGCAATTCCGGTGGCCGCGATAGCAATGCCACCGACCCTGCCGCCGGATCGACCGAAAACGCGGGACCCGATGTACACCAACGCCAGCGAGAATGCCGCTCCCGCACCGACACGTAGTTCCGGCCCGAACCACCCCGCTTGCGCTGCCAGAACGAGCAGCATCACGATGCCGATCAAGGTCACTCCGGCACCGGCGATCGCGAGCAGCCGAGAGATCACACCGTCCCGCTGCCACCATGGCTCCTTCTTCGGCGGGGCAGGCTGAGGCGGTGCGGGCTGAGGCGGTGCAGGCTGGGGTGGCCGAGCGAACTGCTGGGGCTGGGCAAACTGCTGGGGCTGGGGCTGAGCAAACTGCTGGGGCTGAGCAAACTGCTGGGGCTGGGCAGGAAACATCGGTGCCTGCTGCGCTGCCAGTTGTGAATGCAGCTGCCCGAGTTCGCCGGAAACCTGTCGGAGGTGCTCACCCAGTGCTGCGAACTGGCCTGACAGTCTGGCCACCAATTGCGGATCGACACCGGCACTACGCGGATTCGTCATGGACCGATCATGTCGGACGCTGCCCGGCGGCGGCTGAGTATTTCTACTCCTCGTCACCTAGGGGTTTGCCGAGCGGCCCTCGAGAAACACTCAGTTGCCGAACATCCGCCGCAGCGACGTACCCAGTGGATGTTTGGCGGTGAGTGTTCCGAACCGGACCTTTCCGCGCACAATGACATGCAGCGGCCCGATCGGTGGGCCGGTGCGCACCTTGTTGTTCGCACTACCACCGACGGTTTCGAGGCCGTTGAGGTCAGCAGTAGCAGCCGGGGGCAGGATCAACGAAATAGTGCTGCAATAGTCGCTCACCATGATCTCGACGACCTGGGTCGACATGATCGCCTGCGTGAAGTCCAGCGTGACGTTCGAAAGTTTGCTGTCGATCGTCATCCGGGGTGGCACGTTCCAAGGACCTTTGCGTGACACCGTCGACATCGTGCCGCGGACGACCGATGCCTGACTTCGATCCCACGACACCGTGTGCGCCCGGTCGTAGGTGGGAGCGCTCTGCTGGTACGGCGCCGAGGTTGCGGGGACCGCCGGCCGATACTCCTCGGTTATCTGCATCCCGGGCAGATCCGCTACGACAGAATTCAGCTCACCACGAGTCTTCGCGGTGAGCGCAGTGTCCATACGTTCGGTGAACTCCCCGAGGGACAACATCCCCAGACCCACCGCACGCTGCAGCAACTCACCGACATGTTCCTTTTCGGCATCCGATACTCGCAGATTCCTGGCCTCCATGAGACCAGGATAATGCCCACGCGGCACGACTGCCTGGAACCGCGAGGTTCGTCGGACCAGCTCGCGGGTACAGCCCACAGTATGGAAATCACGATCGACGCGACCGGCTCGGCTCCCGCAGGGATTGTGTGGGAGCGCTACATGAACCCTGATCTGTGGTCGACGTGGGCGCCACAGATCAGCGGGGTCGATTACGACGGCGAACGGCTGCTACCCGATACGTCGGGCAGAGTCGAAGGACCGCTCTGGATTCGGATCGACTTCCGTGTACTCGCCGTCGACGAGGCAGCCCGCACCTGGACGTGGCAGGCCTGGTGGCAGAATCGTGCGCTGGGTCTGGCGCTGACCCACGGCGTCGAGTCGCATCCGGCCGGTTCACGGACGTGGTTGACGGTCGACGGCTTTCCAGGGCTGGTGCTTCCGTATGCCCCGATCGCCAAGCTCGCCCTCACCCAGTTGGTCAAGGGCTGAGAGCTACTCGGTCCGCGTCGTGGTCTTCGGGTCCGTCTCGGTGTCGGTGACCTCGGCGGCATCAGGGGTCGGGAATGTCGGCTTGTCGCCCGATCCGTCCAGGTGGTCGTCGAACTCGCGGACGGCCTCCCCACGCTCGGCCGCACTCTGCGCACCGTCCGCATCTAAGCCGGCAGACTTCTCGGTCGGGTCCACGGTCGTATCCACTGGCTTGTCGGTCTCACTCATGGGGTGGGGTTGCCCAGGGCGGGCGGCTCACAAACCCTGTTCGATTGCGTATCGCGTCAGCTCGACCCGATTGGCCAACTGCAGCTTGCGGAGGGTGGCCTGCACGTGATTTTCCACCGTGCGATGACTCAACGTCAGTTTGGTCGCAATCTGCTTCGCGCTCAACCCCTTTGCCACGAGGCGTAGCACTTCGGTTTCGCGGTCGGTCAGTGTCGGTCGTAGTACTTCGGTGTCTTTCGCGTCCGCGGGGGCGGTAGCGATACGTCGATACTCCCCGAGGACCAGCCCGGCCAGACCCGGAGTGAAGACGGCCTGCCCGGCGGCGGTGGCCCGGACAGCGTCGAACAATTCCTCGGCCGATGCACTCTTGACCAGGTATCCGCTGGCGCCGGACTTGATTGCATCGAGCACGTCACCGCGTTCGGCGGAGGCCGACAGCACCAGAATCCGACTGTTCGGAGAACCGAGCAGTACCTGGACCGTCGCGTCGGCACCGTTGCCGTCGGTCAGATGCATGTCCATCAGCACGACGGCCGGTTGCGTGGCCTGAGCGCGACGCCCTGCGGACCCGACTCCGTCAGCGGTGGCAACGACGTCGAATCCGGCCGCGTCGAGGTCGCGTGCCACCCCGTCGCGCCACATGGGGTGGTCGTCGACGACCATGACAGAAATCTGCTTCTCCATCACTTCCACTCCTTCGGTACTCGAATCTCCCACTCGGTCCCCATCCCGACATCGCTGTCGAGAACTGCTGTGCCGCCGAGCATCTCGACTCTCCCCAGTATCGACTTGGAAACGCCCATTCGGCCTTCTGCCTCAGCTTCGGCGAGCCGTCCGGCAGCTATCCCGACGCCGTCGTCGCGAATACTCACGATGATGTCACCGGCTACATCTTCGAGCAGAACATACGCGCGCGCACCCGATCCCGCGTGCAATGTCACGTTCGACAACGCAGTCGCGAGAACGGCAGCGAGCTCCTCGGCGACGGGTTTGTGGACGAGTACTGGATCGGTCGGGGCAGAGATCGACACCGTGGTGCTGCCCTGTTGTCGGAGCAGACTCCCCAGGTCCACCTCTGCATCGCCGGTATCGACGCGGCTCGGATTCCCCTGCTCGGAGATCAGCATCCGCAGCGCAACTTCTTGCTCACCGGCGAGATCAGCGAGTTCACCTGCAGCACCGTCGATTTCGGTTCCACGCCGGCGAACCAGCGCCAACACTTGGAGGACGCCGTCGTGCACCTGGCGGGCGAGCCGTTCGCGTTCCTCGGTGATCGCCGCGAGCCTGATGGCCCGCTCCAGTTCCGAGTGTGCGCGCTTTGCGGTGTTGCTCGCCAACCCGAGTGCAAGCCCGACCGACACCAGCACCGGCGCTGTCGCATCCGTCCACAGATCGAAGTTCACCTGATCGCGCACCAGTGCGCTCACGGCCGCGAGCACGATCGCCGACGCGATTCCACCTCTGGGCCCGAACAGAATTGCCGCCGAGATCACCGCATTGGTGGCCCACAATGTCGTCGGGAGAGTTTGGTGAGTGCTGTACCACTGGGGATCGGCGACCAGCCGAGTCGACGCCATCAATGCGATGACGACGAGTTGGTCGGCGAACACCACCTTCCATCGCGGCATTCTCGGGTTCGAGAGAAGCGCTGCCGAGACCCCGGTCCACACCGCCATCAGGGCCACGAAAAACCAGCTCAGGCGCGGATCGCTGTAGGACGACATCGAGGCGACCTGGTAGCTGACCGCATAGAGCAGGGTGACGAATCGAAACACCTGCGACGCGCGCCAGAGCGGAGTCAGTGCGTCAGTCATCAGGCTTTTCGAGAGTTCCCGGGTCGAGTTGTCGACTACGTGGGTGTGGGTTGTCCTCTGTTGCCGGGAACAGCGGCTCCGACGGATCGCGGTCCTCGAGTTCCTCGTAGACCTCGTCCGGGTCCTCTGCCAGCAGTGAGCGGACCGCCGTGTTGAGCACTGCCACCACCGGAACGGCCAGCAGGCCACCGACGATGCCTGCCAGCAGGATTCCCAAGGTGATGGCGAAGACGACGGCCAAAGGGTGCAGCCGCACCGCCCGTCCCAGCAGCAGAGGTTGCAGTACGTGCCCTTCCAGTTGCATGACTGCGACGACGATGCCGAGCGTGATCAACGCGGTGATCAGCCCCTTGGTCACGAGGGCGATGAACACTGCGACGAATCCAGTCAGGAAGGCACCGACAATGGGGATGAAGGCGCCGATGAACACCAGCGATGCCAGCGGCAGAGCCAAGGGCACACCGAGAATGGCCAGCCCGGCTCCGATACCGACGGCGTCGGCGGCTGCGACGGCGACCGTGGCGCGAACGTACCCGATGAGGGAGCCGAAGCCCTGACTTCCGGCAAGGCGAATACGACGCCGTGCCGACGTCGGGGCAAGCCTGGTGACGAAGTTCCAGATCTGATCACCGCCGTACAGGAAGAAAATGAGCGTGAACAGCGTCAGCAACGCGCCGGTGAAGATCTCACCGATGAGCGTCGCGGTGGTCAATGCGCCGGACGTCACCGCTGCCTGATTGTCCTGAATGGCTTTGACGGCGTCGTCGCTCGTCTGTCGGATCTGATCCTCACTGATGTGGAGTGGGCCGGTGGACAACCAGGACTGGACGTCGTCGATGCTCGTGGTGAATTGATCGCCGAGTTGCGGTAGTCCCTCGATGAATTGCTCGACGACGAACGTCATGATTCCGACGACGACACCGATGCTGGCGATGATGACGACGACGACTGCTGCGGACCTCGGAACTCCGCGTCTTTGCATCCAATCGACGATCGGCACCAGCATCGCCGAAGCCAGCAGCGCCAGTCCGATGGGAATGAACACTGTTTCGAGCCGGATGACGACGTAGCACAGGGTCAGGAATCCGGCGAACAGAACCAGCAGCCGCCACGTCCATTCCGCTCCGACACGCACCAACGGATGAACCGAATCCGCGGGCGATCGGGCACCGGAAGGGCCCTTTTGTGCTTCTGCCCGCAGCTCGCCTGTACCCACCCGGTAAATTTAACCTGTGCTGGCATCTTTCCGAGCGGTCTCGCTCACACTGAAGAGTCGCTGGCCGCTCTATATGGTCTCGATGGGCCTGTCCAACCTCTTCGGCGCGGTGCTCGTATTCGGCTTCGTTCGCTATGGGCTCCCCATAGCCGAGTCGGAGTCGATCATCGCGGACCGATCACGCAATGTCTGGATCTTCAGCATCTATCTGCTGTTCGGCGGTGGGGTCAGTCTGTATTACGCGTCCCGCCTGTTGCGGACGGTAGTTCGGTGGCAGCTGCGGGGTGGCCCACCCACCCGTAAGGAGCAGATGACTGCGCTGCACGCGCCGTTGCGTCAAGCGATCGTGCATGCCGTTCTGTGGGTCATCGGGGGTGTTCTGTTCGTCGTCCTGACGGTCGCCGAAATGCCGTCTCTTGCTGTCGCCGTCGTCGTCACCGTGGTCATGGCTGCCACCGTCACTTTCGGATTCACCTACATGCTCGGCGAACGGATACTGCGCCCCCTCGCTGCGATGGCACTGAGCGAGGGTCGATTCGACCGGACCATGACACCCGGTATCGGCACCCGGATGGCGATGACCTGGGGGCTGGGCACCCTGATGCCCGTCATCGGCATCATCTTGCTCTGCGTGACCCAGTTGACCACCGATCTGGTGTTCTCCCCCAACTCGCTCGCGATCGCGATCATCCTGCTCAGCGTCCTCGCTATCGGGCAGGCGTTCATCCTGTCGATGTTGACCGCCAGCCAGATTTCCGACCCGATCCGACAACTGCGTCGGGCGATCGAGCGGGTCCAACGCGGTGAGAACGACGTCGAGGTCGACGTGTTCGACGGCAGCGAGATCGGCCGACTACAGGTCGGCTTCAACCGCATGATGGAGGAGTCCGCGGAACGGCGCGTCCTACGTGAACTATTCGGCGCACACGTCGGCGAAGACGTGGCGCGCCGTGCATTGCAATTCGGTACCGAATTGGGAGGCGAAACTCGCTTCGTCGCGGTGCTCTTCGTGGACATGGTCGGGTCGACGGCAACGGCTTCCGAGCGTCCCCCCAGTGAGGTCGTCGTCCTCCTCAACGAATTCTTCCGCGTCGTCGTCGACGTCATCGGTCAGCACAACGGATTCGTCAACAAGTTCATGGGTGATGCGGCGCTCGCCATTTTCGGCGCTCCCCTCGACCGACCCGATGCGCCGACCGCTGCGCTCGCTGCAGCTCGTGACCTGCGGTTCGCCCTCAACGACATCACCGGACTCGACATCGGCATCGGTGTGTCGGCGGGATTGGCCGTCGCCGGGAACATCGGCGCAGCCGAACGGTTCGAATACACCGTGATTGGAGATCCCGTCAACGAAGCGTCTCGATTGACCGAACTGGCCAAGCTGAGACCTGGCCGCGTACTGGCGTCGACCTCCGCGCTCTACTTCGCCAGCGACGAGGAACAGTCACATTGGGAACTCGGTGATCAGGTTCAATTACGCGGCCGACGTAGACGTACACATCTTGCGTGGCCGGTCGAGCATCCCTGACAGCGGCTCGGGTGTGGTTACCCTGTGAAGGTGGCCGAACCAAGACCAGAGTCCGTTGCCGACGGGCCACGGAAGCGGAATCGTCTCCGCTGGTTCAAATGGGTCCTCGGGATTGCCCTGGTCGGACTGCTCATCGGCGAGGGAATCTATCTCTGGCCGCGATTGCACGAGTCGTGGCAGGCCCTCACCGAGATTCATTGGGGGTGGCTCGCCGCATGTGTCTTTGCGCAAGCACTCTCGCTGAGCGCGTTCGGCCGGGTCCAGAAGCAACTGCTCGAAGCCGGCGGAGTTCGCGTCCGTCAGGCCAAGTCGGTCTCGGTCATCTACGGCAGCACGGCCATGTCGTTGACGCTGCCTGCCGGACAGGTCTTCTCCACCGCGTTCACCTACCGTGAGACCCGACGGTGGGGCGCGAGTTCGGTAGTCGCCTCCTGGCAACTCGCGATCTCCGGAGTCATCGCGGCAGCGGGGCTCGCAATCCTCGGCGTCGGCGGCGCCCTGCTGGTGGGTGGATCGGTCAATACGTTCACCCTGGTTCTGCCGATTGCGGGCGTGGTTCTGATCGTCCTGGGAGTGCGGTACATCTCCGCACACCCGCAGGCAATTCGCAGCACGGCCCAGTGGACGTTGCGCAAGATCAACGACTTCCGTAATCAGCCGGCCGATACCGGCGCCGAGCGTATCGACGAGATAATCGAGCAGGTTCAGTCGGTTCGACTCGGCACACGCGACGGCGTACTCACGCTGTCATGGTCGGCGGTTCACCGACTCGCCGACGTCGCCTGCCTCGGCTTCGCATGCTTCGCCGTCGGCGCAGACCCCCGACTCTCCGGACTGTTGATCGCGTTCGCCGCAGGCAAAGCCGTCGGATCCGTGCCGCTCGCGCCGGGTGGGCTCGTCATCGTCGACGCCACCCTGATCGCCTTTCTCACCAGCGCAGCCAGTATCAGCGCGTCACAGGCCGTCGCAGCCGCCTTCGTCTATCGCGGTGTCAGCTTCATCCTCGTCGCGGTCGTCGGCTGGATCGTGTTCCTCGTCCTGTTCCGCAACCACCAGCACGAGAACCTCGAATATGACATCGCCGTCGAACAGCGGGAAGCCGTCGAACAGCGGGAAGCCGTCGATCCCGAGTCTGGATAGCGGGCTTTTCCCTCCCCGCGAACTGTGATCGGCCTCGCTATTCGGAATGTGGGAATAGATATGGACCCTGGTCCGCTTGCGTACTATGCAAGTTGAACCTTCAACCCCACCGCTAGTGGAGCTACCATGACCACCGCGATCGCATTGCCAGAATTGTCCGCAGGCATCTGGAACATCGACCCTTCGCACTCCACCGTCGGCTTCTCCGTGCGCCACCTCGTCGTCAGCAAGGTCCGCGGCCGTTTCAGTCCTTCACCGGCACGATCACCGTTGCCGGCGACGGCACTCCTGCCGTCGCCGCCGAGATCGACGTCACCTCGATCACCACCGACAACGCGCAGCGCGACGGCCACCTCGAGACTGCCGACTTCTTCGAGGTCGAGAAGTACCCGACCGCCACCTTCGTCTCGACGTCGGTACAGCCCAAGGGTTACGATTTCGTCGTGACAGGTGACTTCACCCTGCACGGAGTCACCAAATCGATCGACCTGGCACTCGAATTCAACGGTGTCAACGCCGGCATGGGCAACGGCCCGGTCGCCGGCTTCGAAGCCACTACCACCATCAACCGTCGCGACTTCGGTCTCACCATCGACATGCCTCTCGAAGGCGGCGGCGCAGTCGTCGGCGACAAGATCACCCTGGCCCTCGAAATCGAAGCAGGTCTGGCTTCCTAGATCGCCATTTTCCCCAGAACGGGCCCGCGGACACGCTGTCGGCGGGCCCATTCTCTATTGTGGGACCGGTGAGCAAGCGCAACCCGATCATCGCCGCCGTACCGGGCCGTTTCGCCCCTATCTACATTCCTGCAGTCATAGATCTCGTTCTGGTGCTGATCTTCTGCGCCATCGGTCGACGCAGCCACGACGAGACGGGTGCCCTCGCCGGATTGGCGACCACCGCCTGGCCATTCCTGATCGGCGCCGTCTTCGGCTGGGCCGCCACTTGGGCGCTCTACCGCGACAAGTTCGACGCGTTCCTCCTTCTCCCGACCGGCATCATCGTGTGGGTGTCCACTGTCGCGATCGGCATGGCGCTGCGGGCGATCAGCGGGCAGGGCACTGCCTTCAGCTTCGTCGTCGTCGCCACGACCGTGCTGGCGGTGTTCCTTCTCGGCTGGCGCGCCCTCGCGCGAGTCGTATCCGCCCGGAAAAACTGACCCACCCGCACCCTCGGGGCCGTCGCACGTGGGACAGTTCTGTAATGGCGGATGTGACGGACAAGCAGGACACCGGATTCTTCGGACAGCCATTCGCACTGGCGAATCTGTTCGGTGTCGAGATGTGGGAGCGGTTCTCGTTCTACGGGATGCAAGGCATCCTCATCTATTACCTCTACTACTCGGTGTCCGACGGCGGACTCGGGATCCCCGAGAGCTCGGCGACGTCGATCGTCGGTGCATACGGCGGCACCGTGTACTTGTCGACGATTCTCGGTGCGTGGATTGCCGATCGTCTTCTCGGTTCCGAACGCACCCTGTTCTACAGCGCCATCCTCATCATGTTCGGCCACATCGCACTGGCAGTGCTACCCGGTTTTCTGGGGGTCGGTGTCGGATTGATTCTCGTCGCGTTCGGTAGCGGCGGCCTCAAAGCCAACGCGACATCTCTGGTGGGAGACCTGTACGAGGAGAAGGATCCTCGACGGGACGCCGGCTTCTCGCTCTTCTATATGGGCATCAACATCGGCGCATTCATCGGCCCGCTACTCACCGGCTTGGCCTGGGACAAGATCGGATTCCATGCCGGATTCGCGCTGGCCGCTGTCGGTATGGGGCTCGGACTCATCCAGTACACGCTCGGCCGCAAGCATTTGCACGGCATCGGCGTTGTAGCCCCCAATCCGCTCCCCTCGACCGAGCGAACCAAGTGGGTCGCGATCGTTGCGGCAGCAATCGCCGTCGTCGCCCTGCTCTCGGCATTCGGAGCGATCAGAGCTTCGAACCTGTCCAACGTCGTCGTCGGAGTCACGGTCGTCGCTGCGGTCGGGTACTTCGCGATCATTTTGTCCAGCAAGAAGATCACCACGATCGAGCGTCGTCGGGTCATCTCGTTCATTCCGATGTTCATCGCCAGTGCTGCGTTCTGGTCGCTGTTCCAGCAGCAATTCACCACAGTGCCGCTCATCGCCGACACCGAACTGGACCGCAATCTCTTCGGCTGGGAGTTCCCACCGTCATGGGTGCAGTCCATCAACCCGGTGTTCATCATCATCTTTGCGGGTATTTTCGCCGCAGTGTGGACCAAGCTCGGTAACCGTCAGCCCTCGACGCCCCTGAAGTTCGCTGCAGGTGTGGGCATCATGGGCGTGGCTTTTCTCGCATTCGTGCCCGCCCTCGCCGGCGACAACATGCCACTGCTCGCTCTGATCGGCATCCTGCTGATGTTCACCTTCGCGGAGCTGTTTCTCTCCCCGGTCGGCCTGTCACTGTCCACCAAGCTCGCGCCGGAGAACTTCCATACCCAGATGGTCGCGTTGTTCTTCCTCTCGGTTGCCCTCGGTTCAGCCATGGCCGGCACTCTCGCCGGTTACTACGACCAGGACAATCCGAACCCGTTCTTCTACAGCGTGGGAGGTGCGTCCATCGCGGTCGCCGTGGCACTGGTTGCACTCACCCCGTGGATCAAGAAAATGATGAGCGGTGTGAAATAGCAACGCCTGCAACTATTTCCACATCAACCATGCTGCGAGCCCGAGCCCGAGAATTCCAACGGCGATGCGCAGGAACGTCGGGGGGATGAGCTTGACCACGGGCGGGATACGACACCAGCGACGCCATCCCACGAGCAGACCGAATTGGAGCACAGGGGGTTACTCGGCGATGCCGGAGTCCATGCCTCGGATCAGACGGGTACTCATCTTCACGGCCTGGTCCGTTCCGTCCGCGTCCTCGATATAGACGGCAAACGCAAGATCGCCTCGGTTGGCGATGAACCACCGGTCGTCGCCACTGTTACCGGCGAAACCTGTCAATCCCGCGTACGCGTCGAGCCCTTCGGCATGAGCGGAGTCCACCAGCATCTTTCGGAGCCTGGCCAGGGCTTCAGGCGGAATCGAATCGGTCGGCTGGTCGGCTATGGCGGTCTGACCGACGATGATCGACGGGAGTGGCGCTGCCCCGCGGGAGATCGCCGCACCCATCTGAGCCAGGCCGAACGGCGTCATCGCCTCCGCAGAGCTCTCGTTTCCGACGGACCGGATCCGATCGATAGACCCACCCGGTCCGGAACGCTGACCGGCGAAGGCGTCGAGTCCTGGCATCGAGTAGTTGACCCCGAGGCCGAGCTGAGTCGGCGTGCCTGGGTTCTCACCGGACTGCAGGGCGTCGAGCATTGCCGTTGCCGATCCCGTCGGATACATCCCCGAGAACGCGATCTGTCCCTGCTCGTTGGCGTAACTGTTCTGAGCAGCCGCGACGATGGCACCGGTCGACGGCACGATCGCCACGATCGATGCGGAGGTCCCGACGCTGACCACGGCATCCTCGGCCGCCAACTGAATCCGAGGATCGAGCGTGGCATGCAGGTCCGGACCGGCAGGGCCCTGGAAACCCACCTGCCGCGCTGGAACTCCGTCGGCGCCGACGACATCCACTGCCCACCCGGACGTAGCGTCGCGGCCGAGTTGCCAGGCGTCACGAATCGAGTCGAGCAGCGGGGAGGTGATGCGTCGGTCGCCCGCAATCAGTTTGGGTGTCTGCGAGATCACGACTCCGGGAATGGCACGCAGATCGTCCTCGAGAACCGCGAAGTCGTCGTCGCGCAGGTTCACCGCGAGTACCGGGGCACCCGGTGCGGCATCGAGCTCAGCGGTCAGCGATTCTGCAGTGATCAACGGCGCTACGACGTCGATGACGTCGGCGAGTCGCGACGCGGACGCTGCCGTGTCGGGAATCTGCGCAGGGTCGAGCGAGACGGCGTTGATGGTGCGTTCGCTCATCAGGACGTTCTGGGCAGCATCGAAGACCAGGGGTGGCGGCGCGTCCGTTCGGGTGTAGTGCACTGCACTGACCAGGTCCGGTGCAAGGATGTCCGGCTCCCAGGTAATCCGCCAGCCCACGCTCAATTTCTTCGCGCTGCCGCGCGTCGAGTACTGCCAGTCCTTGCCCTCGCCGAAGTTCCACGCCGAACCGAGGGTGAAGAACCCTGAGTCCTGGTCGAGGTCGATGAACTGCGAGAGTTCGAACTGCGAGGATGATTTTCCGCCTGCGGACAGGCCGTCGAACATCTGCGAGATCGACGTAGCCGCCGCGTTGGGATACGAAGTCAGCTCGGCGGCCGCCTCGACGTCGCGGTCGTTGAGCGCCTCGACGAAGTCGGACACCGTGGATTCGGCGCCGCTAGTGGGGCGATCGAGGGTCCACGTAGTAAGTGATGCGGCCAAAACCAACGTTGCGCCGAGCGCCACCACATATCGGACACGAATACGACGAGGCATCAGTGACCTTCCAGAACTCATGGGTCACAATATTCACTGTAGCCACAAGGGTAACAAGCACGACAGACATACACTCCGGTCACGATTGGGCCACATCAGGTATCTGCCCTGCTGGGCCCTACCGGAGGAGCCTACCCGCTGCCTCGAGCGCGGGACCCGAACTCTGACCACCCGCGACAAAGACCGCGAAGGCGAGATCGCCCGCGATCCCGACGAACCAACCGTGCGCGATCTCGTTGTTCGGCCCGAACTCGGCGGTGCCGGTTTTACCCAGTAGTCCGGGGATGTCCTTCAACTGCTGGGCCGTGCCATTGGTGACGGTTTCGCGCATCATCGCCTTCACCTGTTCGGCTACCTGTGGATCCACAGGTTTCGGCGTCGCGTTCGCTACACCGGGCTGTCCGTCGAGGAGCGTCGGAGCCTTCAACGCGCCACTCGCGATCGACGACGCGACCAAAGCCATCCCGAACGGTGACGCCGTCACCTGCCCCTGACCGATGGCGGATTCGACGCGTTGCGCCGGAGTAGCGGCGAGCGGGACGTTGCCGGTGACCGAGGTCAGCCCGGGCGTCACATAATCGACACCGAGGCCGTACTGCAGTGCCGTCTGCTGCAATCCGTCGGCGGGGAGTCCGACGCCGAGGCGGCCCATCGTCGTATTGCACGATCGGGCGAATGCCGTGTGCAACGGGATGTCGCCGAGATCGAAGTTGTCGTCGTTCGGAATCTGGCGGCCCTCGATGTTCTCGGTTCCTGGGCACGGCAGGATCGTGTCGGGGGTCGCTGTCCCGGCTTCCAGCGCCGCCGACGTCGTCACTGTCTTGAACGTCGAACCGGGCGGGTACAGACCGGTCAGCGCGATCGGGCCTTCGGCGTCCGCCGCAGCGTTCTGCGCGACGGCGAGGACGTTGCCGGTCGAGGGCTGCAACGCGACGATCGCAGCCTGCTGCGGCAACGACGCGAGAGCGTTCTCTGCTTTGATCTGAAGGGTGGAGTCCAGCGTCGTCGCAATATCCGGTGCGGGCTGGGCGTCGATTCCGGCCAGCGGTTCCACGGACCCGTCGGCCTTGACCGACTGAATGGACCAGCCCTTGTTGGCGTCGAGTTGTTGCTGCCACAGCTCCGATACCCCGCTGAGCGCTGGTGACGCGAGCGCGCGATCGGTGGTGAGGAGCCGGGTCTGCGGCGCAAGCGTCACACCCGGCATTGCGGTGAGCTGCGCAGCAATGGGGTCGACGTCGGATGCTCGCAGCGACACGAGAGTCACCGTCTTACCCTGCGCACCCGCGACGTCGGCTGCGATCGACTGCGCAGTGATCGTCGGGACGAGCGGCGTCACAAGCGCTGCGACGGCCGCGGGATCGGCGGTGGCGTCGACGTTCACGAGCGTCACTACCTGCTGAGACATTATTTC
>JBBPZN010000088.1:0-58959 GCA_038198705.1 Mycobacteriales bacterium
CAAGGGTCTGCCCGATGCGATCAACACAGTGTGGGAGCTGGCGGTGGTGCAGACATGCATTATTCATCTGATACGCAACACCTTTCGGTTCGCATCACGGAAGTATTGGGACGAGATGGCTCGTGACCTACGGCCGGTCTATACCGCTCCGTCGAAGTCTGCGGCGAAGGAACGATTCACCGAGTTCACGAAGAAGTGGGGTGAGCAGTACCCGGCGATCATCAGGATGTGGGGTAACGCGTGGAGCGAGTTCGTTCCGTTCCTGGACTACGACGTGGAGCTCCGGCGGGTGATCTGCTCGACGAACGCGATCGAGTCCGTCAACGCTCGCTACCGGCGTGCTGTGCGGGCTCGTGGGCACTTCCCGACTGAGCAAGCGGCGCTCAAATGTTTATATCTGGCGACTCGGGCGCTGGACCCCACAGGGAAAGGTAAGGCACGATGGGCGATGAGGTGGAAGCCAGCGCTCAACGCGTTCGCGATCACCTTCGAAGGACTTATCACCCCGAACGGTAACTAACCGACGACAAGGTCGGATCCACCGTTAATCTGAAAATCCCCGCCAGCTCGACATCGGATGGAAAGTCGCCGCGATGTTGTCCGACGGTGATACGACGATGTCAGCGTGGCGTTGTTTCCCCCGGCCGAGGGGTGTGTGCGTGTAGCTGTGATCGCAGCAGGTCAGCGGCTGGGGTGAGGGCTTCGCTAGAGGTCGAGGTCGTATCCGGTCGTGCGGTCACGCGGTCACGCGGTCACGCGGTCACGCGGTCATGCGACGGTTCCGAGGACGGTCTCGGCTCGTTTGTCGTCCGGCGGGCTCTAGGGCTGTTGAGGAGTTCGTTTATCGAGCGTGGATGAGACCGGAGACGAATCCGGGATCTCGCCCTTTGGCCGCGCTGATTCCCCCGCAGGGGGTACGTACGCTTTCGATTTCCGCGGCAGTCGCCGTCGGCCAGGGTTCGGTGGGCAGTGCAGCGCGGGCACGGTCTTCCGCGGATCGTTGCGCCTTGGGACCGCGAGATGATCGATGAAGGGCGCGCCTTGGTGGTACTCGCTCTCACCGGCGGCTCCCCTGGGCCGTACGGCGTTCAAGCAGCCATTGCGGCCTTGCACGACGAAGCTACCAATGCCGAGAGCACGGATTGGCCTCAGATCGCAGAATTGTATGGCGTGCTGGCGACGATCACGCCGTCGCCGATCGTCTCTCTCAACAGGGCGGCGGCTATCACAATGTGCGAGTGTCCGAGCGCCGGCCTCGAAGTGATGGAAGCGTTGTCCACCGAGCCTCTGCTACAGAACTACTATCCATATCCTGCCACCCGAGCGGATCTCCTCGCACGGCTCGAACGCTGGTCGGAAGCTGCTCGATGGTTCGAACGCGCACTCGGCCTCGCCGGCTCCGAACCCGAGCAGAGATTTGTCCAGCGCAGACTGGCCGCGTGCTATCGCAACGCACACCCAGGTCCGGAAAACATGCCTGAACCTTGACGCTTCTACGCAGCTACAAATCGAACACCAGTACGACTCCAGGATCAACGCTTTCCCCTCAGAGTGAACTGAATCACACTATGATCGAGGCCGCAGGATGCTGTTCCACGGTCTTCGACCCACCTGCAAGCGAAGCAGTTTCGGCACGACGCACGATCTCGAGGGGATGATCATGTCGGTCAAACACAGCATGGTTCGACACCGCACGCTGTCACACATTATCGAAGGAGCCGGTGCAGTACGCGTCATGAATCGAGCGGGACTCATACCGTTTCCGCGACTGGATCGAGGAATCGCATCTATCCGTGCAGTAGGTAAGTACGGACCCTTCGCGGGTCCGGTCCACGCACACGCCGCGGCGGGCGTCACCACAACCGCTCTCGTCGACGAGTTGGGGTCGATGTCGTACATCGACCTCGAGCAGCAGTCCAACGCGCTCGTCCGAGGCTGGATGAATGCAGGCGTCGGGGCGGGATCCGTCATGGGCGTCATGGCTCGCAATCACCGGGGGCTCGTTCTCACCATGCTGGCCGCTGCGAAAGGAGGCATCCGGCTCGTGATGATGAACACCGGTTTCGCTCCCCCGCAATTGGCCGACGTCGCAGTCCGCGAGCAGGTCGGCACCTTCGTGTACGACGAGGAGTTCGCCCCTGTCGCGGCCGTTCTCGCACCCACGGTGAAGGCTTTTCGGAGCTGGTCCGACTCGTCGAATCCAGCAATCGCCACCCTGGCCGACGTGGCGAAAGGGCAATCCAACTCGGCCGTACCTGCACCGACGACGCAAGGAGGGTTCGTTCTACTGACAAGTGGCACGACCGGAACGCCGAAAGGCGCTCCCCGAAATCACACGTCCCCGTTGGCGTCGGCGCAGTTCCTGGATCGGGTTCCACTGCGCCGCGGACAGACGATGGTGATGGCAGCTCCTGCTTTTCACGGAACCGGCGTCTCACAATTCGCACTGGCCCTAGCACTGTGCAACACAGTGGTGATGCATCGAAAATTCGATCCAGAAAACACTCTCGCGCTGGTCGCCCGTCATTCCGCAGACTCCTTGGTGTTGGTTCCGACGATGCTGCAACGGATTGTCGACCTCCCGCCCGCTGTACTCGCGAAGTACGACACATCCTCTCTACGAATAGTTTTCGCAGCAGGATCGGCCATCTCACCCGACTTGAGCCGTCGTACGACCGAGGCGTTCGGGCACGTTCTGCACAATCTCTATGGGTCCACCGAGGTCGCAGTTGCCACCGTCGCAACACCCGAGGATCTTGCTGTGGCACCCGGCACCGCGGGTCGGCCACCGGTTACGTGCCATGTCGAACTGTTCGACAACGACGGACTAAGCGTGACCGACGTCGGAGCAGTCGGCCGGATCTTCGTCTCGAGCGGGCTGAGCTTTTCCGGTTACACCGATGGATGTGACAAGGAGCGGATCGACGGAATGCTGTCGACCGGCGACGTGGGCCACTTCGACGAGAACGGTCTACTGTTCGTCGACGGACGCGACGACGACATGATCGTCTCGGGTGGTGAGAACGTCTACCCACTGGAAGTGGAGAACTTGCTTGCCGAACGTCCGGATGTCGTCGAGGCCGCGGTGATCGGAGTCGCTGATCCGGATTTCGGACATCGCCTCAAGGCATTCATTGTCCCAACGGACGACTCGACACGAAATGCAGACGAGATCGTGAGCTACGTGAAGTCGAACCTGGCTCGATACAAGGTTCCACGCGAAATCGTGTTCCTCGACGAGCTACCAAGAAACGCTACCGGCAAGATCCTTCGGCGGGCGCTGACGGAGTATGCCGGGCCGGTTGCCGACGATCTACGGACCGAGAAGACCTGGTAACAGATCGACTACACGCCCAAGCGAAATGCCGAACGTAGTCCAGTAAAAACTAAAGCCGGTACCCGTGAAGGGTACCGGCTTTTATTCTTAGTAGCGGGGACAGGATTTGAACCTGCGACCTCTGGGTTATGAGCCCAGCGAGCTACCGAGCTGCTCCACCCCGCGATGCAAGAACTAAGTTACCGGACGGCCTGGAGCGAAAGCAAATCACTGCGCTCCCCGATGAACCGAGACGGAGAAGTTCGGCTCTTCGTCTTCGCCTCAACCTCACCATCGCACCCTTACCGTCATACCCAGGGCGAGAAACCTGGCCGTGCGGTCTCGCCTCGCTCATCCAACACATCGACTCCGAAACTTGCTCAACACGCCGGTTCCGTCGGCCGAATACGGTGCTCTGAGTCACTCGAATCACGTGATCTATAGCACATAACGAGCACGTAACGATGTGGATACAAAATGGTCCCGACCGCTCCCCAGCAGCGGAAACGCCGTGATTCATCCCAACAGGTGGACGGTCGTGCAGGAAATTCTTAGTGTGACGTCACGAAAATCCTCGACTACCTTCGCTCTCGGTCCTAAAACACAGGGCCAGTACCACCCCCGCCGCTAGCGTTGCTCTGCCCCGCGGGGGATGGATCCCCGAATACGAACGGGGGCAGAGCCGCAACACGTGCGAGTTACTCGTACACAGTGCCTTGGACACGTAACACTCGCGAAGTCCAGTACGGCCGGTTGCGTCAGCATGCGCGGAGAGGATTTTCCCCACATGTCCAATGGAACCAATTTCGGCAAGCGTGCACTCGGATGGGCGACCGTCACCGGCGCAGTCGTAGCAATCCCCCTCGGCCTCTCGATGGGCACTGCGAACGCTGCAGAGCACAACTGGGACGGTGTCGCGGCGTGCGAGAGCGGCGGCAACTGGAACACCAACACCGGCAACGGCTACTACGGTGGCCTGCAGTTCTCGCAGAGCACCTGGACCGCCAACGGTGGCAGCGGATCACCCCAGAGCGCGTCCAAGGCCGAGCAGATCCGCGTAGCGGAGAACACTCTGCAAAGCCAGGGACCCGGAGCTTGGCCCGTCTGCGGTCAGAATCTGACCACCGGTGTCTCGGCACCGGCACCCGCCGCCGAGGTCGAGCCTGTACCAGCAGCACCCGTCCAGGAAGCACCAGCAGCACCGGCCGAGTACATCGCCCCGGTTGAGCCCGTCGTCACACCGGAACTTCCTGTTGCGCCGCAGTACCAGGCGACCGCCCAGCAGTACGTCGATCAGGCCACCACAGTGGCACAGCAGTACGTCGACACCGCGTCGAAGCTCGCCGAGCAGTACGGAGTCAGCGCACAGTTCCAGCAGCTCGTTGCAGCCAACGCACCGATCTTCAGCGCGATCGGCCGGTAGTCGATCGCCCGTTCGGCATGGCTGATCCGTCAGCGCTGATCGACGCGACATAGCTTCGCAACAACGCGAACGGCGCCGTCACTCATATGAGTGACGGCGCCGTTCGCGTTGGTTTTCGTCTTCAGATCTCTGTCACCTAGGTTGGCTGTGACCCGGTGACTGCGAGTACCCCGTAGTTCGGGTCCTCGCAGCTACCGTTAGCTGCCGCCGTTGTTGTACGCGTCGATAGCTTGCTGAAGTGCGTCGAAGGCAGGTCCCAATCGTCCGAGATCACCGCTCTGTTGAGCGGTGCGCACATCGGTGAGCGCACTGTTCAATCGCTGCACAGCAGCTTGACTCGGCTGACCCTGAGCCGGTGGCGCAGTGGCAGGAGGAGGAGTCGCCCCGGCCGTTGCGCCTGGCTCGACGGTGGGCTGGGGTTTCTCTGGATCACCGCCGGGTGCGGTTGCCGCAGTTCCAGTGCCCGATCCGAAGACCTGATCGAGCGCCTCCGACAACGTCGCTGCGTATCCGACGCGCACACCACCTCCCGAACCCGGTTCGCGGTAGCTCACCAAAACCCTGGTCAGCTGTGGGAACGTCGACGTAGAAGCCGTATTTCGCTCCGTATACAACGGTTCCACGTACAGAATCCCGCCGTCGGCAATCGGCAGAGTCAACAGGTTTCCGTATTGGATCTTGTTGGACTGCTGCAACAACGTTCTGTCCGATGCAACTCGTGCATCCGATGTCATCGAGTTCTGCGCCTGCTGCGGACCTTGCGTCTGAGTGTCGGTCGGCAATTGGAGAATCGTGAACTTGCCGTAGTTATCGGGGTCCGAACGCACCGAAATGTACGCCGAGAGCAACTCTCGATCGAATCCAACCATGGCACTGGTCAACCTGAACGAGGGCTTGCCGGTCTCGGGATCACCGATCAGTACGTAGTACGGAGGCTGATTGAGATCGGTACCGCCGTCCACGGTCGGATCGCTCGGAACCGACCAGAACGCGTTGTTGGTGAAGAACTCGTTCGGATCGTCGACGTGGTACTTGGCAAGCATTTCGCGCTGAACCTTGAACAGATCCTCCGGGTATCGGAAGTGCGACCGAAGATCGGCGGGGATCGACGACTCCGGCTGAACCGAGTCGGGGAAAACACCCATCCATGCATCGAGAACCGGATCATTGTCGTCCACCTGGTACAAGGTGACCGTGCCGTCGTAGGCGTCCACCGTCGCCTTAACGGAGTTCCGAATGTACGAGACTTCTTTTTTGGGAAGCGGCCGACCTGTCGTCGGTTCCACGCTGTCCGCGGTGAGACCGTCCAACGACGCACGCTGCGCGTAAGGATAGTTCTCCAACGTGGTGTAGCCGTCGACTATCCAGACGATCTTTCCGTCCACAACAGCTGGGTAGGAGTCGCTGTCCGTAGTCAGCCAAGGAGCGGCCTTCTGAACACGCTCGCGGGGATCGCGATTGAACAGAATCTTGGAATCGTCGCCGATAGCGCCCGAGAACAGGATGTTGCGCTCGGCGTACTTGGCTGCGAAGGCCAACCTGTTGAACCAGTTACCGACCGAGACGCCGCCCGCACCAGAGTAGGTGTAGCGAGAAGTATCGGTGTCGTATTCGCGATCTCCGCTCGAACCGCCAGTACCGACGATGGCGTAGTCGGGATCGGCCTGTGCAATGACCTCGCCGTAGTAGATGCGGGGCTGATCCACTGGAATGACCTGATCGGTGCCCTGCGAGGCGATGTCACTGACGGTGTAGATCGGGTAGCCGCTGTTGCTGTTGGACCCCTCTGCAGTCGGATCCTGCACCGCTTTGTTTACGCGGTTGGCTGGAGCTGCCACGAAACCGTTTCCGTGCGTGTAGACCGTGTGCCGGTTGATCCAGTCCGTCTGGTTGCCTGTAAGACTCTCAGGCGACAGCTCACGTGCAGCGACGATGTAATCCTGAAGCTGGCCGTCGATCTCGTACCGATCGACATCCAGCGATGTCGGAAACCCGAAGAAGTTCTTCAGCTGTTGCTGCTGAGTGAAGGTGCGCGACAAAACATTCGGATCGAGCAGACGGGTGTTCGCAATAGTGGTGATGTCCGCCGGGCTTTCCCGCGGAGACTGCGAACCTTCGCCCGAATAGTCCTGATACTCGACGTTGTCGTCCCCTATACCGTAGGCATCTCGGGTAGCCGCGATATTTCTCTCGATGTATGCCCGCTCTTTGACTGCAGCGTTGGGACGAACCGAGAACTGCTCCATCAGCAGCGGGAACACAGCACCGACGAGGATCGACGACAGCACCAGCAACGCCGTTGCGAGCGCTGGAACACGCAGATCGCGGAGGAAGATCGCCGCGAAGAAAGCTGCGGCGCAAATCAATGCAATGGCCAACAGAATCAGTTTGGCCGGGAGCACCGCATTGATGTCGGTGAAGCCTGCACCGGTGAACGTCGGTTCCTTTCGACTACTGGACAGCAGCGAGTATCGGTCGAACCAGTATGCAATTGCCTTGAACAGAACGAACGAACCGGCGATGACCGCCAACTGAATACGCGCGGCCCGAGTGAGCGCGCCCTCGCGGCCGGCCAGTCGAATGCCACCGAAGATGTATTGCGTCACCAAGTTCGCAAAGAACGCGATGAGGGTAGAGACGAACAACCAGTTCAAGATGAATCTGTAGAACGGAAGGTCGAACGAATAGAAGCCGACATCGAGACCGAACTGCGGATCGGCAACTCCGAAATCGCCGCCGTGCAAGAACAACTGGACCGTGACCCAGTTGGTCTGCGCAATGAGACCGGAGATGAGACCGAAGATCAAGGGAATTCCGACGCCGAACAGTCGGAGCCTGCTCATGACGGTCGTACGGTACCGGGCAATCGGATCGTTCGGCCCGGCAACTGGAACGAATACGGGACGGTTCCGGTAGGCAAACCACATCGACAGAAATACGACGGCACCGACCAGCAAGCCGACGACCAGGAAGATCACCAAGCGAGTCAGCACTGTCGTCGTGAAGACCTGGCGGAAGCCGACTTCGTCGAACCACAGCCAGTTCGTGTAGGTGTCGATAAGGCGTGGGCCGATCAACAGCAATGCTGCGAGGACCAAGGCCAGGACAAGTAGAATTCGGCTCCGTCGCGACAGCGACGGTAGTCCGGAGGGGGCCCTCATGCCCACGTGCCACACTCCAACTTCGGGCGGTACGAATCTGTACCGCAGATGGCTTCGGCGGCACACATTATGCGCCGCCATGTCCGATTTGAGAACCACTGTACGGAAGACCCCACCGACTCGTTCACACCCGTCGATTCTTTCGTAGCCCTGCGAGGTGCGTTTTCTGTTCGGTGGGAGGATGAACACGTGAGCGATTTCAGCGACGACCTGTACGGCGACGGCATAGACCACGAAAACGACCCCGAAGACCTCGGTGCCGCACTAGCACGATGCGCGCACGAAGTGGCAGATTTCGTCGACGCCGAAGGGTGGGGACAGCCACCACAATTGTTCGCGCTGGTCCCGACCTCGGTACTGGCGGCCGCGGAGCCTGGACTTCTGGAAGAACTGGCCGACGGTTCGGCGCTCACTCCCATCCAGCAGCATTCGCTTCCCGATGACATCAAGGGCGGTTCGCCGGCACTGGACGAGTTTCTCGCCACGACCAGCTGGCCGGAGGGAGTCGTCGGATGCGCACTCGTCCAAGAAATCGTCGTGCTACCACCCGCGGCCGAATCGGCACTGGACGAAGCGCTCGTGCCGTTGCTCGCGAACAGTGACGCAGCAGACGAGGCAGCGCGGCTCGCCGCTCGGAGCCACCCCGATCGCAAGGACGGCCGACTCATCGCTGCGGTGATCAAGGACGGTCCCACGCTGACGCTGCTACAGCTGCAGCCGGATGACGACGCCGACCCCTTTGCCCCGATCGAACTGCTTCTCTACGACAACCTCGCACCCAATATCGTGCACGCGCTGTACACGACATTCGACAACGTGGAAGAGGACTGAACCGGTCGACGAGAACTGAACTCGAAGAGTAGGCCTCACTCAGCAGGCTGGTGCATCTCCCCCGTCGCCGATCGACTGCAGTGACTCGATGGCGCCGTCGAGCGAATCGACCCTGACCAGACGGAGACCGTCGGGGACGTTCTGTTTCGCCTCGTCGCAGTTGCTCGATGGAACCAGGAACGTCGTCGCCCCGGCCTCCGTCGCGGCGATCAGCTTGTAGGGGATGCCGCCGATCGGTCCGACCGTCCCGGCTGCGTCGATGGTTCCGGTGCCTGCCACGAAGTCACCGTTGCTCAGTTCGCCGGGGCTGAGCTTGTCGACCACCGCGAGACTGAACATCAGTCCGGCAGAGGGACCGCCGACGTCCGCCAGGTTGAACTTCACGGTGAACGGGACATCTGGTTTCTCAACCGGTGTGACGCCGAGGTACCCCTTTTCCGGGTCGTCGGGGCGAGCCCCCAGCGTCACGGATTCGGTTCGTTCACCGTCCTCGTTCGACACGACGATCTCGATGTCGGCACCGGGTGCTCGAGCACTGACGGCGTCGCGAACCCCCGCAACGGTGTCCGCGGGAACGCCGTCGATCGAGATCAGGCCTTCACCTTCGGACAGCTTCCCTGCTGCCGGACCGTCGGCGGCGACCGACCCGACCGCCAGCAACACAGGCAATCCCAGGTGGTGCAGCGCGGCGAGTTCTGCGCTGGCCTCCGACTGCTCGAAATCCGCCTCGTTACTCTGCTGGACTTCTTCCTTCGTCTTGTCCGGTGGATACACCTCTTCGCGCGGCACCAGTCCTTGCCGTCCGCTCACCCAGTAGCCGAACGCCTCGAAGATGTTCAGTTGATCGCGCACCGCGACGGTGGTCATGTTCAGATGGCCGGTGGTGGGGTCTACGCCCACGCCGTCGATCTCGACTACAGGCACCCCGTCTGCATCACCCAAGGTGTTGTAGGTGGGCCCCGGACCGAGCGCGGCGAACGGAACGGTGACGACAGTCCCCGCGACGCCTAGTACGACAACGGGCACGAGTGCGGCGACAAGAGTAGCGATCCTACGATTCACCCGACAAACAGTAGAACCGATCGAACGACGGCCGGTGCGAGACCCCTCCTTTCCGCATTCTCGGCGAGCAGGGGCGCGTGTTCGCCGACAGCGTGATCACCGTTGATACCCTCGAGCGCTGCAGCCTTGTACCGTTGACCCATGAGCAATTTTGGTTTCGAGAGCTCCGACGAAGATCCGGACAAAAAGAAGGATCAGGGCGGAAACAGCACGCCCGGCGGCTTCGGATTCGGCAGTGAGGGTTTCGACCCCGCGGCCCTGGGCCAGATGCTTACCCAGTTCGGGCAGATGCTGAGTGGAATGGGCGCCCAAGGACAGGGAGGCGCGAATGCGGGGCCGGTGAACTACGACCTGGCTTTGCAGCTCGCTCGTCAGCAGATCGGCACTGTCACGCCGGTGGCTGCGGGCAAGTCCGAGGCAGTCGCAGACGCCGCGCACCTCGCCGAACTCTGGCTCGACGGTGCTACGACGCTTCCTGCAGGCGCGATCAAGACACTTGCGTGGACTCCCGGCGACTGGCTCGACAACACCATCGACACCTGGAAGCGGTTGTGCGATCCAGTCGCAGAGCAGATCTCCGGAATGTGGACTTCCGGTCTTCCGAGTGAGGCTCAACAGGCGGCAGGGCCGATGATGGGCATGCTGACTCAAATGGGTGGGATGGCGTTCGGGTCTCAACTGGGTCAGGCTCTCGGCCAGCTCTCCAAGGAAGTACTGACCTCGACCGATATCGGCCTTCCGCTCGGACCGAGCGGGGTCGGAGCGTTACTACCGGAGGCCATCGCCGCGTTTTCCGACGGTCTGGAACAACCCGAACGCGAAGTTCTCGTCTTCCTGGCTGCCCGCGAAGCTGCCCATCACCGGTTGTACAGCCATATTCCGTGGTTGCGACAGCGCGTGCTCGCCACGGTGGAGGAGTATGCCCGGGGCATTCGGATGGACTTCTCGGCAATCGAGGAGGCAGCGGCAGGCCTCGACCCCGCATCCCTCACCGATCCGTCGAAAATCGAAGAGATTCTGCAGCAAGGCGCGTTCGAACCACAGACGACGCCTGAGCAGAAGCATGCGCTCGAACGCCTCGAGACCATGCTGGCGCTGGTCGAGGGCTGGGTCGAAACCGTCGTGGGTGAAGCTCTCGGCGAGAGGCTTCCGGGCGCGGGTGCGCTCGGCGAGACCATTCGACGGCGTCGCGCATCGGGTGGACCGGCGGAACAGACCTTCGCAACATTGGTCGGTCTCGAGTTGCGCCCTCGGAAGGTTCGCGAGGCGAGCGAGTTGTGGCGTCGACTCACCGCCGCGGCCGGCATCGATGGACGCGACGGAGTGTGGTCTCACCCCGATCTGCTGCCCGTATCGGCAGATCTGGACGATCCCGCCGGATTCATCGACGGTGTCGTGGGCGGCGGATCGAGCAGTTTCGACGACCCGATCGCACAACTCGAAGCTACCGAGGCGCAGGAACGATCCGAACGTGAAAAGAAGGACGGCGACCAGTCCTCCTAGAAATTCACGCTCGGGAACACGCGTCCGGGAACTGGGTGGATCGAAAATCTTCGATCCACCCAGTTTTTCTTGCTCGATCCGGTGGTCAGCCACGTTTGCTGCCTGTGGATAACCGACGGTTCGCGACGTAGAGGGACCGTACCGGAGTGCCATCGTTTCGATTCATGAGCACATCACAGATCCGCCGACCGAAGCTTCGTGTATCGGCGTTCGTACAACGGAACGGGACCGTTCGTGTCGGCTGGGATCCCGACCGGTCGTACATCCTCACTCCCCCACCAGGGGTCGAACCGAAGGTGCTGCTCGATATCCTCGGTCAACTCGACGGTGCCCATTCCCGTGCGCACGTGGTGTGGTTCGGGTGCACAGTGGGATTGACCGGCAATTCGATGTCCACTTTGCTCGCCGAACTCGACGAGACAGGGCTGCTGAGCGAAGGAGTCCTTCCTGCTACGGCCGGAGCTGCAAGCGGTGTGGTGACCGTCCACATACTCGGACGGGGACCGCTGTCGGACACCGTGGCCGCGGGTCTGACCCCTTCCTCCGCCCTCGTCGTAGTGCGTTCGAGTGTCGCGCCTGCACAACTACTGACAGTGGACGACATCGGATGGCCCTGTGACATCGTCGTGCTCGCCGACGATATGGCACCCGATCCACGGGTAATCACTTCGCTCGTGCGTTCACGCACTCCACACCTTCAGGTGCGAATCCGCGACGGCAAGGGGATCGTGGGTCCGTTCGTCGAGCCCGGCAACACCAGTTGCCTTAGGTGTGCGGAGTTGATTCGCTGCAGCTTGGATCCACAGTGGCCGCACGTGTCGGCACAACTCCTCGGCCGTGTCGGGGAAGCCACCAAACCCACCGTCCTGGCAACGGCTGCCGTCGCGCTCGCCCAGATCGAAGCATTCGTCGCCGGACATGACGCGGCACTGCGGGACAGGTCGCTGGAGCTCGATCTCGTGGCGCACACCATGGACTCCCGCCATTGGGTTCGGCATCCAGGATGCGACTGCGCGTTCGTATAGCAGTGACATGTGTGCTCTCACCTGGCAGGTGGGCAAGAAGTTCTTCGTTCAGCCATGATGGGTATGTGTCAGACATTCCTCGCCGCGGCTCAGCCCGAACTGCCAAGCTCGCACGAATTCCGATCGGTATCGCCGGGCGGGCTGCGTTGGGCTTCGGGAAGAAGCTTGCCGGCGGCAATCGCCAAGAGATCGACAGCGCGCTGGCCGCCAAAGCAGCCGAGCAACTCTTCTCGGTGCTCGGCGAACTCAAAGGTGGCGCAATGAAGTTCGGGCAGGCACTCAGCGTGATGGAGGCCGCCGTCCCGGAAGAGTTCGCTGAGCCGTATCGCGAGGCGCTCACCAAGCTCCAGGCGGATGCACCGCCCCTGCCAGCAGACAAAGTGCATCGGATGCTCGACCGGCAGCTCGGCACCACCTGGCGATCCCGATTCGTTTCTTTCGACGACACTCCGGTGGCGTCGGCGAGCATCGGACAGGTTCACCGTGCGGTCTGGGCGGATGGCCGAGACGTCGCGGTCAAGGTTCAGTACCCAGGCGCAGACGACGCCTTGCGTGCCGACTTGAAGACATTGTCGCGCTTTGCCAACACGTTCAGCGCCATCTTTACCGGCGCGGACGTCAAACCCGTGCTCGAAGAATTGATAGCTCGGACCGAGGACGAACTCGACTACCGCATCGAGGCATCCAACCAGCGGGCTTTCGCGCAAGAGTTCGGCGGCGACCCACAATTCGCGGTACCCCGCGTCGTCGCCAGCGCACCGAAAGTTCTGGTCAGCGAGTGGATGAGCGGTACACCGCTGGCCACCATCATCGCGAGCGGAACAGCGGAACAACGCAACGACGCAGGAGCACTGCTGGCATTGTTCGCTTTTGCGGCTCCGGCAAGGGCAGGTCTGCTGCACGCCGATCCACACCCCGGAAACTTCATGCTGCTGCCCGACGGCCGACTCGGCGTCATCGACTTCGGTGCGACCGCCCCGATGCCCAACGGGTTGCCGCCGGTGCTGGGCAGGATGGTTCGGTTGGCGCGCGAAGAACGATTCGACGACTTGGTCGAACTGTGTACCGACAACGGATTCGTCATTCCTGGGCGCACTGTGACCGCGACGGAAATATCGGACTATTTACGTCCGTTCACGGACCCGATTCGCACCGATACATTCCACTTCACGCGCGCATGGCTTCAAAAAGCAGCAGGTTCTGCAGCTGAATTCGACAGTGCCCAGCTCAAAACTGTTCGCGCACTGAATATGCCTGCCGAATACATCATGATTTTCCGCGTTCTCGGTGGCCTGGTCGGTATCTGTGCACAATTGGACGCATACGCGCCCTACATGTCGATCTTGACCGAATGGATGCCCGGCTTCACCGACGACGACGCTCAGTCGAGCGAAGGCTGATCGGACCGACGCATACGCCGGGCATCCCATACCGATCTCACGCAACCTCCCGTTGGTTGCTCCTATCTTTCCGGGGCCGACCACGCGGACGTTTGCGGGCAATGACGACACCCTGATCGAGTATCTCGCCGCCCCACACGCCCCACGGTTCGGCGCGATCGAGTGCGGCACTCAAACACATGCGGCGGATGGGGCACTCCACGCACAGCTCCTTGGCTCGCTCCAGTTCATGCGGGCTCTCCGCGAACCACAAGTCGGGATCGTCTGCCCGGCAGGGTACTTCGACTCCGAAGATAATTCCATTGTCGGTCGATATCGCTACATGCTGCGCTGACGCAACGATACGTGCTGCGCTCGAATGTGAATCGGTCGAGCTCTCGTCCTCGTGTTGGCATGTCGTCCGGGTTATGACGGTAGACACGTCAGTCTCCTCTACTTGTCGTACGGCGTATGTGCGGTTCTGCGACTTCTGTGCGAACCCTGGGCCGAACGTTCGAGTCAGGAGGGGGTCTTCTCGAACAAAAATGGCCACGGTCCGCGTGCGCGGGTCCGTGGCCTATCAAAGGCGATTCTCGAAGCGTTCTTATCGAGACTTCCCTCGATATCGACCTACGATCACGGACGTACTGTGTGCTCGGCGATGAAATGCTGCTGCGGTTGCGGGACGTACTGCTGCGGTTGCAACGGCAGCAGCGGGGTAGGCAGAAACACGAGCCATAGGCACGGACGGAACAGCGTGCGCGTCATCAGCAACGACAATGTAATTCGTCATCGTTCTCCCACCTCCTCTTCGACCAATGGATAGTTCGTTCACCAAATGAAACATTCTTCCCGCTCGCGGTCTACCACGGGCGGTGGAAACAGACTAAACCCGACGCTTCGAACGGCACAAGCTATTTTCCACCTGCAGTTTTGCGGTCCCGACCCGATCTACTTAGCCGAGGAATCACGAACCACCGTCAACACGTCCTCACCGAACCGCTCGAGCTTCTTGGCGCCGATGCCCGGGATGGCGACGAGACCGCGATCGTCCTGTGGAAGCTGTTCTGCGATCGCCGTCAAAGTCGTGTCACTGAACACAACGTATGCGGGCACCTTCAGCTCGCGGGACTTGTCCAGTCGCCACGACTTCAAGGCGTCGAGAAGTTCGACATCTACATCCGACGGATGACTTTCGCATCTACCCAACATCGTTGCGGCGGAACCGATCAACGGCTTCCCACATAGGCGGCACTTGGGGCCGGATTTCTTGGTAGCCGGTACTGCAATCCGAGACGCGGGTGAGTCCTCCGGAATCAATCCGTTGAGAAAGCGAGATCGTCGACGCGACTTCCGCCCGCCCTCGTTGCGGGCCAACGCCCACGACAGGTGGAGATGCTCCCTAGCGCGCGTGACACCGACGTAGAGAAGTCGCCGCTCCTCTTCGATGGCAGCATCGTTGCTCGAACTCGGATCATTGCCCAGCGCGTGCGAAATGGGAAGTGTTCCGTCGGCAAGTCCGACGAGGAACACTGCATCCCATTCCAGACCTTTCGCTGCGTGCAGGGAGGCAAGGGTGACGCCCTGTACAACCGGTGGATGCCGGGCCTCGGCACGCGCTGCGAGTTCACCCAGGAGACGATCGAGGTCCAACTCGGGATCCTGCGCCAGCAGTTCCTCGGTCACCTGAACCAGACCGCCGAGTGACGCCCATTTCTCACGAGCCTGAGCACCTGCTGGTTCCGTTGCGGTCAGACCGAGCGGTGCGAGAACAGCGCGCACGAGTGAGGGCACACCACTACCCGACTTGGACTCCATCGGGAGATCGTCTCGACCCGACGCCGTGCGCAAAGCAGAAATACCCTGGCGAACTTCCGGTCGGTTGAAAAATCCTTCGCCGCCTCGAACCTGGTACGGGATCTTCATTTCCGTCAACGCCTGCTCGTGAACCTCCGATTGAGCGTTGATCCGATACAGCACCGCGATTTCCGAAGGTGCCACGCCCGAAGAAATCAACCTCTTCACAGCGCGGGCGACTCCATCGGCCTCGGCCGGCTCGTCGTCGTATTCGAAGAACTCTGGTTCCGGCCCTGACGGGCGCTGCCCGATCAACTGCAACCGGGTACCGGCGATGCGTCCTCTCGCTGCGCCGATGACTCGGTTGGCCAACGACACGACCTCGGGTGTCGACCGGTAGTCACGCTCGAGTCGGACGACTGTGGCGTCGGGGAAGCGTCGGGAGAAGTCGAGGAGGTAACGCGGGGTTGCCCCGGTGAAGGAGTAAATAGTCTGATTCGCATCTCCGACGACGGTGAGATCGTCGCGTTCTCCGAGCCAAGCGTCGAGGACTCGCTGCTGAAGCGGCGTCACGTCCTGGTACTCGTCCACCACGAAGCATCGGTATCGCTCGCGAAATTCGTCGGCGACCGCGGAGTGCTCCTCGAGAGCAGCCGCAGTGTGCAACAGCAGGTCGTCGAAATCGAGCAACATGCCGTCGCCGCCATGAGTCTTCAGGTCCTCGTAGCCTGCGTAGACCGATGCGACCTTCGAGGCATCCATGGGAACTTCTCGATGCAGGCGTGCAGCTACTGCGGGATAGTCCTCGGGCGCAACGAGCGAACCTTTGGCCCATTCGATTTCACCCGCCAGGTCCCTGATCGAATCGGTGGACGTCGACACACCCGCACGATGGGCGGACTGGCTCACCAGTGCGAACTTGCGATCGAGCAGTTGCCAGCCGGTATCACCGACAACCTGCGGCCAGAAGTATTTGAGCTGCCTGAGCGCTGCGGCGTGGAAGGTCCGCGCTTGCACCGGCGGGCCTTCACCACCGACACCCAACTCGCGGAGGCGGCCACGCATCTCCCCTGCTGCGCGTGCTGTGAAGGTCACCGCAAGCACCTGGCCGGCCGAGACGTGCCCGGCAGAGACCAGGTGCGCAATCCGCCTCGTGATGGTCCGAGTCTTACCTGTTCCTGCACCCGCCAGAACACACACGGGGCCACGTGGCGCCGACACGGCAGCAGACTGTTCGGGATCCAACCCGGCGATCATCGAGTCCACTGGCATGCCGACCATCATGTCAGGAGGCACCGACGGTTCATGGAGCGCGGTTCCGGATGCCGGCTACCCGCCTACTGCCATGGAACAATCGCACACCGGACAGTGTTGAATCTCCTCGTGACTACTTCCGAAAATCAGGCCGCACTCACCGTCTACTCCACTACGTGGTGTGGCTACTGCCGCAGGCTCAAGACTCAGCTGGACGAAGCCGGTATCGAGTACAAAGAGATCGACATCGAGAAAGATCCGGCCTCGGCCGAGTTCGTGGGCAGTGTCAACGGAGGCAACCACATCGTCCCCACCGTGCTGTTCGCCGACGGCACCACTGCAACCAATCCCTCACTCGCGGCTGTGAAAAGCGCTTTGTCGGTGTAAGGAGCCCGGGCCGAGACCGCTAATCGGCGGCCGCCCAGGCCTCGAGCATTCCGCGTGCGATGGAGATAGATCCGGGGAGAAGCAACCGTGAATCGGATTCTGCTGCCCAGTCCCCCAACTTCAGCGCCGCTCGCACTTCCTCGCGATCGAACCAGTGGGCCTCGACTATTTCGCCGTCCAGAAATTGCAGGGGTACTTCCGGGTCGCCTACTGCCGAGAAGCCGATCATCACCGACCGGGGAAACGGCCACGGCTGACTCCCCAGGTAGGTGATGTCGGACACGGTGATGCCGACTTCTTCGGCGATCTCGCGGACTACACATGTTTCCAGTGACTCCCCGGCCTCGACGAATCCCGCCAAAATGGAGAACCTTCGTTCGGGCCATGTCGGTGCACGTGCGAGCAGGACCCGGTCGGCACCGTCGTGAACCAGACAGATCACCGCGGGGTCCGTGCGAGGAAACTCCTCGTGGCCATCGGACGTGCTCGTCCTCGACCATCCTGCGGCCGACGGCGTGGTCGCAGCCCCGTCGATGGCGCTGAAGCTGGCTCTGGCGTGCCAATTGAGGATGGCGAGCGCAGTGGTGAGAATCGACAACTCGGTCTCGTCGAGGCGCTCTCCAATTGTTCGTAAATCCCCCAACTCACCGGTCAGGGCACCCACGCGCTGAGCCCAAAGATGGCGGCCGTCTCGAACTCCGAGAAATACCGCATCCAACGCAGGCTCGGCCGCAACCTCGGAGGCAGGTGTGTACACGAGGCCTGCTGCGTCGATTCGGAGCCGACCTCGGTGATCGATCTGTACGACGTTCGCGGTCGGCCAGCCCGCCCGTAAAGCTTCGGTATCTTTTCTCGACTCCTCCGCCCGATCGAGAGGAGACCGTGACAGAAGCGGGGGTTGAGCAAGTTCGAATCGTGGCACAACGACGACACTATCGTGGAAGGCGTCGGACCCGGCCGTAGGACCGGAGCGATTACGCCGAGCGAACGCAGGCTCGCGTGCTCGACATCCCGCCGTCAGTCTCCGACGCGACGAATGTAGAGCAGCCGGTCGGTCGCCTCGACTGCATCGACCTCGGGCGATCCGACACGGAAGAGCTTGCCGCTGCGGACAACCCCCAGAACGATGTCGGTCAGGTGGCGAGGAGAACCCCCGACCTCGTCGCGTTCGACTTCGCGTTCGGCGATGGCAAAGCCCGCCTCGGGAGTCAAAAGATCCTCGATCATTTCCACGACGTTCGGCGTCGTCGTAGCGATTCCCAGCAACCGGCCCGCAGTCTCGGAAGACACGACCACCGAGTCGGCACCGGATTGCCGCAACAGGTGGGTGTTCTCGGCTTCCCTGATCGCCGCGACGATCTTCGCTTTGGGCGCGATCTCGCGCGCAGTCAGCGTCACCAGGACCGCGGTATCGTCCCGGTTGGTGGCGACGATGATCGCGGCCGCGTGCTGTGCACCGGTCAACCGCAGAACATCGGACTTGGTAGCCGAACCGTGCACGGTCACCAGCCCCATGCTCGACGCAGATTCCAGGACAGCTGGATCGGTATCGACGACCACGATCTCCGACGCAGGAACACCGTCACCCAGCATGGCGTCCACAGCCGTGCGGCCCTTGGTTCCGAAGCCGATGACCACGGTGTGATTGCGCACTTTGTGCCTCCAACGCTGAATTTTGAATGCCTGCCGGGAGCGCTCGGTGAGTACTGCGAGCGTCGTGCCGACCAACAAGATGAGAAAGAAGATTCGGAGCGGGGTGATGACGAGAATGTTCACCAATCGAGCCGAAGGCGTGATCGGGGTGATATCGCCGTAGCCGGTCGTGGAGAGCGAGACGGTTGCGTAATAGAGAGAGTCCAGGAACGAAAGTTCGTCGCCCTGCGCGTCTTGATATCCGTCGCGATCGAAATACACGATCAACGCAGCCAGGAGCAACGCACCGAGCGCAACGAGAATACGTCGATAGATCGCCCGCCACGGGCTGCTCTGTAGCTCGGGCACCCTGAGCACACCCACGAGTGCAAAGTCGGGTCTGTCGGTCAGCGTGTCCCCGGCGGTCAAACGCGCTCGTAACCTACCTGCCACGTCGGCCACCTATGTCGATATCATCCACGGCTGGCAGCGTAACCCTGTTCGAGCGCTCCGTAGTACCGCTGCCGAGAGTTTCACCGATACCCATGTGGCACGGTATACCCATGAGCGAGCACAAAAGCCAGGCTGCAGCAGTCCGCCTCGCAGTGATATTGGGCGGCGCGGGTGTTCTCCACTTCGTCACGCCCCAGTATTTCGACATTCAGGTTCCTGCCGCGTTGCCGGGCAAAGCACGGACCTATACCCAGGTGTCAGGCGTGGCCGAACTTGCCGTCGCTGCGACGCTCGCGGTGCCGCGGACCAGACGTCTCGGGGGTGCACTGGCCGCGGCGCTCTTCGTGGCCGTATTTCCCGCGAACATCGACCTTGCACGACGGTATGTGCAGAATCCGAAGACCTCTCCGGTAGTCAAGGCAGCCTTGATAGCCCGGCTTCCCCTTCAAATACCGTTGGTGACCCAAGCCCTCGAGGCACGCCGTAACAGCCCTCGAGGCACGCCGTAACGCATCCTAGGTCGCTTCGAAAACCTATGCCTCGCTGGCTAATTCCACGTGCGGGGTTCCGTCTATGAGCGCGGCGAGCGTCTTGACGTCCGGCAGGTCGCTCGGGGCGACAGTGCGCCCGCTGCGCACGTAGTGGAATGCCGCACGAACCTTGTCGAGCGGGACAGGGTCGGATTCGGGGCGCGCGGCGGATATCAATTCGGCCCAGGCGATTCGATAGGCCGCCAACTGCATGACCACCGACTTCTCCTCGGTGGCTGTCGGTTCCTTTCCGGTCTTCCAATCGATGACCGTCCAGCCTCCGTCCGGATCAGCGAACACCGCATCGATCCGGCCGCGCAGAACTGTGCCCGCGACCGATGTTTCGAAGGGAACCTCGACTTCGATCGGGCTCCGGAGCGCCCAATCGGACGAGAGAAACGCGTGCTGCAGAGTCTCCAGATCGATGTCGGCCGCCGCGCCGTTGTCCGCAGATCCCGGAAGTTCGTCCAGGTCGAGCAATCGAGTTGCCCCGAACCGCCGTTCGATCCACGCGTGAAAGGCTGTCCCGCGCCGCGCGAGCGGGTTCGGTGGGAACGGTAGCGGTCGCCGAAGCCGTTCGGCCAACGCATCGGGATCTGCGGCGAGGTCGACCAATTGGCTCACCGAAAGATTCTCGGGCAACGCAATCGTCACCGTCGGGTGAGAGCGCTCCTCACGTTCGGCCAGGAGTGCATCTACATCGGCAGCCCAATTCTCAGGATCTGCGACGCTCTCGGGGTCCGCCTCATACGGTGACGTCGCCGCCGAGAGCGCCGCGATCACCGAGCGCGCGCCGTTCTCCACGGCAGGGCGACGTGAACCGAGTGGGTCGCGTGGCCAGATCGCTGAATACGGTTCGGCGCTCAACGGATTGGCGGTACCGCTTTCCGGTGCTGGAGCCCATCCGTCGATCACCGCAACCGGCTCGGATCCTGTGACGCCGGACTCGTCGACGAACTTCTTCAGCTCGTCCAGGAACGGGGACGGACCGCGAGGCTTGGAACTGCTCTCGTCCCACTGGTGGCCGGAAACGAACAGCGCACGCTCCGTGCGGGTAAGCGCAACGTAGAACAATCGGCGATCCTCGGCGAGACGGCGACGGGCCAGCGCGTCCTTGTGCCGACCGACAGCTTCTTGGAGATCCTTCCTGGTGCACAGCTCGCTCAGATCCAACACGGGCACGCCTTCGGAACCCTCCGCATCGAGCGCTCTGTCTCCCCGGAGGGCAGGCGGTAGCTCGGCCATTGCGCCGAGCCAGGTAGACGACGCAGTCGACGACGGGAACACACCTTTCGAGACATGAGGGACAGCAACGACTTCCCATTCAAGACCCTTCGCCGAGTGCACCGTGAGCACCTGCACACGATGCGGAGACACCTCGACCTCGCCGGGGGCCAGACCGTTCTCGACTGTTTCCGCGGCCGCGAGGAAAGAAAGGAACCCTGTGATCGTCGCCTTGGGGTTGTCTGCGTAATCGGCAACGACACCGGCGAACTCGTCGAGATGTTCCCGGCCGACGTCTCCACCAGTTGAGAACCGTGTACGTGCCTGGGCCTCGGTCCCGATTCCCATCAGCCGTTCGATGTCTGCGACGAGCTCGGTCAAAGGCTGACCGATGCGGTCACGCAACGTGTGCAGCTCTGCCGCGAGTGCAGTGATACGTCGTCGGCCCACCTCCGAATAGTGCTCTGCTGGGCCTGGATCAGCGATTGCGTCCGCCAGACCCGCATCTTCGGAGTGCTCGCTGGGCAACGAGCTTCCGAGCGCAGCGTCCAGTTCGGCGGCATCCTCGACGCGTCCCACTGCTCCATAGCCGGACCTGATGCCCAGCTCCCTGGCCCGGCGAGAAAGTGCACGAAGGTCTGCGGCACCGATTTGCCAGCGGGACCCGGTGAGAATCCGCATTGCTGCGCTACCTGCCAACGGATCGGCCACTACCCTGAGCATCGCGATCACGTCGGCGACTTCGGGAATGTGGAGCAGGCCGCCGAGCCCCACGACCTCTACCGGAAGGCCTCGTTCACGCAGAACCTCGGCAATCGGTTCGACGTCTGCGTTGCGCCGCACCAGTACCGCCGCGGTGGGGGGCGTGCGTCCGTTCTCTGCAGCGGACCGATACTCCCCCGCTATCTGGTCGCCCACCCACTCACGTTCACTGAGCACTGTGTCGGTGACCGTCAATCGAACATCACCGGGGGTGGCTCCCGGACGGGCGCGAAGTGTCGGCACACTGACTCCTGTTTGCCGGAGCGGCGCCGTGACGAGGTTGGCCAGCTCGAGCGCCTCCGGTGGGTTACGCCAACTGGTCGACAGCTCGAGCCGCGGGGCAGGCGCACCTCCCACCAACGGAAAATCCGTCGCGAAACGCGGAAGGTTGGCCGCCGAAGCTCCACGCCAACCGTAGATCGACTGCATCGGATCTCCCACTGCTGTCAAGGCAAGGGTGGAATCGGAACCTCCTCCGAACAGTGAAGACAGCAGCACTCGTTGAGCGTGCCCGGTGTCTTGGTATTCGTCGAGCAGCACCAAGCGGAATCGTTCTCGCTCGGATCGGCCTACCTCGGGATGCTCGGCAGCCACTCGTGCAGCCATGGACATCTGACTCCCGAAGTCGAGTGCCCCCTCACGTCGAAGTGTCTCGGCGAGACGGCTCACGAGGGGCAACAGCGCAACGCGCTTGTGTTGCGCATCGAGAATGTCGAGAAGTTCTTTCGTGGGTCCGCCGCGCTGCCCAGCACCTGGCGCGAGGGTGTGCACAAGCTTGTCCAGATCGGTGTGTGCCTCTCGCAGATCATCGGGATCGACAAGGTGCTCGGCGAGTTGCCCCGAGAGCGCCAGCACGGTCTCGGTGATCGACGTCGGGTTGCGGTCGGTATCGAGATCGCCGTCCCAGGTGCTGACGACGCGGTGGGCGAGTTGCCAGAGTTCGGTTTCCGAGAGCAACGTGGCAGAAGGCTCGATCGGCAACAGGAGTCCGTGTTCGGTCAACAATCGTCCCGCGTAGGAGTGGTAGGTGCTGACCTCTGGTTCTCCGCTCACGATGCGGTCACGTAGCTGCAGACTGGGGTCGAGTGCCCGCACGACGTCCGATCCCGCGAGACGCGCCAAACGAGCTCGGATCCTCGACGTCAGTTGCTGCGCAGCCTTTCTGGTGAAGGTGAGCCCGAGAACGCTGTCCGGGTCCACGAAGCCGTTGGCCACCATCCACACCACTCGGGCCGCCATCGTTTCGGTCTTACCGGCGCCGGCTCCGGCGACCACGAGTGTCGGTCCGAACGCAGATGCGATGACAGCGGCTTGTTCGGGGGTGGGTGGATGCTTCTGACCGAGAGCGCTCGCCAGTTCGATCGGATCGATTCGAGCTGAACCGACGTCGATCGGAGCCCGATTCTTGGAACGAGCCATCATCGGTCGGTCACCTGTCTGCCGGTCTCGTGCGCTGGGCAACTCGATTTCACGGGGCAGTGTCGACACCCGTCATTAACGAACGCGGCGAACGTCGGCCCCTGTGTCGCGGACGCGGCCTCGTGCACGGCATCACGCCACTCCTCGAGGACCTCCGGTGTCGGCGCCGGCTGGATTCGCTGCGTCGCCCCATCCTTGTTGTGGGATTTGGCCACGAACACCAATCGCGCTCCCCCGGGTTCTCCCGCAGGCTCACCTGCGATGACGCCCGCCGCCGCTGCGACCTGATACGTCGCCAGCTGACTATGTCTGCGGGCGTCTTCTTTCGACATCACGGTCCTGGCAGTCTTGACGTCGATGATCACGGGCCGTCCGTCGGCATCACGCTCGAGTCTGTCGATTCGGCCGCGAAGGGCAACCGAGGGTTCTCCCTCGGACCGCGACTCCAGAATTCCGTCGACCTCGACTTCGACGCCTATTTCGGTGAGTTCGCCGCGAGTACCGCGAAGCCATGCCTCGAAGGTGTTCAACATGGCTCCGGTTCTGTCCAACTCATGCCGCGAATACCATTGCGAACCCAGGTCCACACCATCCCAGGCAGTTTCGAGTGCCCGTCGCACCTGCTCGGGTGGCATCTTGCCTGCCACAGCCTGCACGAGGGTATGCACGAGGGTGCCGGTGACGGCGTGCGTATTGGCGCCGTCGTTTCCGCCGTGCCGATCGAGCATCCAGCGCAAAGGACACGTGGTGAGCTGCTCGACGGTGGAGGGTGAGAGAGGTACCGGACCGTCCTCGAGGACCCACAGTGGAGAGTCGGTACTGACTCCACCGATACCGAACCACTCTTTGGGGTCCGCCCCTTTGACACCCGCTCGTGCCAGCCGAGCAAGTTGCTGCGCAGCGCGGTGGTGTTTGGCCGGATCATGTTCTGCGACAATCGGATCACAGACCGCACTGCGTAGTTCAGCGACGAGCATCGGCAGTGCCAGGATGCGACCGGACACATATGTCGGCGGGGCGTGGGACGCATCGAGGTCCGGCTCTCCCCTCCCCTGTAGCTCATCGATGAACCGGGACCTCACCAGATCGGTGTCTCCGGTACTCGAATCCACGGCGGTCACCAGTAGCACCGACCGCGCGCGGGAGCAGGCGACGAGAAACAGCTTGCGTTCCGCTGCCAGCAGGGGTGCGGTCTTCGACAGCTTGTCATCGATCAGCTCGCCGGCATCGGCGATTCCGGCAGCGAGATCGACCAGGGCCTCGGTACCGAGAAGACTTCCCCGCGAGCGAAGCCCCGGCCACAAGCCTTCCTGCACGCCCGCGACTGCGACCAGTTCCCACTCCCGACCAGCTGCTGAGTGCGCACTCAGCACAGTGACCGCGTCGGGTTGCACGGTCGAACGGATGGAGTTGGACGTCGAAATCTGCTGTCCGGAGATGTAGTCGACGAAACCTGCGAGTCCCGCCTGGGGTAACCGGTCGACATACGAGGCAGCTGATTCGAACAACGCGACGACGGCATCGAGATCCCGATCGGCCTGCGCACCAGTGGATCCACCCCGCGTCGAACTGGCGGCCCAGCGCCTCTCCAAGCCCGATGCCTGCCACGCTGCCCACAGCACGTCCTCGACTCCGCGGCCTCGGCGAGCGGACGCTTTACCGACGACACCGAGTACCTTACGCAGCGGCGCAGATTCGACATCGGACAACGCTGCGACAAAGCGGACATTGGGACGGGCTGACGCGTCGCGGTCGCCGGAGTCAGTGGGTTGTGCAGACTCAGTGGGTTGTGCAGTACCGACGATCACGGTGCGCAACAGTTCGGCAGAGTCTCGTTCGCCTCCCGAGGAGAGCTCGATACGTCGTATCCCGCGGCGTAACCGGCGCAGGCTCACCGGATCCGCACCGCCGATCGGGCCGGACAACAATGCCAAAGCGTCCTCGCCGTCGAAGGATTCGTCGACGATCGCACGCAGCACGAGCAGTAGACCGACCGCCCCGTGTTGCCGATGCACGGGAATCTCGGAGGCAGGCGTGATGATCGGTACACCCGCGGACTGCAACGCCCGTCGCAATGGCGCGATCGTCCTGGGCACGGATCGCACTACGACGGCCATGTCCGACCAGGGCATTCCGTTGTCGAGATGTGCTCGTCGCATGGTGTCGGCGATGAGGGCCGCTTCCTTTGCCACTGACGGCAGGGTCTGCACGAGGGTGCGAGTTGCACCGTATCGAGGCTCTCCCACCGCTTCGGCACTTCGGTGTCTTCCTGTTCCGGAGAGCCTGCCCGCGATCGGTCCGGTGATCTCGGCAATCTCGCTGCTACTTCGGAAGTTTCGATCGAGGACGATCCGTCGCTCCGAACCAGGCTCGGCGAGATCGGCGACGAACGACGGATCGGCGCCGCGGAAAGTGAACACGGACTGGTCCGGATCTCCGGCTATCACCGTGCTCTCGGTGTTGATGCCGATGAGCCGAATCAGCTGCGCCGCCTGGGGGTCGAGATGTTGGGCATCGTCCACCACGAGATGTCTGATCCGAGCGCGCTCCGACCCCAGCAACTCGGGGTCGGTGGCGAACGCCATGAGCGCACTGCCGATGAGCTCGGCAGCATCGAGGCCAGGCGCCGTCGCTCCCGCTGCTTCTACCCCGACCGCACCACGCAGCAACATCGACTGCTCGCACCTGGCCGCGAACTTTCCGACTGCGACCCACTCGGGGCGCGTGTGCCGACGCCCGAGCTTGACGAGATCTTCCGGGCCGAGGCCACGCTCGGCAGAGCGGAGCATCAAGTCACGAACCGCGGTGACGAATCCCGACATACCGAGAGCAGGACGCACGCGCTCTGGCCAATCGGCGGCCCCGTCTTCGATGTCTCCCCGCAACATCTCTCGCACCACTGCGTCCTGCTCGGCACCGGTGAGCAAGCGTGGTGGCGGATTGCCGTAGATGGCTGCCTGCAGGCGGAGAACGGCGAAAGCATACGAGTGAACGGTCCGAACCAGTGGCTCACGGGTTGCACGTGGCGCCTGCTCCCCGGCGAACAGTCCAGCAGTTATTTCTTCCCGGACCGCCGTGGCAGCGCGCTTCGATTGCGTCAGTACCAGCACCGATTCTGGGTCGCCACACACAATCCGCGACACCGCGTAGTCGGCGACCAGTGCGGTCTTTCCCGTTCCAGGGCCACCGAGTACTTGCCACGGGTTCCATCCGGGCGATCCGTTCGATGCCGCTTGGGCCGCATTTTCATCGCTGGCAAGAAGACGGGCGGCGGGCCCGGTCCAGATCCGGCGAGGGGACTTCACCTTGGGCGCCCGAACGAGTGTGGTGGTACCGCCGCCGCCGATGGTCGGTACTCCGCTCGGGTTCGCCGTAGTCATGGAAAGGATTCGATCATGCGCCACCGACAGACCCTCACCCGCGCGCGTGTTCGATGCTCGGTTTCTCGTCCACCTGATGTGTGTCGGGCCTCGATGCGGCATAGTGTCAGCAGTGCCAGAATTGAACTTTCACCAGTACGGCCCGGACACCGGACCCGAGATCCTCGCAATCCATGGGATGACCGGCCACGGTGCTCGCTGGGGTGACCTTGCCGACAACTATCTTCCGCAGGCCCGAGTGCTCGCTCCGGACCTCATCGGCCACGGCCGTTCGCCTTGGACGCCGCCGTGGGATATCGGTGCGCAGGTCGATGGGCTGAAGACGCTTCTCGACAACCATGCCCACGGTCCTGTTCTCGTCCTCGGGCATTCGTACGGGTGTGCGTTGGCGGTCCACCTTGCGGTGAAGCATCCCGAGCTCGTCCGCGGGCTCGTGCTGCTCGATCCGGCTATCGAACTCGACCCCGTCGACCTGCTCGAAGTGGCCGAGCTGACTGCGGTGCATTCCGACTACACGGACGCCGAGGAAGCAAAGGCCGAGAAGATCAACGGTGCTTGGGCCGACGTACCGCAGGCGCTACTCGATCTCGAGGTCGAACAGCACCTCGAGACGATGGACAACGGACGAGTCAAGTGGCGGACTTCCACCGCTGCAATAGTCGCGTCCTGGGGCGAACTGGCCAGGCCGCTACTAGTACCGCCGACGGATACACCGACCGTCGTCGTGCAGGCAAAGCGGGTGCAGCCGCCGTACGTCAGCAAGGAACTGAAGGCGGCATTCCGCGAGCAATTGGGCGAGAATCTCACTCTTGTCCAGTTGGATTGCAATCACATGGTGGCCCAGGCGAAACCCAAAGAGGTTGCCAAGTTGGTCCTCGAACTGCTGTAGATGGCTGCGATCACGGAGGAACACGTCGAGCGAGTACGCGAGATCGTTGCGTCGGTTCCGCCGGGAAGGGTTGTGACCTACGGCGATATCGCAGCGGCCGCCGGATTGTCGAGCCCTCGAACAGTCGGGTGGATCATGCGCACCGACTCGGCCGACCTACCTTGGCACCGGGTCGTGCCCGCCAACGGAAGGCCGGCCGCGCATCTGGCGGCACGGCAACTCGCCGAGCTACAGGATGAGGGCGTCGAGATTCGCGACGGCCGTGTCGACCTCCGCACTGCCCGCTTCGAGCTGGGGTGAACAACTTCGGACGATGTGCTCGACGGCAGGCGCGTCGGCCCGCCCCGAAGTCATCGACTACCCGACTCGACCTCACGCACTAACCTGAAAGAATGAACTTGGGACAATTCGATCCGCGTCCGACCGCGAGGTACGCACTTGCCACTGCGAGTGGATTCGTCGCGAGCGCCGGATTGGTCGTCGACGAGGTCTCGGGTACACGCGTCGTGGGTCGTATCGAGCTCACCGCGGAACACTTCACCCCATGGGGAGTGGTGCACGGCGGGGTCTACACGACCGCGGTGGAGTCGGCTGCGAGTATCGGAGCCAGCGAAGCGGTGAAAGAACGAGGCGAGTTCGCCGTCGGGGTCCACAACGCAACCGACTTCCTTCGCGCCAGCAAGGGAGGCCGCGTCGATGTACTGGCGGAACCGTTGCAGCAAGGCAGAATTCAGCAACTATGGCTCGTCACCATCACCGCATCCGACAGCGGGAAGGCAATTGCACGTGGCCAGGTTCGGTTGCAGAACGTCCCACTACCGGCGTGAACAGCGAGAATCCGAGGTTCGACGCGATCGTCCTGGCCGGCGGACGCGGCTCGCGGATGGGCGGGGTCGACAAACCAGCGTTGACCGTCGGACGGCGAAGCATGATCGGGATCGCAGTGGAGGCGGTGCGGCGGGCCGGTCTGATCGTGACGGTGGGACCGACGCGGCACGAACTAAATTCTCGTGTCCTCCAGACGCAGGAGTCGCCTGCCGGATCGGGGCCGGTCGCTGCGGTCGCAGCCGGTCTGAGAGCACTACAGGAATCAGTGGCGGACGTGGTGGTCATTCTCGCCGCGGACCTACCGTTCGTCGCCGCGAACAGCGTCGACGCCCTTCTCGTTGCGTCACTGACCAACTCGACGGGTGCGACGTTCGTCCGTGACGAAACAGGCCGAGCGCAATATCTTTTCGGTGTGTGGGATCGCTCGAAGTTGGTGGCGACACTGGCCCGAGTAGACACACTTGCCAACCGATCCATGCGATCGATCGTCCCCGACGATTATGCAGTCCTCGACCTTTCCGAAGTGTCCAGCGATTGCGATACCGTCGAGGATCTCTACCGGGCACGAGCACAACGCGCCGTCGCCGATTCCGTACCGCCGGCTCTCACCGTCGACCAGGCCCGCAAGCGGATTCGAGACAGACTCACCCCTGGCGCGCCCCGACGAGTGCCACTGTTGCATGCGCGTGGCGCGGTATTGGCCGAGCCGATGATCGCTACCCGCCCCCTCCCCTACGTGGACATATCGGCAATGGATGGTTATGCGGTGTCCGGCACCGGCCCGTGGACTGTTCGAGGGGACATCGCCTATGCCGGTACCAGTGGACTTGCGGCCATGACGCAGGGCCACGCTGTCCGAATCGCCACCGGAGCACACGTTCCCGCAGGCGCGACCTCGGTAGTCCGCGACGAATTCGTCGAGCTCGATTCCGCCGGACAGTTGAGCCTGTCACCGAACGTCACGCAGCAGGACGACACGCGACGCCGCGGTGAGGATTGGCACGCCGGTGCCGAGCTGGCGCCCGCCGGCACCTCAGTGTCGCCTGCAGTCATGTCGGTCGCACTGAGCGCGGAGGTAGTCGAGCTTACGGTCCGCGGCCCGGTCCGCGCGCAAATCGTATTGAGCGGCAACGAGATACAAGCGTCCGGTCCACTCGAAGCAGGGCAGACACGCGACGCGCTCGGACCAATTCTGCCGCTGTATCTTCACGCGTGCGGAATTACGGTCGTCGACACCGTGTACCTCCCCGATTCACCTACTGCGTTCGAGGATTTGTTGACCACGTCGACGGCAACGGACATCACGATTGTCGTCGGCGCAACTGGAGGGGGTGCCGCAGATCAACTCCGCACGGCACTGGTCCACGCGGATGCCGACACAGTGGTCGGTCGAATCCTGGTGCGCCCAGGAGGCTCTCAGATTACCGCGATACTGCCGAGTGGGCGAGTGGTGCTCGGCCTACCAGGTAATCCGCTGGCTGCCATCGGAACTCTGCTGCTCATCGCACCCACTGTGGTCGAAGCACTGACCGCAAGTACTCCGAGCGCCCCACGCCTCGGCTACCTGACCAACGCTGAAGCCGTGGGTTCGCCGACGGCTCGGATCGTTCCGGTGATGCGCGACGGCACCGGATGGCGAGCGGACATCGCTGTCCGCACAGCACATTTGCTCCACCTGATCGATCACGACGCGTTGGCCCTGGTGCCGGCCGAAGCCAGCTCGACCGAACCGGTGGAACTGCTGCCGATCGTGCGTTGAACTGACGAGCACCTTCGCGGTATCGATACACGACGAGGTCGACGATGGCGGGGTGCACACCCAGCGGTTCGGTGACGCCGTCGGCGCCTGCCTCGGCTAGAGCGAAGAAGCTCGGATGAAGGGGGTCCGAGGACATCGACGAAAGCGACCCGGAGACCTGACCGCTCACGGCATCGGCCGATTCGGCGATCATTTCCACGCCGCGCGGATTTCTGACCCCACGGGCTACCAGGACGAGGGCAGGACCTGATTTCACCTAGTACTTGCTCCCTTCGCAGATGGGCATGGCGGACATGGAAGTTCGTTCGGGCATCTCGGACTCTTCGCACTCCTCGGCGACCTCGGGTTCGTCGACCGCAAGCCGGTAGCCTCGTTTGACCACGGTGTGAATGGCTTTCGGTGCGCCGAGCGCAGAGCGGAGGCGAGTCATGGCCGTTTCGACGGCGTGAGTATCTCCCCCGCCGCCGGGCAGCGATGCGAGTAGATCTTCCCGGGATACCACTCGCCCAGGCCGCGTCGACAAAGTCTTGAGCAGTGCCATGCCTGCTGGTGATACCGATCGCACTTCGCCGTCGACCACGACACATTTACCGCGCACGCTCAGTAGGTGGCCGCCCGCGCTTATGAGTTGGGAGCGTCGCGGTAGTTCCTCCGCGATATGACGCGCCAGCGCCCCGAGGCGAGCACGTGCCGGCTGCGTCGTCGCGACGTTCAGTTGTTCGAGAGGTGCGGCGGTGATCGGTCCTACACATACCGGCAGCACCCGGGTCCGCATCGATTGCAGCAAAGGTTCGAGAACACCGTTCTCGTGAGCTCGCATCAGCAGGGACGCCACTGCGGGCGCACTCGTGAAGCTGATGGCGTCGAGATCTCCGACGATGACTGCTTCGATCATGCGATCCATGGGAACGCTGTCATCCGGTGTAATCCAGCGGTATACGGGTACGGGCACCACTTCCGCTCCGGCGGAACGCAATGCCTTACAAAAGTCCGGGACCGGTTCCCACTCCGTTGTTGCGCCGTGGAGTTGCACAGCAATCCGTTTGCCTTCGACCCCCTCTGCGAGAAGATGTTCGAGCACTTCTGTCGAAGATTCGGATGCCGGTGACCACTCTTCGCGTAGGTCGGCTGCACGGATTGCCCCCTTGGCTTTCGGCCCACGAGCCAGCAGTCGCGACGACGCGAGTGCTGCTCCGAGGCTTTCGGCCTGCCCCCACCCATCGGCCGCCTCGATCCAGCCTCGAAATCCAATTCCCGTCGTTGCAACGGTGATCGTCGGCGGATCGGCGATGATGCTGGCGGTGACGCGTTCCAGTTCGGCGTCGTCGGACAGCGGAATGATCCGGATGGCCGGTGCGTGCATTACCGAGGCTCCGCGCCGAACGAGTAGCGTCTCGAACTCCTCGGCGCGCCGCGACGCGGTGATTCCGACGGCGAATCCTGCCAGAGGTTCCCCGGTCTCGGCAGCCGAGCTCATGTCGATGCGCCACGCACGAAAATCACGCCGCCCGAGATCTTGGTCTCGAAAGATCCGAGCGAGACGTCGATGACGTCGAGGCATCGGCCCTCGAGAGGAGAAAAGACCTGCTCGAGCAACGGCGAGGCCACGGTAGGTTCACCGCTCCGGTCACCGACGAGACCCCTGGACATGACTGCTGCCCGGCCGAACGGATCGATGTCGCCGACAGTGCACGCGGCAGTCCACGAGCGCGCGGATTCCACTCCCGGTGTCGATGGAAACTGCTGGTTCCTGTTTCTGGTGGTGCTGGTTCGAGACTCGATGACAGTCATCACGTACCTCCTGGTGCTATTGCACGTTGCCCGTGTTTCTTGGTCGTTAAGTAGCGGTTACTCAGGTGTGCACATGCGGTCGGATGCAGGCATCCCCATCAACACCGGAACCTTGCGCTCACCTGACTCGTCGAACTCAACGGTCGGATCGATCGCCTCGGGCGATCGTGCCCGATGATCGGAGGAACGAAAGGGTAGGAACTGGTGGCGAATACGAGGGCGTCGTAGTCGACGGTCTCTTCGGTAGATGTCATGACCGTCTTCGTCGCGCGGTCGATATGCTCGGCTCGCGTCGAAAGCCCCACTCAGTCGTGAAATTTTCGAGGTGAAAAGAAGTCAGACCGCGACGGACGCGTTCGTCTTCTCGCCTTCGAGAACCCGCGGCTTACGCAGATAAACGGCCCACGTCACTGCACAGCACACGACATAGAAGACGAGAAACACCCAGAAGGCCGTGGTTGCAGACTTCGCCGCACCCGAGTACGAAGCTCGCAGCACGAGGTTGATTCCTACACCACCCAAAGCCCCTACGGCACCGGCAATTCCGATGAGCGCGCCGGACATCCTGCGCGAGAAATGCTGCTGTTCCTCGATGCTCATGCCCTGCAGTTCAACGGATTTGGCGGCGAAAATCGCGGGAATCATCTTGTAGACCGAACCGTTGCCGATGCCGGAGAGAAGGAACAGAAGAATGAACCCGATCACGAAGAGGGTCATCATGGTTCCGGTGGCAGCACCTACGGTGTTGTCGTCCCACGTGCCTGCGGCAACCAGGATCCCGGTGGAGAAGACCATCGCCACGAACGTGTACAGCGTGATCTTGCCGCCACCGATCTTGTCGGCGAGCTTGCCACCGAAAGGTCGTGCAATCGATCCGAGCAAAGGACCGAGGAACGCGATCTGAGCTGCGTGCAACGACGCTTGTGCCTGCTGGGCTGCGGTGGCGGGCGCGCCGTCGGTGATACCGGCGAGGAAATTGATCTGCAGAACCTGACCGAACGCAAAACTGAATCCGATGAACGAGCCGAACGTTCCGACGTAGAGGAAGGCTATCCACCAGGAATCGGAGAACCTGAGAACATCGATCATCGAGCGGCCGTTGGTCTTCTGGTTCTCGAGGTTGTCCATGAAGAGTGCGGCACCGACGGCGGCGATCGCGATGAAGACGAGGTAGACGGCACATACGATTTCGGGAGCCGTGTTGCCGATCGTGGCGATGACCAACAGGCCGATGAGTTGAATGACAGGCACACCGATGTTTCCGCCGCCGGCGTTCAGCCCGAGTGCCCACCCCTTTTCGCGCTGCGGATAGAAGGCGTTGATGTTGGTCATCGAGGACGCGAAGTTGCCACCACCGAGGCCGGCAAAGGCTGCGACGACGATGTAGGTGGTGTACGACGCCGGGTTCAGCATGAAGTACATGGTCAGCATCGTCGGGATCAGCAGGACGAGGGCGCTGAAGATCGTCCAGTTACGACCGCCGAACTTGGCTGTCGCGAACGTATACGGAATCCGAAGGATCGCTCCGACCAGCGTCGGCACCGCGACGAGGAAGAACTTGCCTGCCGCGTCGATGCCGTAGACCGACACCGGCATGAACAGAACCATCACGGACCAGATCGACCAGATGGAGAATCCGACGTGCTCGGCGACGACGGACCAGATCAAATTCCGCTTCGCTATAGTCTTGCCCCCGGCCTCCCACGCCTCGACGTCCTCGGAGTTCCAGTGGCTGATGCGGTGCTTGATCGACACCGGAACGCTTCCTCGCTCGGGCGTTGCCGTCGAAGCAACTTCGGCTGGTGATGCCTCGGAAATGCTGGTCACGTGGGCCTCCTGATCGCGTGGGAGACCCAAAGATAGAAAGACCATGTTGCGCGGGCGCTGCCTGCGGTGACCTGTCGATTAACTTGCTCTCACGGGGCAAAACCGCCACCCGTGAGGACATCGTCCCTACGACCCTGCGGTTAGGACCCCGCGGTCACCAGGTGTCTTCGAGCATGCGCGGGCGGCAGCACAGGTACCCGCCGACGAGCAGTACCGCCACACATCCGGTCAGTAGGAGCATCGGTATTCCCCAGCCCCCGGAGAGTGTGTGCAACAGTCCGAACGACAGCGGCCCAGTGGCCGATACGACGTAACCGAGTCCCTGTGTGAACCCCGAGAGTGCGGAGGACCCGGCGTGAGTGCGGGTGCGGAGATTGATGAGTGTCAACGACATCGGGAATGTCATCGTGCCGAGTCCGATGAGGCATACCCAGAGAACGGTGCCGGCGGTCGGCGAGAAATACAGTCCGGCGACCCCGATGAGGTAGAAGACCGCAGCCGCGATGACCAAGCCGTACGGGTTGCGCAGCCGCGCGCAGAGCGACGGGGCGGCCAGCGAGGAAATCAGGCCCATGCCGCCGAAGGCTGCGACCGAGGCACCGGCGAAGGCCTCGCTTATGCCCGAGTCGGTGAGGATCGTCGGTAGCCAGGTCAGCATCGAGTAGGTGATGAACGAGGTCATCGCGAACATGCCGACCATTCCCCATGCCAGCGACGAGCGCCAAATCCTGCCTTCCGAATGCTCCTGCACGGCCGCTGTGCTCGCCGCTTCCCTCCCGTCACGTTCACGGCGTGAGAGCACGACGCCGAGCCACGGTGCTGCTGCCGCCACCCCCACGACAGCCCACATCCCGATCGAGATGCGCCACCCGTATGCCTCCGCGACGGGAACTGCCAACAGCGGAGGAACCATCGTGCTGATCTGCATGGCACAGATGTAGAGGGTGCTGACTACGGCCAGGCGATCGGAGAAGTAGCGCTTCACCAGCGGCGGGAGGACGACGTTCCCGATTCCCATGCCTGCCAGCGCAAGTGCCGACAAGGCGAGGAGCGAGCCGGTCCCCGGCGCGAATGCTCGGGTAGCCATTCCGAGGGTCGTCGCCAACATCGCCACGAGGGCGGCGCGCTCGAGTCCGATTCTCTTGACGATGAGGGGTGTCAGAAGGCCGAAGACGGCGAACATCGCCGGCGGTAGCATTCCCACCAGTCCGACGACCGTGGATCCGAAGTGGAGTTCGTCGCCGATACGCCCGAACAGTGGGCTGATCGAAGTCACGGCGGCACGCAAGGTCAGCGCTGACACGATGATGGCTGCGAAGACGAGTGCACGTCCTCGCACCAGATGCCGAGCGCGGGTCCGATCGTTCGACTCTGTTACTGCAGCGGGACTCACCACCAAATCATAGGATGACCGGATCATCTGACGCAAAGCCTTAAACTGGCTCACAACATCGAGAAGACAACGGGGAGTCACGCATGCAGCAAGTTCAGCGTTCCAGCCTGATTTCACAGGTCACTGTGCAACTTCGCGAGGAGATCGTGGCCAAGCGTTGGCCGGTCGGTTCGCGGATTCCGGCAGAACCCGAACTGTGCGAGCTGACCGGTACCGGTCGAAACACGGTACGAGAGGCCGTGCAGGCGCTGGTCCACGCTGGAATGCTCGAGCGAAGGCAGGGATCGGGCACGTATGTGATGACGGTGTCGGATCTGGGCGGCGCCCTGGGAAAATACTTCGCCGACGCGCAGGATCGTGATGTCACCGAGCTACGACGCACCCTCGAAGTCACCGCGGCGACACTTGCCGCCGAGCGAGCCGACGGAGACGACATCAGCGCACTGCGAGAGGCACTCGCCGCACGAAACCTCGCCTGGACAACTCGGTCTCGCGACGACGCCATCGCGCTCGATGCGCAGTTTCATCGCGCGATCGTCGCCGCTTCCCACAACGCCATCTATCTGGAGTTCTACGATTCACTACTGCCGGTGATCCGCCGGGCTATGCATCACCACGCCGCCGAACACGACAACGACTACCTGGACGAACATGCCGCGCTGGTCGATGCCGTGGCCGCAGGCGACCCTCTACGTGCGGGCGAGGCCGCACGTGTGTTCTTCCGTGAACTCGGGGCAGATCACTGAACTAGAGGATCAGCCGAACCAGATCGGCCGTCCGCGCGAGCCCGGGGAAAGCCTCGGGCGTCGAGCGCGGATGCAGCGCGTGCACCGCAAACCGAAATATCAAAGCACGCAACAACATTTGTGGCCATTCGGGAAGATCGTCCCAGCGCCCGATCAAAGCGTCGTCCGCACCACCCCACGAAATGGCATCGACCACGGCGACCGCTGCGGCCCACGACGTCGGACGCCAATACGGGGTGATGTCGGTGAGGCCAGGAGCCTCGCTGCCGTCGAACAGCACCGTGCCGAACAGATCGCCGTGCACCAACTGGTCTGCCGACTCGACAGGCCGGCGCAGACTCGCGAACTGCTTGATCAGTTCGAGGCTCTGACGCCCGTCTTCGGAGGTGACTTCCGGAGCGCCCGCACCCCGCGCCGCCCGCAAAGGTACAGCTTCCCAAGCCGCCCGATCAGCTGCAACGAACACATCCACATCCGCCCACGGGGCAACAGGGGGCTGCACCAGAAAGCGAGGGCGCTCCAGCTGGGCCGTTGCCGCGTGAAGCCGCATCGACAGTGACACGACCTCGTCGTGCCGCGGTTCCGGCGAACCCTCGATGAAGGTGTCAGCGCGCCAACTACTGACTACGTAGCGCCCGTCGGTCGACCGGACGGGACGCGCAAGGCGGACACCGTCGACGGCCAGGGTCTCGCGAATCTTCGCCGACCACGCAGCACGCGCGTGATCTGCGACAGGCGAAAGCACGACATCACCGAGCCGCCACCCACCGTCCCAGTCGGCACCGAGCGGCGTGGGCGATACATCGCGCAGCCCGAATGTGGAGATCACGTGTTGAGGGGGTTCCACTGAGCTCACGACTCTCACGCTACCGCCGACGAGCCGCACCGCTCCGCAGGCGCGCGTGGAGTATGACCGGCCGAACAACGCCGACGTGCGGCTAGTAGATCGGCAAGCTGGGATCGATCTGACCGGCCCAGGCGAGAATGCCCCCTTGCAGATGAACTGCATCGGCGAAACCCGCGTGCTTCAGGACGGCCAGTGCCTCTGCCGACCGAATTCCCGTTTTGCAATGCAACACGATGCGTCGATCGTGGGGCAGCGACGCGAGTGCATCCCCGGAGATGATCACGCCCTTCGGCACCAGGGTTGCCCCCTCGATATGCACGATGTCCCACTCCGCCGGCTCGCGAACGTCGATCAACGCGATGTCGGCACCAGCCTCGAGCAACACTGCCAACTCGTTCGGCGTGATCGTCGAATCTTCCGCCGCAGCCGCACCCTCGTCGGACACGACACCGCAGAACGCGTCGTAATCGATGAGTTCGGTGATCGGAATCCGATCCGGATCTCGCTGCAGGCGGATGGTGCGGTAACTCATAGCCAACGCGTCGTACACCAACAATCGCCCCAGCAGAGTGTCACCGATGCCGGTGATCAGCTTGATCGCCTCGGTCACCATGACCGACCCGATCGAAGCGCACAGGACCCCCAGCACGCCGCCCTCCGCACAGGAGGGAACCATTCCGGGCGGCGGAGCCTCCGGATACAGATCTCTGAGGTTCAAACCGACCCCGTCCGGCGCATCCTCCCAGAACACCGAGACCTGACCTTCGAAACGGTAGATCGACCCCCACACGTAGGGCTTACCGGCCAGAGCAGCGGCATCGTTGACGAGGTAGCGCGTGGCAAAGTTGTCAGTTCCGTCGAGAACGAGATCGTACTGTTCGAAGAGAGCCACCGCATTCGAGCGATCCAGCCTCACATTGTGCAGCCTGACCTCGACACCGGAGTTGATTTCGCGAATCGAATCGCGAGCGCTTTCCCCTTTCGGGCGCCCGACGTCGGAACTGCCGTGGATGACCTGCCGCTGCAGGTTGGACAATTCGACGTCGTCGAACTCGACGATCCCCAGCGTTCCCACGCCCGCCGACGCGAGATAGAGCAATGCAGGCGAGCCGAGCCCTCCGGCGCCGATCACCAACACTCGAGCGTTCCGCAACCGTCGCTGACCCGTCATTCCTACGTCAGGGATGATCAGATGGCGGCTGTATCGAGCCACCTCTTCAAGCGTGAGCTCTCCTGCCGGTTCGACAAGTGGGGGCAACTTCGTCATGAAACATGCACTCCTCGACGGCACTCCGTCAGTGGCCGTATGCCACGTTGGGTCACCTCACGTTACCGAACTGCTCACTCGCCGCCGCTTCGGTGATCCACCGCTCGCATCGGTCCGCGACCGCTAACGAGGGTTCAGCTACGGGGATAAGGCCACGGATTGAACCGACAGGTCTTGCCGTCCATAGGCACGACGCCCTCTGGATCGAGGCGGGCGATGTCGTCGTTCGAGGTACCGAAGGTTTGCTGCATCATGACCGGGGCAAGGCCTCCCTCGGTTTCGCAGGGCTGATGTTGCTGATAGCCGATCGCGTGTCCGACCTCGTGATTGATCTGATACTGACGGTACGAGCCGATATCACCTTGAAACGCGATCGCACCACGCACCCACCGGGGCTCGTTGAGCACCACGCGTCCGATTCCAGGGTTGTAGCACGAGACCTCGAGCTGGATGTCGTAACCACATGCCTTACGGATGGACATCTGCGAGGTCAGCGAAATTCGAAAATCAGGATCACCGGATTCGATTCTGCGGAATGCGAACCGGGGGTCGTTGGTCCAACTCTTCGGGTTCCCCAGTGTCTGATCGACCAGTCTTCCGAACGACTCGTCGCCACCGAATCCTGCCGTGTCGATGCCGTCCTCGACCTCGACGGTGTAGGTGAAGGTGCGCTCGGTCCCTTGACCGACCTGGTTCGACGATCCAGGGACAAGGTGCCAGGTACCCGCACCATCGACAGCAAACGACCCGCCGTCCGGTAGCTCACCGGAGGGAATGGATGCAGCGAAGTTGCCGTCGGCTTGCGGAGGAACCCCGATCACTTCAGAACCGCTCGTGTCCGAGCTGAGCGCGCCGAATCCCGGATCCGCAGTCAGTGAGAGGTTTCCGGTCGCGGTGGTCGTGGGATCGCCGGTACGCACCGCGTCGACCACGACCAGCGTGGTCACCACCAGAAGCAGCGGAATTGCATAGGCACGCCAGCCATAGACAGATGCAAATTTTCCAAGCTTGCTCTGTTTTCTGACTTGACGTTCCGGACGCGGTGTCCGCGGACGTCGTACTTCTTCTCGGCTCGTCGGGTCCCACTGGGCCCGCAGCGGCTGGTGCGAACCTGCGCCGCCAACTTCACGCGGGAGATCATCCGGACCGCTTTCATACCGTCGAGCGGGGCCGTCATATCCTCGCCCTCGCGCGCTCTCCGTACCGCGATCGCCGTCGGTACGGTGGCCTTCTGCGGCCTCGAACCGACGTGACCGCTGATCGGGTGGGAGGTATGCACCTCCACGCCTCGGCCCTCCTCGGTCAGTCACTCCGCCAGAATCTCACAGTCTGGCGGATACGCCGCTCGCCGCGCCGATAATTACGGCTTCGAACAAACCCAAAGCCCGATTTGGGCCCAGTTATCAGGATGTCCGACTCGTCTGCTGATGTGACTCGAGAAACGAGGGCGACCCGCAGTCCCTTCGATCACATCTCCGAAAGGTATTGTTGCCAGCGATCTGCGCTACAAGTACCAAACGCCTCCGGATACGGGCACCAACGGGCAGCCGACACCGGCGCAGTGACCTATGCGGATGGGATCAAGCACTATGACAGAACTCGCGGATCGGATGTCCTCGGACCGTCCGACTCCTCCAGCCGGCCGCCGCAGCGCGCGCTTGCCACGCGAGGCGCGACGCGCGCAACTCTTGGCTGCAGCGAGCGAGATTTTCGTGACCCGTGGCTATCACGCGTCCGGAATGGATGAGATCGCCGAATGCGCCGGAGTCAGCAAACCGGTGCTCTACCAGCATTTTCCCGGCAAACTCGAGCTATACCTCGCCGTGCTGCAAAGTTACGTCGACACCCTGATCTCGGGGGTCAGACAAGCGTTGCGTTCGACGACCGACAACCGGCAGCGCGTCCGTGCTGCAGTGCTGGCGTTCTACGACTTCGTAGATACCGACACGCAAGGGTTTCGTCTGGTGTTCGAATCGGATCTCATGGGCGACCCCCAGGTGAGCGCACGAGTGGAGCAGGCAACGGAAGCCTGCGTCGACGCCGTGTTCGACCTCGTCGCCCACGACTCGGGCCTTGACCCGTACCGAGCACGCGTACTTGCCGTAGGTCTCGTCGGTGCCAGCCAGTTCACTGCGCGATACTGGCTCGAGGCCGACCGTCCGATTTCCAAAGAGGACGCTGTCGACACCACGGTGTCACTCGCCTGGGGCGGACTGGCCCACGTTCCTCTTCAGTCTCCTTAGAGTTGACGAGAACGCGCGAGGCCCCGTATCGATCTTCCGATACGGGGCCTCGCGCGTTCTCGATCCGGAAATCTACGTCGCGAATCCGACCTTGCGAGAATCGGCTGGGCCGATCTCCACGTACGCCACCTTCGCGGCCTGCACTAGGTACTTGCGGCCCTTCTCGTCGACGAGGGCCAGCACGCCGTCCTTGCCGCTCAAAGCCTGAGCAACGAGCTTCTCGACCTCGTCCGGCGACTGTGCACTGTTCACCACGAGCTCGCGAGAGCTTTCCGACACACCGATCTTGACCTCCACGGCCAACCTCCGAACTCATAGACAACTAAGGCTGCTTGATCCAGGCTAGTGCAGCCGACACCTCAGGAGCTCACCTCGCACCTGTGCTGTCAGCGAACACCATGTTCTCTGTCAGACGAGCCCGAGCACGCGCATCCGTTTCGAGTGCTGCTCCTGCATTCGATCGAACAACGCTGCGACCCCGTTGAGATCGCCCGACACTGCGATCACCAAGTCGGTGAGGCCCTCGCGCTGCGCCAACACGTGCTGCGCCTGGGTGATCGCTTCACCGAGTAGTCGCCGGCCCCACAACATCAAGCGTGCCTTGTCCTGAGAGCTTTCCTGCACCCGGACCGCGACCTCGTGAACCACGAATTCCGAATGACCGGTCTCGGCAAGTACCGCGCGGACGATCCCCGCGACGCTGGGATCGAGTGTGTGGGCGATCTCGCGGTAGAAGTCAGCCGCAATCCCGTCGCCGACGTAGGCTTTGACCAGCGCTTCCATCCATGTCGACGGGTTCGTGGACGCGTGGTATTCATCGAGTGCGCGGACGAAGGGGTCCATCGCGGCATATACGTCCACTCCTCGGTCCGACAGGGCGGCCACTACAGTTTCGAAGTGGTTCATCTCCGCTGCCGCCATACTTGCCAGTGCGACACGTCCCTGCATGGACGGAGCCATTCGGGCGTCCTCGGCCAGCCGATAGAACGCGGAAATCTCGCCGTACGCCAGCACCGCGAAGAGGTCCGATACTCCGGGGTGGTCGTACGCCACCAACGCCAACTCGGATCGACCTCCGGTACCGGACGGTTCCTCGGTGGGTGAGGCAGAGGCGAACGGCGCGGAGGTGGACAGATCAGACGAGTGGGCTCCCATGGAACACGATCGTAGTCTCGTCAGGATCGACACATCAGCGCAGACCGACAACGAGTGTCGGGTTGCGCGCCCAGTCGCGAAGGTACTGGAAATCACTCGATACACCGGATGAGCGCTCGGCAAGCTACCATGGGAAACGGATCACTGCACGGACCGATCGATACGGACCGACTCACGCGGAGATCAGTGACAATGTGTGCGCACCTGATCCGGGTCGCTACGACTGCTTCGCCCATTGTGTTCGGGCCCGAACACGATCGCGGCTGAGGCTCGACGCGACATCACATCGGATTGAGGGCATCGACTTCGGCCGGCAATAGGCCTGTGCCCTTCCTTGTGCGTACGTTCTCGATACGAGGAAGGCCAGACCCCTGAGCAAGATCATCATCGACCAAGAAGACGAGACCGGCGACACGATGTTGTCCGCCCAGCTCGACGACACGCACGTGCCCCCGACCTTCGCCGAATTGGGCGTGCGCGAGGAGATCGTCCGATCCCTGAAGGACATCGGGATCGAGCGGACCTTCGCAATCCAAGAGCTGACACTCCCCCTGGCTCTCGCAGGCGACGACCTCATCGGTCAGGCGCGCACCGGAATGGGCAAGACCTTCGGGTTCGGCGTTCCTCTGTTGCAGCGCATCTCCACATCGGACTCCGGCACCACGGCCCTCGACGGCACCCCCCGGGCGCTCATCATCGTGCCTACCCGCGAACTATGCGTGCAGGTCACCTCCGACCTCCAGAATGCTGCCAAACATCTCCGCTCGACGACTGGACCTGTCAAGGTGCTCTCGATCTACGGCGGGCGCCCCTACGAGGCGCAGATCAATGCCCTGCAGAACGGCGTCGACGTCGTCGTCGGAACACCCGGGCGCCTTCTGGACCTCGCCAAGCAGGGTCACCTGATTTTGGGCAAGATCGGCGTCCTGGTGCTCGACGAGGCCGACGAGATGCTCGATCTCGGATTCCTGCCGGACATCGAGCGCATTCTCGGAATGGTTCCGGACAAAAGGCAGACGATGTTGTTCTCGGCGACGATGCCAGGACCGATCATCACCCTCGCCCGTACGTTCCTCACCCAGCCGACGCATATCCGCGCCGAAGAGGCCGAGTCGTCGGCAGTGCACGATCGCACCGCCCAGCACGTCTACCGAGCCCACGCTCTCGACAAGGTCGAGATGGTGACCAAAGTGCTCCAAGCAAACGGCCGCGGCGCAACCATGATCTTCACCCGCACCAAACGCACCGCCCAGAAAGTCGCAGACGAGCTCGCTGAACGCGGGTTCGCCGTCGGCTCGGTGCACGGTGACCTCGGGCAGGTCCAGCGCGAAAAAGCCCTGAAGAAGTTCCGCACCGGTGGAATCGATGTTCTCGTGGCAACCGATGTGGCCGCTCGAGGCATCGATATCGACGACGTCACGCACGTCATCAACTATCAGTGCCCGGAGGACGAGAAGACATACGTTCACCGCATCGGCCGTACCGGCCGCGCAGGCCGCACCGGCATCGCTGTGACGTTGGTCGATTGGGACGACATCCCCCGGTGGCAGCTCATCGACAAAGCTCTCAACCTCGGGACGCCCGACCCCGTCGAGACCTACTCGAGCAGCCCGCACCTGTTCGAAGAACTCGACATCCCTGCCGGTGTGGGCAGCACAGTCCACAAGACCTCCGAAGCCAAGTCTCCCAAGGACTCGAACGGTAGCGCGTCGACCGATGAGACCTCGGAAGAAAAGGGACCGGACAAGACCGATTCCGATGCGGAGCCGCGTGCGTCCAAGCCTCGCCGCTCCCGCTCTCGCTCGCGCACCAGAGCGGGCAAGCCCGCCGCCGGGGAGTCGGATTCCGTCGATGACACCACCGGGCCGGTAGCCACCGAATCCACCGGTGACACAGGGACAGAGACGACGGCTGCACCACGTAGACGACGGCGTCGCCGCTCCTCCGCGTCTGCCTCGTCCGGTGCGGCCGCGTCGGAGTAGTCTCCCAAGCTGTGCTTGCACCCGAACGTCGGCGCCGATCGGATATCGCTGTTGCCGCAGCGATCGCAGTCGTGACCGTGCTCGTTCTCGGAGTTGTGTGGCTCCGAAGCGACGCGCACGGCACGACATCTGCCCCTGCGGAATCCCCTTTGTCTCAAGCGAATGTGGCAACGTCGATTCCGGACGCACTGACCGAAGCTTGGCGTGCATCGAGTCCGGTCACGTCGGCACCCGTCACCACCGGCAGTGCCGTCGTCACGGGCGACGGTGGCACGGTCTCCGGTCGAGACCCGATCGACGGCTCGATTGCATGGAGCTACGTCCGAGATCGAAAGCTCTGTGCCGTTACGGATGCGTGGAATACGATCGTCGCGGTCTATCAGGACGCCAGGGGTTGCTCGCAAGTCACCGCACTCGACAGCTCCAGCGGTACACGAAAAGCGCAACGCAGCAGCGACGCTGATACGGATATCGTGCTGAGCGAGGACGGAACCTACGTCACCTCGCGGGGTGACACTCGAATGGAGCTATGGCGCTCGGACCTCGTCCGAACACTCGAATACGGCCGCGTCGACGCGCCGGTCAATCCAAGTGGTCAACCCAGATCGGGTTGTACCCTACTGTCCTCCGCTTCCAACAGTTCTCGCGTCGCAGTTCTCGAGCAGTGCCCAGGTGAGTCCGGAGCCCGACTGACAACGATGAATCCAGCTCCGAAGGATGCCCAGCAGCCGGAGGAATACGGTTCTTCCGTCGTGGCGGCCTTGATCGGACCCGACGGCCCCGTCGCTGATGCATCGATTCTGGTTGCTTCGGGTGACCGTGTGGCAGTGTCCATTCCAGCGCATTCATCACAGCCGCCGAGGGTCGCCGTCTTCGATGGAAACGCACAGCCCTTGGCAGAGTTCGATCTTCCCGCAGCAGTCGTCGACGAAAACGACTCCCCCATAGCCGAAGCGGTAGTCAAGGCCGCATCGGTCTTCAGCTGGTGGACTGGAACTGGAACCGTGGCACTGGGATCGACCGATCTGGCCCCGATGTGGTCGATCCCGGGCGCACTCGGACCCGGCACGGTCATGGCCGGCCGACTACTGGTGCCGGTACCAGACGGAACAGCCGTGATCGACCCCGCCGAAGGCACCGTAGAACGGACCTTGGAAGTCGACCGAGCCGGTTATACCGGCCCAGTGGGTATGTCGGTGATCGGCGATGTAGTCATCGAGCAACGCGGTGAGAACCTCGTTGCACTATCGGCACGCTGAAGCGGCGCTACCGAAACCGATCAGTCCGGTGTGTTCGGAGAATAAGTGGCCAATGCGGTCCCGTGCTGCCAATGCGCCAGAAGGTTCGCTGCGAGTTCGCGATATGCCTGCGCGCCCTTGCTCTTTCGGCCCGAGAGCACTGTCGAACCCGAAGCCGTCGCCTCCGCGAAGCGGACCGTTCGGGGGATCGGCGGCGACAGAACCGGCAGACCGTATCGATCGGATACGTCGCCGAGCACATCCCTGCTGTGAGTCGTCCGCGCATCGAACAGAGTCGGCAGTGCGCCGAGCAGAGTCAGATCGGGATTGGTGATCTGTTGAATTTCCGAGACGGTCCGAAGTAACTGTCCTACACCACGATGCGCGAGAGTTTCACATTGCAATGGAACGAGCACCGATTGGGCTGCGGTGAGGCCGTTGAGGGTCAACACGCCCAGCGACGGAGGACAGTCGATGATGACGACGTCGAAGTTGTCGATCACCGGCGCCAGCGCTCGCTTGAGGGCATATTCTCGTCCAGGACGCATGAGGAGCAACGCTTCGGCACCGGCGAGGTCGATCGTCGCGGGGAGCAGCACGATGCCCTCGTCGGTTTCGATGAGCACGTCGGAAACGTTCTTGTCGCCGGTCAGGACTTCGTGCACCGATGACTCGAGTTTGTCAGGGTTGTGACCCAACGAAAACGTCAGGCACCCCTGCGGATCGAGGTCGACCACGAGAACACGCTGGTCGAGCGCATGAAGTGCGGCCGCTAGCGACGCAACCGTCGTCGTCTTCGCGACGCCACCCTTCTGATTGGCCACTGCCAGTACTGTCGTCACACCTGCGATCCTTGCGTACAAAGCACGTCAGAGCCAGGGGAACGCGAATGTGGGCGCGTCGAAGCCGAATCCGATGCGCCCACATCGCGGACACACACGGCATCATTGCGGGTATGACGATCTCCAACTCCGGCAACACCGGCCGTGTCGTGCTCCTCCGGCACGGTGAAACCGAATGGGCCACCACTGGCCGTCACACCGGAACCACGGACGTCCCACTGACAGCAGTCGGCGAGCAGCAGGCCGTTGCAGCAGGCGAACTCATCGAGGAACTCGAACTGCGTGATCCGCTGGTTCTGTCGAGCCCACGCGCGCGGGCACAGCGGACCGCACAGCTCGCCGGACTGACAGTCGACCGCGGATGGGACGCGCTCTCCGAAGTCGACTACGGAGACTACGAAGGCCTGACCTCGCCAGAAATTCAAGCAACCGTGCCGCACTGGACCGTGTGGACGCACCCGTGCCCGCACGGCGAGTCGATCGACGACCTCGGCTCCCGTGCCGATCTCGTGCTGTCCGTCGTGCTGCCGGTCTTGGGCGAGCGCGACGTCGTCCTCGTCGGTCATGGTCATTTCTCACGGGCTTTGCTCACTCGATGGTTGGAACTGCCGGTCGCCGAAGGAAAACGTTTCGCGATGGCTCCTGCGGCGTACTCGGTGCTGGGCTTCGATCACTCGTATCGACAGCTCGTGGTCCACAACATCAATCCGTCGGTGCGAACCGGGAGAAAGAAGTAGTGAGCAACATGATCCGAAGGGCGAAAGAGGACGATGTCGAAGCCATAACCGGGCTCGTGTACGAACTGGCCGAATACGAAAAATCGCTCGAACACTGCAGTGTGAAACCCGAGCAGATCGCTGCCGCTCTGTTCGGCCCTGCACCTTCGGTGTTCGCACACGTCGCCGAGAGCGACGGCGAGATCGTGGGCGTAGCTCTGTGGTTCCTGAACTTCTCCACCTGGGATGGCGTCAACGGAATCTATCTCGAAGACCTCTACGTCAAACCCGCATTTCGCGGCTCGGGCCATGGCAGAGCACTACTCGCCGCACTGGCTACAGAGTGCATCGAGAAGGAGTACACCCGGTTGAGCTGGTGGGTGCTCGATTGGAACACCCCGTCTATCGGCTTCTACCGCTCACTCGGCGCTCTCGCTCAGGACGAGTGGACGACGTTCCGGATGACCGGCGATTCACTGGCGGCCCTGGCGAACACGCCCGACTCCACCGGGTAGTCGGCGGGCCTACCGAACACCCATCCGAGTGCCGTCGTCACGATCTATCTTTCTTCGTCGACGTCCCCGTACTCGGCGGCCATCCATCTCGACGAAGGTGGACTGAAGAGCAGCACCAAGATCGCTACCACGACAAGACCGAGTAACGCGCCGTACAGCGGCTGGTGTGAGTCGGTGAGCAGTGACCAGACAACAGGCAGTAGTAAGAACTGCACGACAAGAGCGATGGCCCGCGCCCAACGCTTACCCACCACCAGTGCCACACCCGCAGCGCCTACAGCCACTCCTACCACCGCGAACCATCCGGCTGTTCCGTAGCCGTTCGCCGCGGAATTCTCGACGCCGCCGACAGCGCGGACAAGTAGAACGACGGCAACGACCAACGCCACGAGCCCTTGAAGGGCGACGAGCACCCCGGCGGACCGGAAGGTCGAAGGCGGCACCAGTGGCTGCGAAGGCGTTGACACCCGGCCAGCCTAGAACACCGCCGTCGGACCGCTAGGCTGATGCCCCGTGCGCGCGCTTCTGATCGTCAACCCCAATGCGACATCGACCACTCCTGCTGCCCGTGACCTGTTGGCGCATGCGCTGTCGAGCCGAGTTCGCGTCACGGTCGCCCACACCACGCACCGAGATCACGCGGCCGAACTGGCACGCGAAGCTCGGGAGGACGGTGTGGGCCTGGTCATCGTCCACGGTGGCGACGGCACGGTGAACGAGGTCATCAACGGGCTGCTCGGTGTTCCGCTACCGACCTCGATGCGATCAGTGACGATCGGGGCCATTCCGGCTTTGGCCGTGGTGCCTGGAGGCAGTGCAAATGTCTTCGCCCGCTCCCTTGGAATCGAACCCGACCCGGTGGCTGCCACCAATCAGCTCATCGAGCTTCTTGCGTCGCGGTCGAGACGGACGATCGGCCTCGCCCACTGCGACAACCGGTGGTTCACATTCAATGCCGGCCTCGGACTCGATGCCGACGTATGTCGTGCGATCGACGCGAGCCGCAAGGACGGACGCCCTGTTTCTGCCACTCGCTACGTTCGGTCGGCCGTCCGCGAGTTCTTTCGGCACAAGCGTCACGAGCCGATGTTGACCGTCGAGGTGCCGGACCGCGAGCCGATCACCGGCGTGCATTACGCGTTCGTTTCCAACTCGAGTCCGTGGACCTATCTCGATACCAGGCCGGTTCACACCAATCCAGGGACGACCTTCGATACCGGACTCGGCTTGTTCGCCATGCGGACGACCAAGGTGGTACCCAGCCTTCTGGTGTCGCGACAAATTTTGTCCGCTGGCGCAGAACCCAAGTCTCGCAATCTCTTTCGCATCGACGATGTGCCTCGAATCAAGATCACTTCGACCGAACCGATCGGTCTGCAGATGGACGGCGATTATCTCGGGGAGCGCACCGAGGCCGAATTCTTCGCAACTCCGTCTGCGCTGGAAGTCATAGCCCCGCCGTCCGAATAACCCCTGCGCCGAGGGGCGGAGCAGGCAGCTTCACCCTCGTTCGGTCAGACTCGTCCAGCCTGTTTCCAGCCGCGTCTACCACGGCAGCGACAACGGAGGATAGCGAGAATTCGCTGTAAGGGGTACAAAGGGCACAGCAGGCTTGAGGCAGCCTAACAGAGTGAGCTTGACCACGGTCACGCGGCAATCTATTGACTTCCCCTGAGTTCGTGAAAGCATTCACAAGCAACAGAGCGGAAACATTGGTTACGCACTCGCGAACATCAATGAAACGGAAAACGGTGCTTCGGCGCCCGGTAAGGAGCAGAGGATGGACTGGCGCCACAACGCTATTTGTCGCGACGAAGACCCGGAACTATTTTTCCCCGTGGGAAACAGTGGCCCGGCACTCGCACAAATCGCCGATGCCAAAGTCGTCTGCACGCGATGCCCTGTGACGGCTGATTGCCTTTCATGGGCACTCGAGTCCGGCCAGGATGCGGGCGTGTGGGGCGGCATGAGCGAAGACGAGCGTCGCGCACTCAAGCGTCGTAATGCTCGCACGCGAGCACGTAGCTCCGTCTGACGTTCCCAGGAACAAGAGCAGGCAAAAACTCGGTCCATACTCGGACCGAGTTTTTTCTGCGCCAACACGCTCGAATCAGATCCGCGGACCGCGTCTGCCCAATGGCACGCGAAGCGAGGCGTCGGTTCCGCCGCCTGCAGCGCGATGCAACCCCAGCGATCCACCCAACTCTGCCGAGACGAGCGTCCGCACGATTTGCAGCCCGAGTCCCTCGGACTTCTCCAGGGAAAAGCCAAGGGGCAGGCCCGGACCGTCGTCGTGGACAACGACGTCGAGCCACCGCGCCGACCGATCGGCCGTGATGCGGACCACTCCCTCGGCACTTGCCACGAAACCGTGCTCCATGGCGTTCTGGACCAACTCTGCGAGCACCATGACCAGCGGCGTTGCACGTTCGGCGGAAAAGACCCCCAGCGCGCCCTCCCGCACGACGCGAACGCGCGGATTGACTGTCGCAATGTCCAACATGACAGGTACCAACCGGTCGACTATTTCGTCGAGGTCGACTTCCTCGTCCACCGACATCGAGAGCATTTCGTGAACAAGTGCGATCGAGGTCACCCTGCGCACCGATTCCGACAACGCGGTGCGCGCCTCTTCGTTCTCCAGTCTTCTCGACTGCAGCCGTAACAGCGCAGCGACGGTTTGCAGATTGTTCTTCACCCGATGGTGAATCTCGCGGATGGTCGCATCTTTGCTCAGCAGAGCACGATCGCGGCGTTTGACTTCGGTGACGTCGCGGACCAGCACTATTGCACCGACAGATTCATCGCGAGGTCGCAGTGGAAGGGTTCTGATCAGCACGGTCGCGCCGCGCGCGTCGACTTCCATTCGATGACCTGCATCTCCCGAAGTGGAGGCCGCAATGTGGTCGGCCACTTCCTGGGAATCGAACGGGTCGGTGATCAGGGAACGCGTCACCGACGCAAGATCCCGTCCCGAAAGCTCGGTCGCCAATCCCATGCGGTGATACGCGGACAGCGCGTTGGGGCTGGCATAGACAACCCGACCATCGGTGTCGAGCCGAATGAAACCGTCACCTGCACGCGGGGACGAGTTCACGTCCGTGGGTTCGGCCGGCGTCGGAAACGTTCCCTCATTGATCATCCGGCAGAGTTCATCGGCACAATCTCGGTACGCGCTCTCCAGCGCGCTGGGAGGCCGCTGCTGAGCGGGGTTGACATCGCGAGTGAGCACGGCGATGACGTGATCACCACACCTCACCGGCACGCTTTCGGTGCCGGAAGCTCCGCCGCGGACGATGTCACGGGTGATCAACGAATCGATCACGGTCGGGTGCTGCGACTCCGAGACTATCGAACCCACCATGTCCTCGGTGAAGGCAGTGGAAGCCGTTGTCGGCCTGCACTGGGCAACACAGAGCACTTCCGCATCGGGGCGATCGGCCGCGCTTCCGGTGCCGACCCAGAGCAACAGATCGGCGAAGGACAGGTCAGCCAGAAGCTGCCACTCTCCAACCACTCGCTGCAAATGATCGACGGCATCCCCGGGAAGATCGGTGTGCTCGGCAAGAAGGTCACTGAGAGTCGACACGGTGAACGGCGACCGGGCTCAGGACACCACTGCGATGAGATCACCCTGCTTGATGACGTCACCGACTTCGACGTCGATTGCGGTTACGGTGCCTGCTATTTCGGCCAGCACCGGAATCTCCATCTTCATCGATTCGAGAACCACCAGAGTGTCGCCGTGAGCGACCGTGTCCCCCTCTGAGACAACGATCTCGAAGACAGTCGACACCATCTCTGCCCGCACGTCTTCGGCCATGAAATTTCCTCTCGCTCGGTGATCCGCACCACAAGCACCGCCAACTCATCGGGCACCCGTAGAAGGACAGCCAATCACACGTGAAAGACTGTAGTGAACATACGAGAGGAGCTACACATGGGTAAGCGTGGGCGTAAGAAGCGCAGTCGCAAGAACAACAAGGCAAATCACGGCAAGCGTCCGAACAGCTGACGCTCGGGCCGAGAACCGAGAAAAGGTCAGGGAGCTCGAAACGCTCCCTGGCCTTTTTCCGTTTGTATCGACTCGACGAAGTTCTGAATTACTCAGTCGGATTCGGCCTGGCGGATCAGGACCGTTCTCCGGATCTCGATGCTGAGGCGCTCGCGCAGACCACTCGGAGCTTGATCTCCCCCACACTTACGGCTGATCAGGTTCTTGACCTTCTCCTCGATACCGTAAGCCGCGAAACACGACCCACACTCGTCTATGTGCCTCTGTAGTCGCTTCCGACTGGCGTCATCGCACTCGTCGTCGAGCATCAGCCATACATCAGCGATCACCGCCGAGCAGTCGAGATTGTCGAATTCGCTCTTCCCCGCATCATCGGGAGTTGCCTCGGACGTCACTTCGACACCTCCTGCTCATATGCATCGACCGCGCCGTTGCGGTTGAATCCACGCTCGCGGGCTACACCGGCGAGCAGGCCCCTCAGTTGCTTGCGACCACGATGCAAACGCGACATCACCGTTCCGATCGGCGTTCCCATGATCTCGGCGATCTCCTTGTAGGGGAAACCTTCCACGTCTGCGTAGTACACCGCCATTCGGAAATCCTCGGGCAGAGACTGCAACGCGGCCTTGATGTCGTCGTCGGGAAGCGTGTCCAGTGCTTCCACCTCGGCAGAACGCAAACCGATGGACGAGTGCTCAGCAGTGGCGGCCAACTGCCAATCCGAGATCTCATCGGTCGGGTATTGAGCCGGCTGGCGTTGCTTCTTGCGATAGGAGTTGATGTAGGTATTGGTCAGGATGCGATACAGCCATGCCTTGAGGTTCGTGCCCTCACGGAACGACCTGAACGCTGTGTACGCCTTGACGTACGTTTCTTGAACCAGATCCTCCGCATCGGCAGGATTGCGGGTCATTCGCAGTGCTGCACCGTACAGCTGATCCAGCATCGGGAGCGCGTCACGTTCGAAACGCTCGGTCAGCTCGGTCGCCGATTCAGCTGTCGCCTGAGCTTTCGGCTCGACTTCCTCCACGCTGATCCCTTCGGTAGCCATGTTCGACCAGGTTACCGCGGGCGAGGGCAGCCCCAAAACGTAGATCGCTTCCTTGCCGACAGGTGTGCGCGAGGGGCGCTCTGTCGTCGAAACCGTCACAGCAGATCCCTTCCTTCCCAGCTAGAGATTCTTGCATGTTCAACACCGGCGCGACGTCACGTGTTCCCTCGATCCCCGTTCGGCGAGGACGACGTCGATAGGGTTGCGCGCATGCGTGCCGCCCCCACTCCTGCCGCCACGACGCTGGCCCAGGCGAAAGTGCATCACCGACTGCACAGTTACGAGCACGACCCGGACTCCTCCTCGTACGGAACCGAAGCCGCGGATATTCTGACCGCGCGACTCGGACTGGCGCGTGGGCAGATTTTCAAGACCCTCGTGGTCGAGTGCGCCGACCGCACGCTCGCGGTTGCAGTACTGCCCGTCACCGCGACGCTGTCCCTCAAGGATGCGGCGGCTGCCCTCGGCACTCGTAAAGTGACCATGGCCGATCGGGGTCAGGCAGAGCGATCGACCGGGTACGTGATCGGCGGGATATCACCACTGGGGCAACGGCGGGCGTTGGCCACCATCGTCGACGACTCGGCACTCTCGTGGGACCGGGTGCTGTGCAGTGGAGGTAGGCGCGGACTGGAAATCGAGCTCGATCCCCGCGAACTCGTTCGCCTCTGCAACGCGGTCACGGCTCCCATCGCGACGGAGTGAACGTCGATGCGCAAAGATGAAGCAGTGAGCACCTGGACAGCGCCGTCGACCACAGAGCCCGTACATGCAACGGTGATCCTGCCCGGATCCAAGTCCATGACGAACCGAGCACTCATCATTTCCGCTCTTGCCACCGGCCCGTCCACGGTGTCGGGGACGTTGCGGAGCCGAGACACCGATCTGATGATCGCCGCCCTCCGTGATCTCGGAGTACGGATCGATATCGACCAAGACGATCCGACCGAGCTACAGATCGTTCCCGGCCCGCTCCACGGTTGTTCGATCGAAAGCGGTCTCGCCGGAACCGTCATGCGGTTCGTTCCACCGCTCGCCACGCTCGCCTTCGGTGCAGTCTTCTTCGACGGCGACGAGCAAGCCCGTTCGCGGCCTCTGGATACCATCCTGGGAGCTTTGCGATCGGTGGGCGCGCAAGTGGACGGCAGCTCCCTCCCATTCAGCGTGACGGGCACTGGGCGCCTGAGTGGCGGCGTCGTCGATATCGACGCATCTGGATCCTCGCAGTTCGTGTCCGGTCTCATGCTGTCCGCCGCGGCATTCGACGACGGCATCACCATCCATCACGTAGGCAAGCCGGTGCCGTCGATGCCACACATCGAGATGACGGTGCACATGCTCAGGCAGGCCGGGGTGCGAGTGGACACCCCCCAGGACAGCGGCGACGCCGATACCTGGCGTGTCCACCCGGGGCCGGTTGCTCCGGTGCACTGGGTCATCGAACCGGATCTGTCGAACGCCACACCGTTTCTGGCCGCGGCTGCGGTCACCGGCGGTGAAGTGCGCGTACCCCAGTGGCCGGCCGAAACGACGCAACCGGGCGATGCGATCCGCGAGATCCTTCGGTCCATGGGCGCCGAGGTCGAACTCACCGACGGCACCCTCGTCGTGTCGGGACCGGAGGTGCTGCACGGCATCGATATCGACCTACACGAGGTAGGCGAACTCACCCCGACAGTGGCAGCACTGGCAGCGCTCGCCGATGGACCGTCCTGGCTTCGCGGGATCGCACATCTGCGCGGCCATGAAACCGATCGACTGAAAGCACTGGCCACCGAAATCGGCAGGCTCGGCGGAAAAGCCGTCGAAACCGCCGACGGTCTCGAGATCACGCCGGCTCCCCTCGGCGCTGGGCTCTGGCATGCATACGCCGATCATCGAATGGCGACGGCGGGCGCAATACTCGGACTCCGCGTACCCGGAGTGCAGGTCGACGATATCGGCACCACGGCGAAGACGCTGCCCGGTTTCGAGACCCTCTGGTCCGACATGCTCGCCGGTTCACCCTCGCACCTCGAGACCGACGGGACCATGTCCTGACGCCGCGCCGGTACGACGAATCGGACGTACGCATACGTCCAGGAAAGAGCTCGCGACCTCGGACCAAGACCCGGCCCGAACATGCCGATGCCGAATCGGCCATGGTCGTAGCCGTCGATCGAGGCAGGTGGGGATGCGTTCTGGGAGGTGACCCGAACCGGCCCGTCGTCACCATGCGTGCACGTGAACTGGGTCGAACTCCGATCGTCGTCGGAGACGACGTCGACATCGTCGGAGATCTGACCGGCAAGGTCGATACCCTCGCTCGTATCGTCCGCGTGGCCGAGCGTCGCACAGTGCTCCGCCGTACAGCCGATGACACCGATCCGTTCGAACGCGTCGTCGTCGCCAACGCCGAGCAACTACTCATCGTCGCTGCGTTGGCCGATCCGCCGCCGCGTACCGGCTTCGTCGAGCGCGCACTGGTCGCCGCCTACGTCGGCGGTCTGTCCCCGATTCTGTGCCTGACCAAGAGCGACCTCGCGGATCCGACCGACTTCACCGCATCTTTCGCCGATTTGGACGTCCCTGTGGTTCTCGCCGGCCACAGCGAGGACCTCACCGAGCTGACGGCCACGTTGCGGGGCAAACTGACCGCATTGATCGGGCACTCGGGAGTCGGAAAGTCCACCCTCGTCAATCGACTCGTCCCCGACGCGCATCGCGCCGTCGGCGTCGTATCGGGCGTAGGCAAGGGACGTCACACGTCGACGCAGTCGGTGGCTTTGCCTTTGCCCAGCGGCGGCTGGGTCGTCGACACCCCGGGCATCAGATCCTTCGGCCTCGCGCACATCTCACCGCACGACGTCGTGGCTGCCTTCTCCGACCTCGCCGACGCCGTCGAGGAGTGCTCACGAGGGTGCACCCATCTAGGACCGCCCGCCGATCCCGAATGTGCGCTCGATGATCTGACCGGTGACGCAGCCCGTCGCGTCCGCGCCGTTCGCGGGCTTCTCGAGGCCGTACGCACGAACGACGCCTGGCAGTAGATCACCAGACGTCGTTCGTGGTTTCGAACCGAAAGTATTACTTCACTTGACTTTTCGCCCGAACAGTCCGCGGGACTTCCTGGCTTCACGAATCGCCGTTGCAAGGCCGCGACGCTTCCCGGTCTCGGGATCGATGGTCATCAGTCCCTTGGGCTCGCCGTCGAACTTGTGCTCCGAGGCCGTCTCCGGGGCGTCGTCCGACGTTGCGCGCAGGTACTTGTTCGGGAGCGAGAGTTTGGCGATGGTTCGCCACGACAGCAAGTATTGCTTCGCGATCGAGCCGGTGGTGTACGGCAAATCGTACTTTTCAGCCAACGGCACCACCCGAGACTTGATCTCACGTAAGCGGTTGCTGGGCAGATCCGGGAAAAGGTGGTGCTCGATCTGGTAGCAAAGGTTGCCACTCATGAACTCCATGACGGGACCGGCATCGAAATTTGCACTGCCGAGCATCTGACGCAAGTACCACTGACCCTGCGTCTCGCCCTCCATGTCGGATTTGGTGAATTTCTCTGCACCGTCCGGGAAGTGACCGCAGAAAATGACGGTATTCGTCCACACGTTGCGGATCATGTTGGCAACGAAATTTGCCGACATCGTGGACTTCCACGCAGGACCCGTCAACGCCGGGAAAACTACGTAGTCCTTGGCAATTTGTTTGCCGATCTTTTCGAGCACCTCACGACGCTTCTGCACGAACTCCTCGCGATCAATGCGCCCCTTGGCGACCTTGCCGAGTTCGAGGTGTTGTGCAGCGACGCCGTATTCGAAGAACAGTTGCAGCAGCAGATTGAAGATCGGGTTGGCGAGGTTGAACGGCTTCCAGCGCTGATCACGGGTCACGCGAAGCAGGCCATAGCCCACGTCGTCGTCCATTCCGACGATGTTGGTGTACTTGTGATGGATGTAGTTGTGGGTCTGCTTCCAGTGCTCGGAGGGTCCGACAATGTCCCACTCCCACGACGTGGAGTGGATCTCCGGATCATTCATCCAGTCCCACTGCCCGTGCATCACATTGTGCCCGAGCTCCATGTTCTCGATGATCTTCGCGGCGCCGAGCAGGCCCGTGCCGAGCAACCAGGCGGGACGCTTACGGCTCGCGAAAAGGGTTGCACGACCACCGATCTCGAGTGCGCGCTGAAAGCGAATCGTATTGCGAATATATTTCGCATCACGCTCGCCCCGCGAAGACTCGATGTCTCGACGAATCGCGTCGAGTTCGACTCCGAGCGCTTCCACGTCGGCGTCGGTCAGATGTGCGTATTCTTTGATTTCCGAAATCGCCATAGGATACGGCCCTCCTGGCAGTCGTCGAGGTGCACTTCGTACACGTTCTTGCAACGACCGTACCGCAACTTACGGTTGCGTAGGTTACGCACGCGTAGGTGTGAGTGAACTCACTCGAACTATGCGCGACGCATCGCCTTCGCCTGCCGCTTGGCTTCCTTTTTTGCGTTTCGAAGGGTGACCCGCGCTTCGGCGATAGCCGAACGAAGTCCTCGCCGCTCACCGGTCATCGGATCGATCCGGAGCGCATGAACGGCAGGAACCTCGCCCGTGCGGAAACGTCGCTCAGAGCTCGTTTCAGGCGCGTTGTCGGAGGTAGCTCTCAACCAGGAGTCCGGAAGCGAAAGCTTGTGAATGGTACGAAGCGCCAACAGGTATTGCTTGCCCAGCGAGCCTGTGGTGTACGGAAGGTCGTACTTTTCGCAGAGCGCGTGCACGCGTTCGGAGATCTCCGCGTACCGGTTGCTCGGAAGATCGGGAAACATGTGGTGCTCGATCTGATAGCACAGGTTGCCCGACATGAACGCCATGACCTTGCCCGCCTCGAAGTTCGCACTTCCCAGCATCTGTCGCATGTACCACTCGGCGCGAGTCTCGTTCTCGAACTGGCCGATGGTGAACTTCTCTGCACCATCGGGGAAGTGTCCGCAGAAGATCACTACGTACGTCCACAGGTTGCGCACGAGATTCGCCGTCGCATTGGCCGTCAGAGTCGACTTCCACGCGGGGCCGGTCAACGCGGGAAAGAGAACGAAATCCTTGCCTACCTGACGCGCGATCTTGCGGCCGAATTGCCGATTGGACGCAGACTGCCAAAAGCGCTGATCGGTCTCGCCGTCGAGGTCCTTCTTCGCATCCAGATCATGCAGGGCGATGCCCCACTCGAAGGTCATGGCAAGGAGCACATTGGCCAACGGCTGGATCAGATTGATCGGCTTCCACGGCTCGTCACGAGTCATACGGAGAATGCCGAAACCTATGTCGTCGTCCATTCCGACGATGTTCGTGTACGTGTGGTGGGAGTAGTTGTGCGCTCGCTTCCACTGCTCCGACGGCCCCGTCTGATCCCACTCCCACGAGACGGAATGAATCTCCGGATCGTTCATCCAATCCCATTGCCCGTGCATCACATTGTGCCCGAGCTCCATGTTCTCGATGATCTTTGCAACACTGAGCATCACTGTTCCGGCTAACCAAGCGGGTCGATACTTGCTGCCCAACAGCACAATTCGAGCTCCGAGCTCCAAACTGCGCTGAACCCGGATGGTCCGCCGGATATAGGCGGCATCCTTGGCGCCCCTACTGTCCTCGATATCACGTCGTACCGCGTCGAGCTCGCGTCCAAAGGCTTCCATATCGACTTCGGTCAGGTGAGCAAACTCCTTGATGTCCGAAATGGCCATCGTGGTCCTCCATGGGTCCTGGGCCTAACACTGATGGCTTAGCCCGAATGTCTGTTAGGCGACAGCGCGCCTAGCCAAATAATAACCGAAGATACTGAGAGGTAGATATGCTCCCCCGCAGCGCACAGGTGTTTACAGGTCGAGAGTGCAGTCGCCGGCCGCGGCCGAGATGCACGTCTGAATTCGATCACCTTCACCGTGCTGTTTGCCTGAGCGGAGATCGATGACATGGCCTGCAGTCAGCGGGACCACGCAGGTCTGACAAATCCCCATCCGGCATCCGAAGGGCATCTGTACACCGACATTTTCGCCTGCCTCGAGCAGACTGGTCGCGCCATCGACCTCGGTGGAACGGTCCGACTTGGCGAACGTCACCGTGCCGCCCTTACCGGACGTGTCAGCGCGCGAAATCTCGAATCTCTCGAGGTGAAGCTTGTCTTCCAATCCCTCGTGTTTCCACACGCGCTCGATCTCTTCAAGGAGAGAAGCGGGACCACATGCCCATGTCTCACGGGTACGCCAGTCCGGGTACAGCTCGTCGAGCGAGGCCAGTGCGAATTTGCCATCGGACCGTGTCAGCTGAATATGCGAATGAAATTGCGGATGCGCCTCGGCGAGCGCAGAGAGTTCGTCCGCGAACATGACTTCGTCCTCGGTGGGTGCCGAGTGAATGTGCACGGTGTCCGACAATTCTCCATGGCGGTCGAGCGCTCGCAGCATCGAGATCACCGGCGTTATGCCACTACCGGCGGTGATGAACAGGATCTTTTCCGGAGGCGGCGTCGGAAGCGCGAAATTCCCTTTCGGTGCAGCCAGTCGGACGATCGTTCCCTGCGGGACCCCACCGACCAGGTGGCTCGAGAGGAAACCCTCGGGCATCGCCTTCACGGTGATCGAAATACGCTTTTCGTCCCAGTTCGGCGGTGACGTCAGCGAATACGACCGCCAATGCCACCTGCCGCCGAGGTGAAGACCGATGCCGATGTACTGGCCGGCCTTGTAATCGAAATTGAAACCCCACCCCGGTTGAATGACCAGCGTCACCGCGGTTGCAGTTTCCTGCTTCACCTCGACGACGCGTCCGCGCAGCTCCCTCGCCGACCACAACGGATTCGCGAGGTGCAAGTAATCGTCGGGAAGCAGAGGGGTCGTAATCCTGGTGAACGCTCCGCGCAGCATGTTCAGCTTGGGCCGCTTGGGCGCAGATACGTCCGCAGCAGGTGCTTCCAGCCACTTCTTGAGGTCCATCCGGTTGGTCATCCCCTCGCTCTAGGCAACGATACGTTGCTGTAAGTTACGCTACCGTAGGTTGACGAAACGCAAAAGCGATGTGGGTTACACCGCCATCACAGCAACGCGAGCAAGAACGGCAATTCCTGCGTTGCGTACCACGCCAGACTGTGGTCCTCGGCATCGCCGAGGACGAACTCCGCGTCGGGATCACCGACGTCCGCTGCGTCGACAACCGCAACAGCTTTTACGACCGCATCCTCGGCACCCTCCAGGTCGAGGTGCACCGACGCCACCTCGTCCATGCGCAACGGGTTCTTCAACCGAACGACCGCGTCGTCGAGGTCGGGACGAAGCGTCGGGTCCTC
>JBBPZN010000089.1:0-11712 GCA_038198705.1 Mycobacteriales bacterium
ACAGCACCTCGATGCCGCCGACGAGGTCTTCCAGTTGCGCCGATGCCCAGGTAAGGCCGTTCTTGTTGACGCGCCGGTTGACCGAGGCGAGAATTCCGCCGATGGTGACCTGGGTGCCGTCCTTGACATCACCTTCGAGAATCGCCGGAATGTTGGTGTCCGACTGCGCATTCAACATGTGCTCGACACCCAACAGCGGGTGACCGGACACATACAGACCGAGCATTTCTCGTTCGAGTGCCAGACGATGCTTCGAATCCCACTCCTCGTCCGGAACCCGCACGTTGAACACCGCCGAGATCGACTCGTCGGCGTCCTCGCCGCCGAAGAGATCGAACTGCCCGATCGCCTCGGCCTTCTTGGTGCCCATCACCGCATCGATAGCGTCGGCGTGAATGAGCATCAGCCCTTTACGAGGGTGGTCCAGTGAATCGAAGGCGCCCGCCTTGATGAGCGACTCGGTGACCTTCTTGCTACATGCAACAGCATCGATCTTCTGGAGATAGTCGGAGAAGTCGGTGTACTTCGACTTTTCCGCCCTCGCACGAAGGATGGAGGCTACGACGTTGGTTCCGACGTTGCGCACCGCGCCGAGACCGAAGCGAATATCCGTGCCGACGGAGGCGAAGTTGAGTTCGGATTCGTTGACGTCCGGCGGCAACACGGTGATACCGAGCTTGCGGCAGTCGGCCAGATACAGCGCTGCCTTGTCCTTGTCGTCGCCGACACTTGTAAGTAACCCTGCCATGTATTCGGCGGGGTAGTTCGCCTTCAGATACGCCGTCCAGTAGGACACCAGACCGTAACCGGCGGAGTGCGACTTGTTGAACGCGTAACCGGCGAACGGCAGGACCGTATCCCACAGCGCCTTGATAGCTGCCTCGGAAAAACTGTTGTCCAGCATGCCCTGCCGGAAACCGGCATACGCCTTCTCCAGCTCCGAGAGCTTCTTCTTACCCATCGCCCGACGCAGCAGGTCGGCCTGGCCGAGCGAGTACCCGGCCACCTTCTGCGCCAACTGCATGATCTGCTCCTGGTACACGACCAGTCCGTAGGTCTCGCCGAGAATCACCTTGAGGGGTTCTTCGAGTTCGGCGTGGATGGGCTTGACCTCTTGTCGAGCATTCTTACGATCTGCGTAATCGTTGTGCGAGTTCATCCCCATCGGGCCCGGGCGGTACAACGCGAGAACTGCGACGATGTCCTCGAATCCGGTGGGCTGCATGCGTCGGAGCAGGTCTCGCATTGCACTGCCGTCGAGCTGAAACACGCCGAGAGTGTCACCGCGCGAAAGCAATTCGAACGTCGCCGGATCATCGAGCGGCAACGCATCGAGATCGATGTCGATACCCCTGTTGGCCTTGATGTTCTCGATTGCATCACCGATGACGGTGAGGTTTCGCAGGCCGAGGAAGTCCATCTTGAGCAGGCCGATCGCCTCACACGACGGGTAGTCCCAGCCGGTGATGATCGCGCCGTCCTGTGCACGCTTCCAGACCGGGATCGCGTCGGTGAGCGGCTCGGAGGACATGATCACCGCGCAGGCATGGACGCCGGCGTTACGGATCAGCCCTTCGAGACCCTTGGCCGTTTTGTAGATCGTCGCGACGTCAGGATTGGAATCGATGAGCGCGCGGACTTCGGTGGCTTCCTTGTACCGCTCGTGCGCCGGATCGGTGATCCCGGCAACCGAGATGTCCTTGGCCATGATGGGAGGTGGAAGCGCCTTGGTGATCTGATCGGCGATACCGAACCCCGGCTGCCCGAACTGAACACGCGCGGCATCCTTGATCGCGGCCTTCGTCTTGATGGTTCCGAAGGTGATGACCTGAGCGACGCGGTCACTGCCCCACTTCTCGGTTGCGTAGCGGACCATCTCACCGCGTCGGCGATCATCGAAGTCGATATCGATATCGGGCATCGACACGCGCTCGGGGTTCAGGAACCGCTCGAACAACAGTCCGTGCGGAAGCGGATCGATATTGGTGATCCCCATCGAGTACGCCACAAGAGAGCCTGCAGCCGAGCCACGGCCGGGCCCCACTCGGATGCCGACGGCCTTGGCGTGGTTGATGAGGTCTCCGACGACGAGGAAGTAGGCCGGGAACCCCATCTCGAGGATGACGCCGATCTCGTATTCGGCCCGGGCGAGGTACTCTTCGGTCGGACCGTCGGGGAATCGGCGGTCCAGCCCGGTCATGACCTCATGGCGAAGCCACGTTCCCTGGGTGTGTCCTTCGGGAACGGGGAAGATCGGCATGCGGTCACGGTGTGCCCACACGTCGTCGTAAGGCTGGACGCGCTCGGCGATGGCAAGCGTGCTGTCGCAGGCGCCAGGAACCTGGTCGTCCCATAGTTCGCGCATTTCTGCTGCCGACTTGAGGTAGTAGCCGTCGCCGTCGAACTTGAAGCGGGTGGGATCGCTGAGAGTCTTGCCCGTCTGAATGCACAGCAGCGCCTCGTGATTGACCGCTGCGTCTTTCGTGACGTAATGGCAGTCGTTCGTGGCGAGTGGCGGGATCGACAGCTTCTTGCTGATCTCGAGCAGACCTTCGCGGACTCGGCGCTCGATCGACAACCCGTGGTCCATCAACTCGACGAAGAAGTTCTCCGGACCCCAGATTTCCTGCCACTTGGCGGCAGCTTCCATCGCCTCGCGATCCTGACCGAGCCGAAGTCGTGTCTGCACCTCACCCGACGGACACCCGGTGGTGGCGATGATGCCTTCTGCATGTGTGGCGATGAGCTCTTCGTCCATCCGTGCCCACTTGCCCAATTGGCCCTCGATGGATGCCAGCGAGGACAACTTGAACAAGTTGCGCAGACCGGTGGCATTCTCGGCGACCATCGTCATGTGGGTGTACGCGCCGCTGCCGGAGACGTCGTCGGACTTCTGACTCCGGTCGCCCCAGAGCACACGCTTCTTGTTGAATCTCGACTCGGGCGCGACATACGCCTCGATGCCGATGATCGGCTTGATGCCCGCCTTCTTGGCCTCGTTGTAGAACTCGCTGGCGCCGTACATGTTGCCGTGGTCGGTCATCCCCACCGCGGTCATCCCCAAGCGTCCGGCCTCGGCGAACATCGGCGCGATCTTCGCGGCCCCGTCGAGCATCGAGTACTCGGTGTGGTTATGCAGATGGACGAACGAGTCAGCCACGAACATGTCTCCTGAAGGTCGAACTGAGTGTGAATCTCGGTGGAAAGTCTCGGGCAGTGCCAATCGCGCCAGCGGGAAGGATCTATACCGAAGCACACCCACTCTAAGCGTTCGAACCGAGAAGATTTTCTATGCTGTCGGTGTGTCCTGAGGAACGATGACCGTGTTCTGCCGCTCTCGAGACAGGTGTGACGAAAGCGACGAAAATCGCCATCATCTTGGCGGGGGTACGGGCCCGTCGTCGGGAAGGGGCCCCACGGCGGAAACGAATTCAGGAAGCAGCACTCGCACTGCGAAGCGACCGGCAATCGCGTCGGCAGGCAGCGCTTCGACGGCTCGCACTCCCTCGGTGTTCTCGATGGCAAGCAATGCCGACGGAGTGGCACGGAGCACCGCGCCGACGACACAATCGCAACCGGAGCCGAGCCGCGCGGCCGATGTGGCGTCGATCTGAGATTGACGATCCCACTGCCCGGCGCTCATGCCGAGACGCGACGCCGCGACGCTTTCGGCCCCCAGCACCGATTGCTCGCTCCCCGCGACACCGATGTCGATCACCTGGCTTTGCACGCGGTCCATCGGCACTCTCAGAAGCACCCGCGCAATCCGCTCACCGTCAGCAATTGCGACCAGCCGTTGCGGGGAGAGCGGCGTGTCGAAAGAAACGAGAGCCCAATGCGGATTGCCGTCATCGACACCGCGCAGTGTCCCGCGCGCCATGTCGAGGTAATCCGACACCATCTCGCCGTTGTCCGGCCCGAGTCGATCGGTGTTGACCCCGGGTCGCGGGAGCGGATTGATCGCCCCGACCAACCAGAGCAGTCCGAGCACGACTGCCACCAGCACGCCCGCCTCGAGTGCCCCGCCGAACCGTCTCATGCCTTACGCAATACCTCGAGCGCGTGCTGAAGATCGGCGGGATACTCGCTTTCGATCTCGACCCATCGGCCGTCGGATGGGTGTGTGAACCCCAACGACTTGGCGTGCAGCCACTGACGCTCGAGCCCGAGCCGTGCCGCGAGTTTCGGGTCCGCGCCGTACGTCAGGTCGCCACAGCAAGGATGCCGGAGCGCCGAGAAGTGCACCCGAATCTGATGAGTGCGACCGGTCTCGAGGTGCACGTCCAACAGGCTCGCAGCCTGAAAAGCCTCGATCGTGTCGTAATGCGTCACACTGGCTTTACCGTCGGCGCGTACAGCGAACTTCCAATCGTTGCTGCCGTGGCGGCCGATCGGGGCATCGATCGTCCCGCTACTCGGGTCCGGATGTCCTTGCACCAGAGCGTGATACCGCTTGGAGATGGTGCGCTCCTTGAACGCGCGCTTGAGGACCGTGTATGCGCGCTCCGACGTAGCAACCATCATCACACCCGAGGTACCGACGTCGAGACGATGCACGATGCCCTGACGCTCGTGCGACCCGGACGTCGAGATTCGGTATCCGGCAGCGGCCAGTCCACCGATCACGGTAGGCCCGGTCCAGCCGACGCTCGCATGCGCAGCCACTCCGACCGGCTTGTCCACCGCGACGATATCGTCGTCTGCGTAGAGAATGGCCATTCCCGGGACCGGCTGCGCCACGACCGTCAACTCACGGGCGGGCTCAGGCAGTTCGACCTCGAGCCACGTGCCTGCCGACAGGCGGTCGGATTTACCGACCTTGGCACCGTCGACGACCACCGAGCCCTCTTCCGCGAGCGTGGCCACCACCGTCCTGGAGAAGCCGAGCAGCCGAGAGACCCCGGCGTCGACACGCATGCCGTCGAGTCCGTCGGGAACCGGCATCGAACGCGATTCTCTCATTTCTCCACTGCCTTCGTCGCTGTGTCGTTCTTCTTCGACTCGGTACGTCGACCGTTCGGTTCGAGCCCGAACAGGCTCAACACGACCAGAAGAATTGCGCCGCACACGATCGAGGAGTCGGCGACATTGAACACCGGCCACCACCCCACCGACACGAAATCGACCACATGCCCTTGCAACGGCCCTGGGGAACGAAAAAAACGATCGATGAGGTTTCCGAGCGCACCACCGAGAACGAGACCGAGGCCGAGGGCCCACCATGGCGAACGCAACGTCCGTCCGAACCGAATCACGCCGATCACGACGCACACCGCCACGATGGTGAGCAACCAGGTCATACCGGTTGCCATGGAGAACGCGGCGCCAGGGTTACGCACCAGGCGCAAGGTGACGACGTCGCCGAAAATCTCGACCGGTCTGCCCGGCGAAATCCAATGGACAACGGCGATCTTGGTTGCGAGGTCGAAAGCGAGCACGACTACCGCGATCACAACGAGCATCCGGGTACGCAGCGGCTTGTCGGGCACGCCGTCCGACTTCGTGGATTCCGCAGGAATATTCGCGCTTACGTGCGCGGCTTCGGGATTCTCGGCAGTACTGTCGGGGCTGGTCGGATCGGTCGGGCGGTCTTCACTCACACCCCCATCATGTCGCATCGGGACACCGCACCACACATCCGGACCGGCGGCGACCACTCTCGCGGGAGCCGTGTCCGTAATCTGGGTGCCGTGATCTCGACTTCCGAAACCTCCGTACGACGTCTACGCGGACTTGCCGCCGTCGCCGCAATCGCCGCTCTCATGACGGCATGCACCTCCTCCGGGGAGGACACGTCGGTGACCGCGACGAGCCCGTCCCCTACCTCCGGCGTCTCGCTACCCGTCACCCCGGTGACGACAACTCTGTTGGACCCGGGTGCGGAACCACGATCGACCGTGACCTCTGTGCGCAGCGGCGATCAGACGGTTCAGCTGTCCACCCGTTCGGCAGTGACTCAGCAGATCGACGATCAGGCAGTGCAGGACTTCTCCACCCCCGAGCTCACCCTGCCGTTGACCGCGACGGACATGGACTCCTCCGACACGGTGAACCTTCGCGTCGGCAAGGCGACATCAGCAGACCAACGACTCACCGACGCGTTGGCGCCCGCGGAAGGTTCGGCCGCCTCTTTGACCATGACCGATACCGGGGCGATCACCGCGCTGACGATCACTCCGTCGGACGAGACACAGGATTCAGCACGTGCGGCCATCGAACAGGCGCTGAACCAGGCCGTGTACAGGTCGGTCTCGTATCCGGACGCCGAGATCGGCGTCGGCGCGGTGTGGACCGTAGAACAGCAGGTCATCAGCGGAGTGACGCTCAACCAGGTGACGACCGCAACGCTGAGATCACGGGACGGCGACCGCCTGACCATCGACCTGCGGATAGACCAGACACCCGAGTCGACCACGCTGGAACTGCCCGACGACGCGGGTGCGCTGGCCATCGATTCCTACACCATGACGGGAACGGGAACCCTCGAGGTCGACGCCGGCACACCACTTCCGTTGTCGGGTGAGGTCACCGTCGGTGGCAAACAGCAGTACAGCGACCCCGAAGGGTCGACTGTGCTGCGTCAGGACATCAGCGACACCGTTCGATGGACCACGCCATGAGCTCGCGTCCACTGCTGCTCACTGCGCTGGCCGTCGCGACGGCGTTGTCTGCCGTCGCCTGCGGTGGGTCCGAGACCGTGCCCGATGACGCACCGAACGTCGCTCTCGGCCCGGTTGTCGCCGCACCCGATCCCTTGTTGGGATCGCCGATCACCGATTCTGCGGCGCTACAGTCCGCGATGCTCACCATGGATCTACTCCCCGACGGGTTTGCCCCGATTCCCGACCCGGTCCGTGATCTCGGCATGGATCCGGCTCCCGAGTACGACGCACCGGACCGATCGGGCACCGATCCGGAAGCCTGCGGCGACGTCCTCGCACCGATCGAGCAACAACTGCCCGGTGCATCTGCTGGGGCCGAGGTGCGGTACTCGGGTCCGAACTTTTCCTCGCTCGACGAGGACGCGGCGAGCTACCCCGGCCGCGGGGCCGCCGAGGCTTTCACTGCACTTCAGAACACATTCGCAGAATGCGCCGAGTACTCCGGCACCGATGCGGACGGGGTGCGCGTGGACTACCGACTCGAAGGTCGCGAGCAGAACACAATCGGCGACGCTTCGATCTCGGTGCGTCTGACTATCGACAGTGGCGGTTACACACTGGTCTCGGACGTCGTAATTGCTGTGGTCGATTCGACGGTCGTGCAACTTGTCGGCACCGGCCAGGATGCGTTCGATCCAGCACTCGTCACCGAGTTGGCCACTACGGCGGTGGATCGGATCAGAGGCGCCGACCGAGGCGTATAGAACGACGTGTGCGCGCTACCTCTTCGAGCACCTCACCCCGGACACGCAAATGCCGGTGCCGTCCCAAGAGGGACGACACCGGCATTTATCCGATCGAGTGCTACGAGATCAAGCGCACGCGGGCGAAGTCAGCTGCGCGAGCTGTACGAGGCCACACGCGTTGTCCTTGGACAGCTTCCACTTTCCGTCTTCGGCGACGAAGGTGAAGTTGCCGGGGTTGGCCTGACCGTTGATGGTCAGCGTTGCGCCTGCGTTGAGCGTGCCGTCACCCAAGTCGTCGACGCTGGTGATCTGAATCGCTGCACCGTTCTGTACGGCTGCGGCCGCGACCTGGTTGATGAGGTCGGGATCGGCCTCGGCGCCTTGGATGAGCTGAGCCTTCTCCTCCACCGGAACCGCTGGATCGAGCCCGCGAAGCAGCTCGGTGTTCAGCTCTTCCGGCGACGGAACCGGCGGGTAGTCGCCGCTCGCGTCGGGTGCGGCTGAAGCAGAAGATGCGTCGGGTGCGGCTGAAACGGAAGATGCCTTGGCAGTGGTGGTGGCTGCGGCGTCGCCGCCGTCGTCCGATCCGCACGCGGTCATTGTGAACGCTGCGGCGATCGCGATGCCTGCAACCATGGCCTTGCGGGTGTTACGAAGCTTCAAGTGCTTGTCCTTTTCACTCTGATCGCCAGCGATCACTGTCGATCACTGCGGGGTCAACTTGTCATAGTTCGTCTCGGGTGCCCCACTATGCCATCCGAAATCTCGCACGGCCAGATTCGGGTACCGACCGGTAGGAATATGCATCACTGGAGACTGTCGAGCGCATCCGCTACGAGGAGCATCTCTTCGCCCTCCGCAAAAGTACGAGCCCTACCCGGTCCGGAAGATCGGGTCTCGAAACGAACCGTCACCACGGAATGGCCTGCCCCCTGTATCCATCCGTGTCCGTACTCAGGATGCCTTACATCCATCCCGGGGTGCCACCTCGGGCTCGGTTCCGTCGAGATAGGCGTTGGATCCGGTGCGGTCGTCGGATCGTCGCGAACATCGTCTGCGTGGTAGTCCAGCTCGGGAAAGAGCGAGCCCTGCTGCACGGTCGACAACCCGGCCAAACCCACTCCCACCAAGCGAATAGGGCCAAGTTCCACCGGGTCGAGCACCAGGCGCTGGGCCGCGGCGACAATGGTCTGCTTGTCGACGGTTGCGTATGGAAGGGTCACCGAGCGCGTGAGGATACTCATGTCTGCTTTACGTAATTTCAGAACCACAGTTCGAGCGCCTCGGCCGTCCTTGCACAACCTGCGGTGGGCGGCCTCGCCACTCGATTCCACCGCGGCGCGCAGTTGTGCCAGCGTCACCAGATCATGTGCGAACGTAGTTTCGGCGCTGACCTGCTTCGCTTCGGCTCGCTCGGCCACCGCGCGATCGTCGATTCCCCGCGCAAGTCTGTGCAGGCTCGGTCCGACCGTCGCCCCGAGAATCGAGGCAACCTCCGATTCCGAAGTGGAGACGAAGGTGCCGATCGTGTCGATCCCGAGCCTGCGAAGCTTCTCCTCCGCCACCGGACCTATCCCCCACAGCTTGCGCACAGGCAATGCCGCCATCAACTCCGTCTGCTCGTGCGGAGTAACGACCTTGACACCATCCGGCTTGGCCAGCCCGGATGCAATTTTCGCAATCTGCTTTCCGGTACCCGCGCCGATCGACGCCACCAAGCCGGTTTCCTCGCGCACCAGAGTCCTCAGTGACTCGCAGAAGTCGAGTACCTCTGACGACGTCGCGCCCGCAAGCTCGGATGGCTCCCCGAACGCTTCGTCCATCGACAACTGTTCCAAGATCGGCATGGGAGTACGCAGAGCGTCGAACACTCGGCGACTGAGCGCCTGATACAAGGAACCACGAGGCGGCAACACGACGGCACCTCCCCCGACGAGCCGTCGTGCCTGATGCATGGGCATGGCCGAGCGAGCGCCGAAAACTCGTGCCTCATAGCTGCATCCGGCAACGACCCCGCGTCCACCGGCCCCACCCACCAGTACCGGCCTACCCCGCAACGTGGGACGGGTCAGCTGCTCGACGGATGCAAAGAACGCATCCATGTCGAGATGCAGGACCCACCGCGCGCTGCGAGAATCCGTCATGAGCGATGAACCTCGCGCGGATCACGACACTCCACCGTTGTCTCCCCCGGCCGGTCTCTCACTCTTGGCTGAGCTCGAAGCCCAACGACGCTGCCGCCCGCTCTGGTGACGGATCGCGCCACAGTTCGCCGTAGACCTCGTTCGCTGCCAGGGATCTGGTGACGGCCTTGTCGATATACAGCGTGCCGTCGAGGTGATCGGTTTCATGCGCCACGATCCGCGCCGGCCACCCGCGAAAGATCTCGTCAATCTCCTTGCCGTTCGAATCGACACATTCGAGCCGAACGGCCGCAGGACGCGAAACGACTGCCTGATACCCGGGGATCGACAGACACCCCTCGAAGAACGAGCGTCGAGCATCCCCGATAGCGGTGTAGGTGGGATTGACGAGAACCCGAAACGGCAGCGGGGTGCGCTCGCGCGCCTCCGCCATCTCCGGGTCCACCTCGTACATGTCCTCGATCACCGCTATCCGCAGCGGAATACCGATCTGCGGAGCAGCCAACCCCACCCCCGGCGCATCGTGCATCGTCGCCCGCATGACCTCGACAAGGCGCTCGAGTGTCCGGACCTCGAGTTGATCGACCAACGGCGCAGCCGGAGCCCGAAGCACCGCTTCGCCGACGACCATGATCGGGACGACGCCACCGCGAGCCGAAGAGAGAATTTCGCGGACGACGTCTTCCATCGATGCGGCTGCCGTCATCGCGCTCGGCTGACCAACGCGCGCACTCCCTCGCCCAGCTCGATCGCGTCCGGGCCCGGATCCCCATTTACCAAGGTAAGCGCAAGGACCTCACCCTTGATGAGTTCCCGGTGGGTGTCGAGCCAGTCCCGTCGATCAGCCGGTACCTCGACGACGATATCGATCCGATCCGACACCTCCAGCCCGAGGTTACGACGTGCATCCTGGAACTCGCGGATACGATCCTTCGCCCAACCCTCGGCTTCGAGTTCGGCTGTGACATTCGAGTCGAGCACGACGAGTCCTGCATTTCCGGGCAACGCCGCCGTCGAATCCGGTTCGGCAGCAACCAATTTGCGCGTGTATTCGGAGGGCAGCAGCTCGATCCCAGCAGCGCTGACAACACCGTTCGCATCCTCGGACCATTCCCCAGCCTTGACGGCCTTGATGACCTTCTGAACGTCCTTACCGATGCGGGGACCTGCCGCGCGGGCGTTGACGACAAGTTCGAACTTGCCGTGCACGGCGACATCTTCGGTCAAATCCACCTTCTTGACATTGACCTCGTCCGCGATGATGTCGGCGTATGGACGCAACCGCTCCGCGTTCTCGGCAGCGACGGTGACCTCGGGCAGCGGCAAGCGCACTCGAAGATTCTGCGCCTTGCGTAGACCGAGCACGGTGGAGCAGATGGTTCGAACCTCATCCATGGAATCGACGAGTTCGGGATCCGACGGCAGCTCACCGGCATCAGGCCAGTCCATCAGATGCACCGAGCGCCCGCCGGTAAGACCACGCCACACGACTTCACTGATCAACGGCAGAAGCGGAGCCGCGATCCGCGTCAGAACTTCCAATACCGTGTGGAGCGTGTCGATCGCATCGACATTCTCACTCCAAAACCTCGAACGCGAGCGTCGCACATACCAATTGGTCAAAGCATCACAGAACACGCGGAGTTCGTCGCACGCACCTGCGATGTCGTTTCCTTCCAGCGCTTCGGTGATCGCATCACGCGTCGCAGCCAGCTTCGCAAGCACGTACCGATCGAGAACATGCGGCGAATCGGTACGCCACGTGCCCGGCTTGTCTGCGTACAACTGCAAAAAGCTCCACGCGTTCCAGATCGGCAGTAGGGCCTGACGAACACCCTCGCGAATGCCCTGCTCGGTCACGACGAGATTTCCGCCTCGAAGGATGGGCGAAGACATCAGGAACCAACGCATGGCATCGGAACCGTCCCTGTCGAACACTTCCTTCACATCCGGATAGTTCCCTTTCGACTTGCTCATCTTCAAGCCGTCGTCGCCAAGCACGATCCCATGTGCTGCAACAGTTTTGAAGGCAGGCCTATCGAACAGAGCCGTCGCCAACACATGCAGCGTATAAAACCATCCGCGTGTCTGACCGTTGTACTCGACGATGAAATCACCGGGGTTGTGAGTGGCGAACCACTCCTCGTTCTCGAACGGAAAGTGCACCTGGGCATACGGCATCGAACCGGACTCGAACCAGCAGTCCAATACCTCCGGAAC
>JBBPZN010000090.1:0-12955 GCA_038198705.1 Mycobacteriales bacterium
GGTCACCTTCGGTAGTGGTGCGCTCGCCGTCATCGGTGGCACTATCGGTGTCATCGTGATGCTGTCCGGCGCAACGGGCGTCGTCGTCGGACTGCAGGGTTATGCCGCACTGGAGCAGCTCGGCAGTTCCGTCCTCACCGGCTTCTTGTCCGCATACGTCAATACCCGCGAAATCGCCCCCATCGTCGCCGGTCTCGCACTGTCCGCGACGGTAGGGGCGGGCTTCACAGCGCAACTCGGGGCGATGCGTATCTCGGAGGAGATCGACGCGCTGGAGGTCATGGCGGTCCCCAGCGTGCCGTTCTTGGTCACGACCCGCATGATCGCCGGTTTCGTCGCCGTCATCCCGTTGTACATCGTGGGTCTGCTGGCGTCGTATATAGCTTCGCGGGGGATCAGCACGATCTTCAACGGTCAGTCCGGCGGATCGTACGACCATTACTTCAATCTCTTCCTACCGCCGGAAGACGTTCTGTATTCGTTCCTGAAGGTGTTGATCTTCGCCTTCGTGTTGATCATGATCCACTGCTACTACGGATTCCATGCTTCGGGTGGTCCGGCAGGCGTGGGTGTCGCCGTGGGACGCGCTGTTCGAACTGCCATCGTGACGATTGCTGTTCTGGACTTCTTCCTCAGTCTCGCTATCTGGGGAACCACCACCACAGTGAGGGTTGCCGGATGATCGACTCGCCATCGCGATTGAGGCGACTACTGCTCGGGCTTGCATTCTTCTTGATTCTCATCCTGTTCGTCGGATGGTCGGTCACCTCGTACAACAAGACGTTCAAGAAGGTCGTCAGTATCGATCTCGTGACCGATTCGGTCGGCAATGCCTTGCCCTCCAACGCTGATGTCAAGGTTCGTGGCCTCATCGTCGGTGAGGTGCGTTCGGCGTCCACCGAAGCTGGAGTCGTCACCGCACATCTGGCGATCGATCCGGACAAGGCGGAGCTGATCCCGTCGAACACCACGGCTCGGCTGCTTCCGAAGACGTTGTTCGGTGAGCGGTACGTATCGCTGATAGTCCCACCGGGTGAGACAGCGTCGCCGATTACCAACGGCACTGTGTTGAAACAGGACACCAGCGGCAATGCGATCGAGGTCGGTCAATTGCTCGACAATCTGCTTCCGCTGCTCGAAGCGATTCCGCCGCAGGACCTGGCGAATACGCTCGGCGCGCTGGCGCAGGGGCTGAGCGGACGTGGTGAACAGCTCGGATTCACGATCGACCGGCTGGAAAATATCTTCAAAGGCCTGAACACCGAACTCCCGAACATTCAGCAGGGTCTGCGTGGCCTTGCCGACTTCTCCGAGACCTATTCCGATGCGGCTCCGCAGCTGATCGATGCTCTCGACAATCTCAGCGTCACCGGAAATACGTTGGTAGAACAGCGTCCTGCGGTGGATACGTTGATTTCCTCGTTGACGTCGACCGGTTCGAGTACAGCCGATTTCCTCCAGGCCAACTCGTCGAATCTGATCGCCATCGCTGCCGATTCGCGGGAGGCACTGGGATTGCTGGCAGAGTATTCGCCGTCGTTCGGATGCACATTCGCGCAGTTCGTTCCCATCGTGGCGCGCGCGCAGGAGGTCATCGGCGTCGGTGACGAATATCGAGGCATCAACGTCTCGGCGTCCTTCGTCAATCCCAAGGGGCGGTATCTGCCCAATCAGGATGAGCCGCGCCTGTTCGACGATCGAGGCCCGCGCTGCTACACACCGGCGGACACTGCGGCGGGAGAGTTCTTTCCCCAGTACCCGGGTGGTTCGGCGAATGACGGCTCCTACCAGGTTCCGTCGAGAAACCCAGGACCGCAGGATGTTCCAGAGCTACCATCCCCTCAGTACTCGGCAGTGCCCAGTGCAGCGACCGGTGATGTTGCTCCGGCAAGCTACGAGGGGTCGGACTTCGAGCGCGACACCCTGGCCGTGATCTACGGCGAGGCAGGGGGAGTGAAGCCGGACGAGATTCCCTCGTGGACGACATCTTTGGGAGCACCGGCACTGAGGGGAGCGGAGGTGACGATCAAATGAGAGGACTTCTTGCTCCACTCGTCAAGTTGATCGTGTTCGCAGTGGTGACGATATTGGCCACCGCGACGCTCGCGTTCTCGATTGCCAACATCAGTGGTGGCGGTGGCGAGACGTACAGCGCTGTGTTCAGCGATGTGGCATCGCTGAACAAGGGCGACGAGGTCCGCATCGCAGGCGTCCGCGTCGGTGACGTCAAAGACATAAAGATCGTCAACGAGCGCGAGGCCGAAGTCGAGTTCTCGGTGTCGGGTCGAGACTGGCTGCCGGCCACCGTAATTGCGAATCTCCGGTACCGGAACCTTGTAGGCCAGCGCTACATCGCGCTCGAGCAGGGTGCGGGTGAACAGGGTCGCAAGATCAACCCGGGCGAGACGATTCCGCTGGAGCAGACGAAGCCCGCTGTGAATCTGACGACGCTGTTCGACGGGTTCCGACCGTTGTTCACCACACTCAACGCCGACGACGTGAACAAGCTGTCGTACCAGATCATCCAGGTGTTCCAGGGTGAGTCGGGACCGATTTCGGAGTTGGTACGCAGCACCGCGAGCCTCACGAACACCGTTGCAGACAAGGACCAAGTGATCGGCGCCGTGATCACCAATCTCAATACGGTGCTGCAAACGGTCAATCAGCATGACAAGGAACTCGATTCGTTGATCGTCAATACCCAGCAACTGGTGTCGGGACTTTCTGCTGATCGTGAGGTTGTCGGTTCGGCCGTCACCTCGCTCGCCGGCCTGACCGATGCGACGGCTGATTTGCTCGAACCGACACGTCCGGCGATTCAGGGTTCGATCGCGGCGCTCAACACGTTGGCGACGACGTTGAACAACCGAGAAGGTGACCTGACGAAGGTAATCCAGACGTTGCCGAAGAAGCTCGACAAGTTGGTTCGTACCGCACAGCAGGGATCGTGGTTCACCTTCTACCTGTGCGGTCTAGACATCAAGGCTGGGCCGGGTTCTTCACCCAACCTGAATCTGCCGACAGGACTTCCGACCGTGAATCAGCCGCTGTACACGAACTCGGCTTCGCGTTGCAAAGCTGGGGGGATCCAAGGATGACAAAGCGCAGCCCGCTGGTACTAGGCGCGCTCGGCATTTCGATCGTGCTGCTTGCGACAATTTCGGTCTTCTTTCTCGACAAGCTTCCCATTCTCGGGGCCGGCTCGACGTTCAGCGCCGAGTTCTCCGAAGCTGCAGGCCTGAAGCCCGGCAACGAAGTTCGTATCGCCGGGGTCAAGGTAGGCAAGGTCGACTCCGTGGAACTCGCGGGTGACCGCGTCGTCGTCGACTTCCGAGTCCAGGACGCATGGGTCGGCAACAACTCGTCCGCATCCATCCAGATCAAGACCGTGCTGGGTCAGAAGTACCTTGCCATCGATCCCCGCGGCGACGCGGTGCTCAAACCCAAGGACCCGATCCCGTTGGAGCGCACCACGTCCCCGTACGACGTCATCGACGCGTTCTCCGACGCGGCATCGACCATCACCGACATCGACACCCCGCAGCTGGCATCGAGTTTCGAGGCGCTGTCGCAAGCGTTCTCCGAAACCCCGGCCGACGTCCGGGCGTCGCTGGACGGGGTGAGTCGGTTGTCGGAAACCATCGCCAGCCGTGACACGGATCTGAAAAAGCTCTTCGAGGCGACGGGCAAGACGTCGAAGGTTCTTGCGGACCGAAACGAAGAGTTCAACCGACTCATCACCGATGCCGGCCCATTGTTGGCCGAACTCAACAACCGGCAGCAGTCGATCTCGCAGCTCCTGACCGGCGTACAGCGCCTGTCGACGCAGCTCACAGGTCTGGTTCGCGACAACGAAGAGCAGATCAACCCGATGCTTCAGCAGTTGAACGGAGTCATCGACATTCTCAATGAAAACAACGACGCGCTCTCCCGTGGACTGGAGCTCTACGCACCCTTCGTGCGGCTCTACGCCAACGTCGTCGGTAACGGACGCTGGCTCGACATCACGTTGGCCAACCTCACGCCTCCTGGCCTGCCGCTGATCCCGGGCTACCGTCAGCCTGCGCAAGACCTGGGGGGCAATTGATGAGTCACACCGGAGAATCCGTGAAGAAGGCACGCGGGGGCCGTGTGGCCATCATCATCGGCGTCGTCATCGTCGCCCTGGTCGTCGCAGTCGGCGGCTGGTGGCTGCTCACCCGCGCTGGTTCGACGAACATCACCGCCTACTTCGACAAGTCGGTCGGAATCTATTCCGGTTCCGACGTGCGGGTGCTGGGGGTAGAGGTAGGGAAAGTAACCTCGGTGGTGCCACAGGGTGACCAAGTCGAGGTGAAGATGCGCGTCCAGCGTGGTGTCGACATTCCCGCGGATGCCAAGGCCGCTCAGATCACACCATCTTTGGTGTCCGACCGATACGTTCAGCTAGCCCCCGCATATACCGGTGGCGACACGATGGCCGACGGCGCGGTGATTCCGCGTGAGCGCACCGCAACCCCGGTCGAGGTCGATCAGCTCTACGCCAGCATCGAGGAGCTCTCCACTGCTCTAGGGCCGGACGGGGCGAACAAGAACGGCGCTCTCACCGATCTGGTCAACACCGGCGCAGCCAACCTCGACGGCAACGGAGAGGCATTGGGGGACACGATCACTCAGCTGTCCGAGGCCTCGCGAACTCTCAGCGACTCACGCGGTGACTTGTTCGACACGGTGAAGAACCTGCAGACCTTCGTGTCAGCGCTCGCTGCCAACGATCAGCAGGTTCGGGAGTTCAACAATCAGCTCGCAGACTTGACCGGCTTCCTGAACGGAGAGCGCGATGACCTCGGCGCTGCGTTGAACCAACTGTCGATCTCCCTCGGTGACGTCGCTGTGTTCGTCGCAGACAACCGTGAACAGCTCGTCACAGCGGCCAACGGATTGGTGCAGCCGACGCAGACGCTCTCGGATCACAAGGACTCGCTGGTCGAAACACTGACGATTCTGCCGCTTGCGATCAGTAATCTGGTCAACTCGTACGACGCAGAGTCTGGCACTCTCGCATCCCGTGCCAACTTGCAAGGCGAAACTCAAGATCCGCTGGGAACGGTATGCAAGCTGATCGACCTCGGCAAGCTCGTGCCGGGCGACCCGCGATTCGAACAACTGGGCGCCCAGATTCAGCCGATCATCGACCGTTGTGGTGAATTCACCAAGCTGATCCAGGGACCAGTTCTCGACAATCCGGATTTGATTCTTCCGTTCGGATTGCTCAGTGGTGAAAAGGAACAAAGGAATGCGGTTCCGGGAACCGTGCCCGGGACTGTCTCACCGCGGTTCAGCAGTGGCACCCCATTGCCCGGGATCGAGCAGTCGCTTGGAGGGGGACAGTGAGCACATCGAACATGGGTAGGCGCCCACTCGTCGCCATCGTCGGGGCCGCGGTCGTCGCATTGTCGGCTACCGCGTGCTCGCAGGGTGTCTACTCGATTCCGCTACCGGGCGGCGCGGACACCGGCAGTGATCCGATGCACCTGACCATTCAGTTCGACGACGTTCTCGATTTGGTTCCACAGTCGACAGTCAAGGTCGACGGCGTCGAGGTCGGTCGCGTCGACTCGATCACAGTCGCGGACGGGGAATGGACGGCTAACGTAGGTGTCGTCGTCAACAACTCGGTGGATCTACCTGCCAATGCCTTTGCCGCCGTGGACCAGACGTCGATCCTCGGTGAGAAGTTCATTCAGCTGACGGTGCCCGAGGGTGATGCGGATCCGCAGAAGCTGTCCGACGGTGACACGATTCCCCTGGACCGTACTTCCGCGACCGTCAATATCGAGCAGGTGTTCGGCGCATTGTCGTTGCTGCTCAACGGCGGTGGTGTCGGTCAGCTCGCGCCGATCGTCAAGGAGCTCAACGCCGCTTTCTCCGGTAGAGAGGGGACGACCCGAAGTTTGCTCGAGCAGGCGAACACGCTGATCGGTGGGTTGGATGAGCAACGCAACGACATCACCAGGGCGTTGGACGGACTCGATGTGCTGACGACCGAGGTCAGTGGTCAGACGGAGAAGATCGACAGGGTGTTGCAGGACCTTCCGATCGCTACCGAGACGTTGGAGCAGCAGCGTCCGCAGCTCACCCAGATGTTGTCTCAGTTGGATCGTCTCGGCGCTGTCGGTACCGATGTCATCGAGCAGTCGAAGGACGATCTCATCGCCGATCTGCGCGCGCTTCGGCCGACGTTGCAAGCGCTCGCGGGGGCGGCCGACGACATCGTCACCTCGGCGCCTCTGGTCCCGACGCTTCCGTTCCCCGACGGGATCGAAGAGGTGACTCAGGGGAACTCGGCTAATCTGTTCCTCTCTCTCGATCTGTCGATCGGGACCACTCTGCGTAACCTCGGTGTCGGAGAGGGTGATCCGGTGTACATCCCGCCGAAGTTCGGTGACACATTGCCGTTGGTCGACCCGACGAACCCGTACTACAACGGTAATGGGCCACGTCCAGGCTGGCCGACCGTCTCGTTGCTGCCGTTGCCGCCGATCACTCCTGCCACTACGCCGGCGCCCGGGGTGCCGGTGGCGCCAGGCACCGAGCCGGTGTCGGCAGTTGTGAACGGTGGTGCGGAACCGACCCCGTTCGGTCCGCTCAATGATCTGATCGAGCAATTCGGAGGTGGACAGTGAGGTCGAGGCTGGTCAAATTTCAGCTCATCGCGTTCGTCCTCGTCGCCGTGTTCGGCGTTATTTACGTCGGCGGAAAGTACGTTCGTCTCGACAACCTGCTCGGTTTCGGGCAGTACAGCGTCAACGCGCAGTTCGCGGACTCCGGGGGCATCTTCAAGAACGCCGAAGTGACCTACCGCGGTGTACCAGTGGGAACTGTCGGCACTTTGTCGCTGACCTCGGACGGCATCAACGTGGAGTTGCTGTTGAACGATGGCGGACCGAGCATTCCGTCTTCGGCAAAAGCAGTAGTGGCCAACAGATCCGCTATCGGAGAGCAGTATGTCGATCTGCAGCCGACCAGCGACGAGGGGCCATATCTGGAAGACGGTTCGATCATCACCGAGGCGAACACCGCGACTCCTGTTCCGGTGGAGGAGGTGCTCGCGAGCACCGACCGGCTGGTGAGTTCGGTTCCGACGAAGAACCTGACGACCGTAGTGAGGGAACTCGGCACAGCTTTCAACGGCAAGGGTGACGACCTGCAGCTACTGATCGATTCGCTCGGAACATTGACGGAGACAGGAAACGAGGCGTTACCTCAGACGCTCGCGCTCGTTCGTGACACCCGAACAGTTTTGGACACGCAGTCCGAACAGTCCTCGTCGATTCGGCAATTCAGCAACGATTTGAACAACGTGACTGCCCAGCTCCGAAGCAGCGACCCGGATATCAGGCGCCTCATCAATACCGGGACAGCGGCAAGCGATCAGGTGGGTGCCTTGATCGCCGAAGGTGGCCCTGCATTGACGACCGATCTGACGAACATCAACTCGGTGACCTCACTTGCCGCACCGCGTGCGTTGGCACTGAGACCCTTGTTGATCTTTCTGCCTGCCTTGGCCGCGGGCGCGAGCACGATCACGCCAGGGGACGGCACCGTTCACCAGGGGTTGTTGCTGGAGACGAACAATCCACCACCCTGCACCGTCGGGTACGAGGCTTCGCAGGCAATCCTGGACGAGGAGAAGGCGAAGAACCCCAACTTCGATTTGACCCAGGAAGACTATCCCCTGAACTTGCAGGCGAATTGTGCAACACCACAGGGCAGTATCACCGGTGTGCGTAGCTCGAATCGCATCGTTTTCGCAGACCCGGCGACCCCCCAACCGTGGGATCTGAAGCCGAAGGTCGATCCGGACAAGCTCAACCTGAATCCGATCGCCACTCAGCTAGCGCCCCTGGTAGGAGCGTCGCCGAAGTAAGCGTCGGTACCGTGGCCGGTGGCTGCGTTCCTACCGATGGAACGATAGAAGACAGGTAACGAAGTTACTGCGTAGTAGGGTTGTGAGTGTGACGTCAAACACCGACGCTCAGGAGGCCACACCGTTGTCTCCTGGGTCGAAGAACAAAGCAAGGCCGGTCCTGATCGGCGTATCCCTCGTTGCCGTCGCGGCTCTCATTGCTGCGGTGTGGTTCGGAATAGGCTGGGGGCGAGCCCTCTTCGTCGACAAGCCCATCGCCGACACCCGTGATTCAGCATTGACCGGCGCGCAGCAGGTGGCGATCAATCTCAACACCGTCGATGCATCCGATATCGACCAGTCGTTCGAGGACATGAAGTCCTCTATCACCGGTGACTCGATGTTGAACGACCTGACTTCCACTCAGTCGACCATTTCCGACGAAGTGCGCAACTCGGGCGCCAAGGGGTCAGCCGAACTGCTGCACGGCACCCTCACCGAACTCAGTGCCGATGAGGGAACCGCAACGGCGCTCGTGGTCATTGCCACGACCACGACCTGGCCGGATCGCCCCGCAGTCAAAAGCAAGCTGACCTTGCGTCTGTTCATGGAAGACGTCGACGGTACGTGGAAGGCCAGCAAGGTCGACCCCGTAGGGACCGGAATCGCCCTCGACAACGGTGCTGTCGATCCGAACGCCGTGCCGGTCGATCCGAACGCTGCGCCGGCGGGCCCCAACGCCGCGCCTACGGATCCAGGTGCCGCACCGTCCACAGTCGAAGGTCCCGCACCAGTACCCGACGCGACCGGTGGACAGTAAGTTCAGCCCGATGTTTCGTCGAACCACGTCTGCGTCGGTCGAAGAACGTATCTCACAAGGAGTTGTCCGCAGTGCCTCCTCAGCGCCGGAAAATAGTTCCCCCCAACACCACCAGCAAGGCTCGCAAGAAGGTCGCCGGATCGAACCGAGTTCCGAGCGAAGAACCTGCACAGCTGCAGGATTCTGCAACCCCAGAAGCATCAACAGCGGCGACTACGTCCGGAGTCAGTCCCTCCGGCGGTACAGCATCGGCTGACACGACGTCCCCTGCGACGCCGAAGGTGTCCACTGCGAAGTCTGAAAAAGCAGACACGGCAGAGCCCGTCGATGCTCCGAAAGCCGACGCTGTCACCGCTTCGAATCGAACGAACTGGAAACCGGTCGTTGCTGTTGGCGCTGTCGCCGTCGTCCTGGCGGCCTGTGCAGTGGTTGCGGCGTTTCGGCCCGGCGCGACGATCGACAACCAGGCATGGGTAGATCAGGGCGCAACATCCGAGGCCACTCGTGCTGCTACCGATGCCGTCGTAACGTTGTACTCGTACAAGGACACGACCATCGACGAGGATTTCGACAGAGCGCGGTCGTACCTGAATCCGCAGATGCTGTCCGATTTCGACAAGGCAGCCGAGACGACCAAGTCTGCGGTTCAGCAGACCCAGACGGCGACAGAGGCAAGCTTGACCGACATCGGTGTCGCGATCCTCGAGGACGGCAAAGCCGAACTGGTGGCGAACCTGAATGTCAGTGCGACGCAGGCCGGGGTCGCACAGGGCAATGCCGAAGGACCGATCACCATCAACCTCGAGAAGGTCGACGGGAAGTGGCTGTTGTCGGCGTTGTCGGACAAGTAGTGCCTTCGTAGGATCGTGACCGATCCGTGCTTGTGATCGGATACGCGCAGAAGGCCGGTGCGATCTGCGGTTAACATCGCGATTGCGTCCTGCAGTGGGGCGAGCTCTGGTTGCTCGAGGTCGCCGCCGGGGTGCGCGGGCGGCCAGGGGCGGGTTTCGCGAGATGACGGAGCATTCATGACCGACACGACAATTGCACCAGTTTCAACGCAATCCACTGGGAGGATCGGATTTTCGGAGCGGGTGAACCCCGAGCTGATGCGGCTGTTGAGCGCCGTCGACCTGGATACTGAGTATGTCCGGGGCGACGGCACAGTCTTGTTCGACGCCGAAGGTCGGAGCTGTCTCGATTTCGCGGGCGCATACGGGGCCTTGCCTTTCGGGCACAATCCTCGACGTGTGTGGCAGGCGATGGACGCCGTGCGCAACAGTGGTGAGGCCGTCTTCGTACAACCAGCGGTGCTCTCTGCGGCGGGGGATCTTGCGTCGAGTTTGGTCGCTGTCGCGCCTGCAGGCTTGGGGCGTGTCACGTTTGTCAACAGTGGTGCCGAGGCGGTGGAGGTCGCCATCAAGATCGCAAGATCAGCGACGGGGCGACTGGGAGTTCTCAGCACACACAACAGTTTTCACGGAAAGACGCTGGGCGCGCTGTCGGCCACGGGAAATACCAAGTATCAGGCGGGCTTCGGGGCTCCGGCCCCCGGGTTTGCCACTATCGCGTTCGGTGACAGTGACGCGCTGAGCGCAGCGCTCACCGAGAATCCCGATCAGTACGCGGTATTCGTGGTCGAGCCTATTCAGGGGGAGGGCGGGGTGATCACACCACCTGACGGATACCTGCGCCGTGTTCGTGAAATCTGCACTGCGCACGGAGTTCTCATGGCCGTCGACGAAGTGCAGACCGGGCTGGGCCGAACTGGAAGGCTGTTCGCGTGCGAGCACGAATCGGTAATCCCGGACATCCTGACGCTTGCCAAGGCGCTGGGCGGCGGTGTTCTCCCCAGTGGTGCAGTGCTGTGCAAGCCGGAGTTGGTTGGTGAAAGCTTCTCTCTCCGACACACTTCGACGTTCGCTGGAAATGCATTGACCGCTCGCGTCGGAGTCGCGGTAGTGGACGAGCTGATCGCCGACAGTCAGGCATTGGTCCGAAGAGTCCATGACTGTGGTGAGGAACTGAAGCGTGAACTGAAGCGGGTCGCATCGAAGTACCCGTCGGTCGTCACCGACGTTCGTGGACGTGGACTTCTCCTCGGTGTCGAGCTGACGGAAGACATCAATTTCGTGGGTGTGCAGTCGCTCCTCGGCTCCATCGCGCATCAGCAGAACCTTGCGGTGATGATCTCCTCCTATCTGTCACGGGTCGAAGGGATACGCATCGCACCGACGCTGTTCGGTGCGCGGGTGCTTCGTGTCGAGCCACCGCTGACGGTCTCCGACTCCGAATGCCGTCAGTTCGTGGCGGCTTTGGATCGTGCCCTCTCCTTCGTAGCAGAAGGTGATCTGGGCGGCTTGATCGGCCACCTCGTCGGACGGCCGGCCAAAGCGGAGCCGACGGTATATCCGACTGGAGCCCGGCGGATCCCGCACCTACCGGCACAGGAGAGCGACCACCGGTTCGGCTTCATTGCGCACCCCCTGAACTTGGAGGTGTTCGGTGCGTTCGACCCGACTCTTGTCGAATTCACACATGCGGAGCGAGCGGAACTGTTGAATCGATTCGCCTCGGCAACATCGGAATTGAATCCGTCTCCCTTCGTCATCGGCAGTGGCCGAGTCGTTCCGACATCAGGGGCTGCAGCGCACGGTTACCTGATCGGCTTGCCGTATACCTCGGCGGCACTGCTGAAGCTGCCGCCCGCGGTAGCGGTGGCGTCGGTGTCGGCGGCGGTGGAGTTGGCGTTCGAGTCGGGTGCAGAAGTTGTGGGTCTGGGTGGGTACTCCTCAGTGGTCACCGCGAACGGTCTGGCGCTCGGTGAGATGTCGGGCGTCGTGACGACGGGAAATTCGTTCACTGCGGCAGCCAGTATCCGAGCGGTGCGACGTGTGTGCGCTGAGCGTGGGCTCGACCTTGCGGATCTTCGTGTGACCATCCTCGGTGCCGCGGGTGCGATCGGTCGGACGATTGCGCGAGCACTGGCGCCCGACGTCGGCACCGTCACTTTGGTGGGCCGTCCCGGTGAACGAGGACAGATTGCCCCGAAACTATGGGATGCAGCAATCGAAATCGCAGCTGCCGCGCGTGGGGGGAGAGGTGCGCTGGCAATTGCGGCAGAGCAAGCAGGGGGCTCGGTCGACGACTTGATCGGATCGGGGCATCTGGCATTCTTCGACGACCCGACAGCGGGCGTTGCGCGCGCACATATCGTTATTGCGGCGACGTCGGCCCCACACGCGTTGATCGAAGCAGCAGACCTGGCTCCGAATGCGATTGTGTGTGACGTCGCTCAACCGCCGAACATTCCTTACGACGTCGGCCTCGTCCGCCCTGACGTGACCGTGTTCGACGGTGGGATAGTGCGTCTGCCCGAGGGTTCGGACTTCGGTCTTACTTTCGGACTCGCACCCGGCCTGACCTACGCATGCTTCGCCGAGACGATGTTGTTGTCGCTGTCTCGGCAATTCGAACTTCGTAGCCTCGGTACCGCTCTCGACAGTGCGAATGTCGAACGGCTCGGAGAGCTGGCCGACCGCTACGGTTTCGAGCTGGCAGAGGCGACCCGCTGGCGCGAGAAGAAGTAGAACGAGCCGGTAGCGGTGGTGACGGGTGGGCGTGGTCGGGTGGGCGCGGTCGGGTGGGCGTGGTCGGGTGGCTACTGCCCGCTCGACACGTCGCGGCCAAATCGCTTGAATGGCGCACCCGAATCATCTGATCGTATGAATGGCCCATCGAAGCGATGGTGGGGTGTGGGCGGGGGCCTGGGTGGGGCGACACCGGAGTACGAAGCGCATGGAAAGCGCATGAAATGTGGACTTGCCGCCCGGCCCTCTTGACGCGCGAGCGCGCAGGGTCCAGTCTTGTCGTCGTAAGCACCCTCGCGGTGAACGACCGGAGCGTTCGGTCGGACGCACGATCTACGACACGCCGTTCTCGAGGCCTCGTAGGTTCGAATCCCGGGTGCTACTTTTGATGCCCCTGTTGCGCTGTGCGCACGTATGGGGTACCTTTGGACGTTGCGCTGGGTGCCTCCTGTCCACCTCTCGATTGCTGTGCCGCGAAGTGATTACTTCGTCGGTGTTGTGATGGGGATTCGTTCGGGTTGTGACCAGCGAATTCGCCCCACATTAAGCAAGCAGATACAGCGGCGGTCGCACTGCACGAGCGGCCCGCGTGAGGTGCTGGAAGGACGCATCTTGGCAGTCTCTAGCCAGACCAAGGCAGTTGTCGGAACACCGGGA
>JBBPZN010000091.1:0-54082 GCA_038198705.1 Mycobacteriales bacterium
GACCCTTGGGTCCCAACGTCACCTTTACTGTGTCAGCGAGGGCGTTGAGGCCTCGCTCGAGGCCACGGCGTGCCTCTTCGTCGAACGCGATGATCTTGGCCATTACGAAGTGATCCTCCGGATTGGGGGTGACACATTTCTGGCCGAGTTGGGTGCCCGCGACGGACGACCAGGGGTGTCCTTGATCCCCAGCCTCACCATGTCCCGACCTGGCACTCACGTATCGAGAGTGCCAACAGCATTTCTAGCACTCGACCATGGCGAGTGCAAGGTCGACAGGCACGACAGGGTCGATCAGCTGGCCCGACTTGCTCAACGTTCGCTCAGGGCGCAGCCAAGACGCACCCACCGAGCGTGGACGCGGGACAGAAACTCATGCTCACAACTCTCCCCCGACCGCCGTCGTCGACCCTATTCTTGTTCTCGACAACGGACGCCCGGTGAGAACTCGGGCGACACGACAGATTGGACGCCGATGTTCATTGCGACGGTCGCAGTATCGATTTTCCTCGCTGTATCGCTGACCTTCTCGGCGGTCGGAAAGTTGACCAAGAACCCGAAGGTCATCCCCATCATGGAAGCCGTCGGTGTGCCTGCCGACAAGATCCCCTGGCTTGCCTACATCGAAATTCTTGGCGCGATCGGCCTGATCGTCGGACTGTTCGTCTGGCCAATCGGGGTCGCCGCCGCAGTCGGAGTGATCTTGTACTTCGTGGGCGCGGTCATCGCTCACCTCCGAGTGAAGGACAACGGTTTCGGTCCCGCTGCATTCCTCGCCGCTGTCGCCATTGCTGCGCTGGTTCTACGCCTGCTGTCCGTGTGAGCAGGCGGTGGCCGGGAGGTCCGCTACGAGCCGGACGAAACGATGATGGGAACCATGACGGCGGCCATGACCGCGACATTGACATCCTCCACGGCCTTTCGGACCGCTGAACTGGCCCAATCGCCCTCGGCAATCTCCTTGGCGCGCTTTTTTGCTGCCTTCTTGTCCACTCCTGGCAACACCTTGGTTATGGCATCGATCGCCGACACCAGCGAAATCAACACCGACATCTCCGGGACCGGTGTCGTGCCGTCGACGATCGCGCTACCGATCCCCTGACGCGCCCAGTTCTTGCGAGTCACCTCGCGCGCCGGCCAGGTAACCGTAGGGAAGAGCCCGAGTATCTTGTCGTGACGTTCGAGAACCAAGCCCTGCTGGGCGAGCCGGGACCCCACTTCCTTGTTCAAGTTCCTCTGCAGTTTCTCGATCACCCGCTGCGGCTTCAGCCCACCGTTTCGCGCGCCGATCAAGGCATGCGCACGTGCGAGGAGTGGGTCGGACGGCGCCGGGCCCGTCACCGCGAGCCGACCCGCCTTGAAGGACTCGCCTTTCGCCGTGATGCGAACGCAACCCTCGACAGCCAATTCCAGAACGACCGCACCGGCCAGCACGCGAGGGAATTTGGTGCTGTCGACGATCGGCTTACCGGTGACATCGTCTACCAGCAGCAGGAACAGGTCCTCGGCAATCAACGTCATACGCCGAGATTACCGACTACCTGTGGATCAGTAGGTCCGGTCTTGTTCTCTGCAGCACGTCTGCCAAGTGGGCGCTCGGCAAGTCGGTGCTCAGGACTTCCGGCCAGAGATCAGATCTGGCCGCGTCTTATCAAGTCGATTTCCCCTGGCGTCAGCAGCCGTTCCAACTGCTCACTCGGCCACTTACGGGGCCGCCCACTCATCCGGGCAGATTCGAGCAGTGGCACATCCGCGCTGGCACGTCGCAACATCGAATGAAGGTTCACGATCGATCACTCCGTCGAACTGATTTGGCTGATTCCTCGTTTGTACTATCGCCAGTGTTCACCCCTTGTTACCCGTTGTGTGTGAGGCGCGCTGAGGCGTTTCGGATCCTTCGACCATGGGTAAGGTCCAGCCGAACGGGAAGCAACAATCGATCGGGGCCATAAGTTGAGTAAGACCGGGGATTCATCTGCATCCGACGTCGTCGAGTCGGTACAGAACAATGGCGTATTCGAGAAGGCCGCACGCGCCGGCCATTTCGTCAGCGGCCTGCTCCATATCCTCATCGGCTACATCGCCATCAGATTGGCGTTCGGGCAAGGTGGAAACGCAGACCAATCCGGTGCGCTCGCCGAGCTCGGCGACAAGCCCGGCGGATCCATCGCCCTGTGGGTCGCCTTCGTCGCCTTCGTAGCACTGGCTCTGTGGCGGGTCGTCGAAGCCATCGTCGGTAAGAAGTCCGACGACGATTCAGGCAGCGTGCTGGACCGATTGAAAGCCGCATCGCTTGCTGTCGTCTACATCGTCTTCGCATGGACGACCTTCGGGTTCGCCAGCGGATCCGGTAAGTCGAGCGGCAAGCAGAACGCGTCCATGACGTCGGAATTGATGGGTAACGGCTTCGGCAAGTTCGTTCTCGTCGTCGTCGGACTCGTCATCATCGGCGTCGGCGGCTACCACGTCTACAAGGGCGTATCCAAGAACTTCCTCGACGACCTGGAGGGCTACACCGGCAAAACCGTCGAGCGCCTCGGGATCGTGGGTTACTGCGCCAAGGGCATCGCCCTGATCGGTGTAGGGGCGCTCGTCATAGCTGCGGTCTTCACCTCGGATCCGAGCAAGGCGACGGGCATGGACGGCGCACTGAAAACTCTCGGCCAACAGCCGTTCGGTCAGGTGTTACTGATCGTGGCGGGCGTAGGGATCGCGCTGTACGGGCTGTACGCCTTCGTGCTCGCACGGTACGCACGAATGTAAAACTCGGCTGTCGATATGGGCATGGTGTTCCAGTTGCACCTCTACCAGGCGGGATGCCGTCTCATTCGAGCGCGCCCGGAACACCATAACCGCGGTTGTCCACAATCCTGACCTCCATCCACAGGGCTTCTGTTGCCCCAGCTCGCATCGATCGAACGCGTCCAGGCGTCGGCGATGCTCACCGCCGTGCATCCCCACGGAATCACCACCCGTAGCCAACTCCTCGCCTCGGGCATACCCAACAGCACTATCACCCGCAGATACGAACGTGTGCTGCCAGGGATCTACAGTGCCGACCAGCCGACCACCATCGCGCGCTGCTACGCCGTCACCTTGTGGCAGCCGAACGCACTGCTCAGTCACCGAACGGCAGCATGGCTCTACGGGTGGATGGACGAGCATTCGATGATCGAAGCGACGTTGCCCGCGGCATCCAAGGCTCGAACTCCCTGCTGGCTCAGGATGTATCGCCGAGACCTGCCCGCATCCGACACCACCGAGGTCGTGCGACTCCCAGTCGTCGCCCGCGAACGAACACTGATCGATTGCATCGCCGTGATGACACCGGAGGCCGTCGCTCGAATCGTCGACGAGCGCCTCACGACAGACATCGATGCGCAAGACATAGCCTCGAAAATCCGAAGTACCCCCCGACGTCGAGGCAACTCCCGCGCATCCGGTCAGCTTCGCAGTGCCGCGTCGGGATTTGTCTCGGAGCCCGAACGTGTACTGGATCGCGCGCTCATCGCGTGCGGTCTCCGGCTCGCGACCAATCATTGGGTCGGCAACTACGTGTGCGACTTCGTCGACGAACGCGCACGAGTTGTCGTCGAGGTGGACGGCCGCGAATTCCACAGCGCACCCGAGGTGTTCAGCAAGGATCGGCGGCGGCAGAACGATCTGGTCCTCGACGGTTGGCTCGTACTGAGATTTTCGGCATTCGATGTTATGGCGAACCCGGAGAAGACTGCGCGACAGATTGCCGGGGTGGTGCGCCGACGCCGGCGTTCACGACATTGATGGTCATGGTGTTCCAGTTGCGCCTCCACGGAACGAAATCCCGCCTCGCGTGTGCACAATCGGAACACCAAGCCCACACCCCGGTATACGATCCTGCCCAACTGCGTGTGACGCCTGGTTGCACTCATTATCACGGAGGTATATGTGAGCAAGACACTCGAAGCCACGATCGACATCGACGCCAACCCTGAGCAGGTATGGAAAATAGTCTCCGACCTGAAGCGGATGGGCGAGTGGAGTCCACAGTGCAAGCTCATGAAGGTCTTCGGCGGAGATGTTCGACACGGCACCACCACACTCAACATCAACCGCAAGGGACTTCTCGTCTGGCCGACCAGGTCGAAGGTGATCGAGTTCGAACCGAACAAGAAGATCGCATTCCGCGTCCTGGACAATAAAACGATCTGGTCGTATTCACTGACCCCGAACGGGACCGGCACCACTGTCGAAGAAAAGCGTGAAGCGCCGAGCGGCACCACCGCGATTTCATCGTTCCTGGTCAAGAACGTGCTCGGCGGTAGCGACCAATTCGACATCGAATTGGTCGACGGCATGAACAAGACCCTCCAGCGCATCAAAGCGGAAACCGAAAAGGGCTGACATGTTTGGTTGTTGCTTCGCCTGGGAATAATGCATGAGCAATATCCACGGTTAATGAGCAAGAGGGGGCACCAAATGTTGGGCCTAGGAATAATCGGCTGGATCATCATCGGCGGTCTTGCTGGATGGATCGGCAGCAAGCTCATGAAGACCGACGCCTCGATGGGCATCATTCTCAATATCGTCGTCGGAATCATCGGCGGACTTCTCGGCGGCTGGCTACTGAAGGTATTCGGAGTCGACGTCGACGGCGGCGGACTCATTTTCAGCTTCATCACCTGCCTGCTCGGCGCGGTGATCCTCTTGTTCCTCGTCAAGTTGGTCATGGGCCGCAGCAAGGTCTGATCGACTCACACTTACCGACTGCCGGGGCTTCCACGTACTGTGTGAGGCCCCGGCTGTCGTCTGTGCCGAGGCCTTTGTATATCAACAGTCATAAGGAGCGAAGTGGCACGCCGTCCAACCCCGATCGGTCAACCGCCCCGAACTGGGGTCGCACACGTCGTCGACCTGGTCCGTGAGACAGTCCCACCCCTGCACCCGGCAGGGCTTCCATTCGTCGCAGGCCCCCTTGCAGTGGCCGTTCTCGGCCGTAAGTACAAGTGGGTTCGGCTGGCCGGCCTCACCGCAGCGGGAGCATGCGCCACGTTCTTCCGGCATCCGAGCCGCGTTCCACCGAACCGCCCCGGCGTCGTCGTCGCGCCGGCGGATGGGCTGGTGACACTTGTCGATACAGCAGTACCTCCTTCCGAGCTCAGCCTCGGTAGCGATCCGGTGCCGCGCGTCAGCATCTTCCTGTCCGTCCTGGACGTGCACGTGCAGCGGGTTCCGGTCGGTGGCGAGGTGCTCGAGGTCGTGCACCGCAGTGGACAGTTCAAGTCCGCCGATCTGGCCGAAGCAAGCGAGGTCAACGAGCGAAACAGCATGCATATCCGTACCCCTGCAGGTCAGGACATCGGCGTCGTGCAGATCGCCGGACTCATCGCAAGACGCATCATCAACAACGCCAAGATCGGCGACAAGCTCACCATCGGTGACACCTACGGTTTGATCCGATTCGGCTCGCGCGTGGACACCTATTTCCCACTGGGAACCAAGCTGCTCGTCGAGCGTGGCCAACGCGCAGTCGGCGCCGAAACTGTGCTCGCCGAGCTTTCCCAGTAAGGGTCCGGGCGATGATCACCAGACGCTCGCGGCCACCTGCCGCCGTCAGACTTCTGCCGTCGGTCGTGACCATTCTCGCGCTCTGCGCGGGTCTGTCCGCAGTCAAATTCGCGCTGAGCGATCAGCTCGGCATTGCCTTGGCGATGATCGGGGCGGCAGCAGTGCTCGATGCGCTGGACGGACGCATCGCGCGTCTCCTCGACGCGACGAGCAAGATCGGCGCCGAACTGGACTCGCTGGCCGACGCGATCTCGTTCGGGGTTGCACCTGCGCTCGTGTTGTACGTGACACTGCTCGACGGCAGTAGCTTCGGCTGGATCGTCGCACTGACCTACGCAGTGGCCATGGTTCTGCGGCTCGCACGTTTCAATACCCTGCTGGACAACGACACCCCGACCTACGCCGCGGAATACTTCACCGGTGTCCCTGCTCCGGCGGGGGCGCTCATCGTGCTGGTGCCGATTGCGGCAGTAGAAGAGTGGGGTGACGGCTGGTGGGCGTCGTTCTACGTCGTCATCGGATGGACACTGTTCACTGCGACGCTGGCTGTGAGCCGGATTCCCACGCTCGCGCTCAAGACTGTGTCGGTGCCTCCGCGGATGGCCGCGGCACTCCTGATCTGGGTGGCGCTGACCGCTGCTGCACTGATCACCTATCCGTTGATCCTGCTGATGGTGCTCGTGTTGGTCTACCTCGCGCACATCCCGTTCGCCATTCGCTCCCAACGCTGGGTTGCCGCGCGGCCGTACACGTGGGACGCCAAGCCGTCCGAGCGCCGGGCAGAGCGCCGAGCGATTCGTCGCGCTCCGAACACCGCGCGTAGGTCCTCCGCCCGCCTGGGCCTTCGGCGGCCGCGGAGCCCCAGGTGAGCACCCCCGAACTCGTCCTGACCGCCCGCCTGAACACTTCGGCAGCCGATGCCCGTCGCGGCGTGGTGCGACTGCACCCCGAGGTGCTCGCGGCACTCGATATTCGGGAGTGGGACGCAGTGGCACTCATCGGTTCTCGTCGGACCGCAGCGGTTGCAGGACGAGCACCGGAGGGCACCCCGCAGGGCACGGCTTTGCTCGACGACGTCACGCTGTCCAACACCGGAATCAAAGAAGATGGTTCGGTAGCCATCGCCCCGGTGACCGTCTACGGGGCGAAGTCCGTTCGACTCTCCGGGTCGGTACTCGCCACGGGGTCGATCTCCGACACCACCCTCCGCCAGGCGCTGCTGGGCAAGATTGTGACCGTCGGCGACACGGTGTCACTGCTCCCCCGCGACCTGGGACCGGGAACCAGTTCCACCGCTGCCACGCAAGCACTCTCACGCACTTTCGGTGTTACATGGACTACCGAACTGCTGACGGTCTCCGCCGTCGAACCATCAGGAGGGCCGGTGAGCGTTCAACCCAACTCCGCCGTCGGATGGGGGCAGGGCCGACCACCGACGGTCCCCGAGGTGATCCCGGCGATTCCGCCCGCCGAACTCGTGGGCGTGTCGGTCCAACAGGCGAAGTTGCTCGAATGGCTTCGCCTCGCTCTCGACGAGTCCGAATTGCTCGCCAAGCTGGGTGCGTCGCCGCACCTCGGCGTTCTCGTGACCGGTCCGGCAGGTGTCGGGAAGGCAACGCTGGCGCGCGCCGTACTCTCCGGACGTACTGTCGCCGAACTCGACGGTCCCTCGATCGGCGCACTGGAAGCATCCGACCGTGTGGATGCTGTCGCAGCTGCCATCGACAGTCTGGCAGGCAACGGGGTCCTGCTGGTCACCGATATCGACGCTCTCCTGCCCTCGCTCACCGAGCCTGCGTCGACGCTGATCCTCGATCATCTGCGGCGGGCCGTCGCCACCGAGGGGATTGCCTTCGTCGCCACTACTGCTCATCCTGAGAGCACGGACAGTCGAGTGCGCGCCCAGGATGTGTGCGACCGCCAGCTGACGCTGACACTTCCGGACAGTGCAGGCCGAAAGACGCTACTGGAGCATCTACTCCGCAAAGTCCCGACAGACGCCCTCGAACTGAATGAAATAGCGCTACGGACACCCGGTTTCGTCGTCGGCGATCTAGCAGCGCTGGTGCGCGAAGCCGCATTGCGTGCAGCGTCTCGGGCCAGCGACAACAAGAGCGATCCGGTCATCGCGCAATCGGATCTCCTCGCCGCACTCGAGGTGATCAGACCGCTGTCACGTTCGGGCACAGAGGAACTCGCGATCGGCACCATCACCCTGGACGACGTCGGGGACATGGTGGAGACCAAACAGGCGCTGACCGAAGCGGTGCTGTGGCCGCTGCAGCATCCCGATTCTTTTGCGCGGCTGGGTATCGATCCCCCACGCGGCGTATTGCTCTACGGACCACCCGGGTGCGGAAAGACCTTCATCGTGCGCGCTCTGGCCAGCTCCGGGCAACTCAGCGTCCACGCAGTCAAGGGCGCCGAGCTGATGGACAAGTGGGTCGGATCCTCGGAAAAGGCTGTGCGCGAGCTGTTTCAGCGCGCCCGAGACTCCGCCCCGTCGCTGATCTTCTTGGACGAGGTCGACGCGTTGGCGCCTCGACGCGGTCAGGGTTCGGACTCGGGAGTCGGCGATCGCGTCGTGGCAGCGTTGCTGACCGAGCTGGACGGTGTGGAACCGCTGCGAGATGTGGTGGTGCTGGGTGCAACCAACCGGCCCGATCTGATCGATCCGGCATTGCTTCGTCCAGGACGCCTCGAGCGCCTGGTTTTCGTGCCGCCGCCGGATGCCGACGCCCGCAAGGACATTCTGAAGGCGTCGGGGAAGTCGGTTCCGCTGGCTGCCGACGTCGATCTCGACGCGCTGGCGGAGGGGCTCGACGGTTATTCGGCTGCGGACTGCGCGGCATTACTGCGTGAGGCAGCGTTGACTGCGATGCGTCGGTCGATGGATGCCGCCGACGTCACTGCCGCCGACGTCGAGGCTGCCCGAAAGACGGTGCGCCCCTCACTCGATGCAGCACAAGTTGCGCATTTGAAGGCCTACAGCGCTACGCGCTAGCGGGATGGCCATGTCCATCCCGCCGGCGAGGAGCCTTACTTCCAGCGCGCGAGGATGCCTTCTGCATGCTTGCCGAGCGAGGCTTGGAACAGTGGCCCGAAGCTGATGCGGCCGACACCTAGTTCGGCGAAGTGCGCCAGGTCGCCGTCCACCGGGTGTGCGATCGCATTGATCGGGAGCGGCAGTTCGGATGCGAGACGCTTGTAATCGGCATCGTTGTGGAATCCGACGGGGTAGAGCGAGTCGGCACCGGCGGCTGCAGCGAGCTTCAGGCGTGCGATGGCCCGGTCGACGCGGTCGTTTTCGTCACCGATCTGCTTGACGAACAGGTCGGTGCGGGCATTGATCACCACGTGCACGTCGGTCGCGTCCGATGCGGCTCGTAGCGCGCCGACGAAATCGGCATGCTCCTGTGCTTCACGGAGTCGCCCACCTTCACTGTGGACGGTGTCTTCGACGTTGAGGCCGACGGCGCCTGCCGAGATGAGACCGTCGATGAGCCGCTTGGGCTCCTGCCCATAGCCCGCTTCGATGTCGACGGACAGCGGCGCGTCCACTGCAGAGGTGATCTGCGAGACACGGGTGAGCAGGTCTTCGAAGGTTATTCCTTCGTTGTCCGGCTTGCCGAGCGAGTCGGACACGGGATGACTACCGACGGTGAGCGCGGTGAACCCGGCCGAGACGGCGAGGTTCGCAGACCACGCATCCCACACGGTCGGGAGTACGACGGGATTGCCTGGCTTGTGGAGTTCGAGGAGTGTGGTGGCCTTCTGGGACAGGTTCGTCATGGGTGTGGCTCCTATACCGATCGGGAGAACGTACGTTCTCACCCCAACGTACCCGAAGGGCGAATTCCCCTCAATCGATCAAATCGAGTTCACGCATTCGGTCGAAGACCAACATCGATCCGGGTGCGACATCGGGCATCGCCGCATACTCGTCACGCGTGAAGAACCGGATCTCCGCAATCTCACTGGTCGCGACGGGCTCCGACGCCAACTCGGCCAGAAAGCAGTTCATCCGCAATCCGGTGCCCTCCGGGCGCCCCCAGGCGGCACACTCGAAGACTCCGAGCAACTCCAGCGAACCGTCGAGGACGGCTGCATCGAGTTCCTCACGAACCTCCCGATGCAGCGCTTCCTCGGCGCTCTCACCCGGATCGATCTTTCCGCCGGCCATGTAGAACACCGACTTCCCTACCGACCTGGCCTGAATCATCCGACGATCCCGCACGAACGCCAGCGCAGCAGTCCTGATCACACTTTCACTCACGCTTCACAGACCAGCCAGGATCTTGTCGAGACGTTCGTAACCCTCTTCGACGCCTCGAGCCATGCCACTTTCGACCATTCCGTCGCGCCCTTCCTGCGAGGGATACACACTGTGTGCTTCGATACGCGATCGACCGTTTCCGAGGTCGACGAAGGTGATCGATTCGATACTCACGACGTCGGGGTAGCCCTCGAATTCGAAGGTCTGGATCGCGAACTCGTTCTCCCGCACCACATGAAAGACACCGTTGAAGGTGTACTTCTCACCTTCCGGGTCGGTGTGCACATATCGGTAACTACCGCCCGACTCGAAGTGGTACCTCTCTATCTGCATGTCGTAACCGTGCGGTCCGAGCCACTGCTTTATCAGCTCCGGTTCCTTGTGTGCACGAAAGACGGATGCAACGGGCGCGTCGAACTCGCGGGTGATGTCGATGAACGGGACGCCCTCGGGGACGGAGATAGTGACGGGATTACTCATCGGTTTCCTCCTTCATGTTTGCCAGCAGCGAATCGAGCCGCCGGAATTGTTGTTCATGGATGGTTCGGTACCTGTCGATCCACGCGGTCATTTCCTCCAGGTGTGCAGCATCGAGATGGACCGGCCTGCGCTGGGCATCACGGGAACGAGTGACCAACCCGGCCGACTCCAGTACCGCGATGTGCTTCGAGACGGCCTGCTTGCTGATGTCGAACGGCTCGGCAAGATCGTTGACGGTCCGCGGGCCGCCACTGAGCCGAACGACGATGGCGCGTCGAACTGGATCAGCAAGGGCCATGAAAGCTTTGTCCAACCGATCGTCGTCGCCGTCCTTGATAATCAACCACCTCCTTTATCAATGAATCTGTTGATCACAGTACTGGGATTTCTAGAACCGTCAAGACCCCTTCTGCACCGGGTAACGGCACCACGCCCGTGCAAAGTAAGATCGGAGCCAATCCATCTCGTCGGCCGCGAACACGGCTCACGAGTGTTTTCGATAATTGCTCGACTACTCGACGCCGCCCCACGACCACCGTGTCTCCCTCTTCGGCGACACGACCCGAGACGACGGAGTAATTTTTTGCTCGCTATCTTGTTGGCGCACACGGTCGCTGCCGTGTGTGCGCCCCTTGCGGTCCGATATTGGGGCCGCAACGCGTTCTTCCCGCTCGCACTGGTTCCGTTGGCGAGCCTCATCTGGGTCTTTGCGAATTGGAATACCGAGCAGACACTGAGCATTCAATGGGTTCCCGGACTGTCGATGAACTTCGACATGCGGTTCGACTCTCTTGCCGCCATCATGTCGCTCCTGGTCCTCGGCATCGGGGCGCTGATTCTGCTCTACTGTGCGCGCTATTTCGAGGACGACGAACCTCGCCTCGGCATCTTCGCTGCGGAGATGGTCGCTTTCTCCGGCGCTATGTTCGGCCTGATCACCAGCGACAACATGTTGGTGCTGTATGTCTTTTGGGAAATCACGACAGTCCTGTCGTTCTTGCTCGTCGGCCACTACGCCGAGCGAGCCTCGTCCCGACGTGCGGCGACGCAAGCTTTGCTCGTCACCACCGCAGGCGGCCTTGCCATGCTCGTCGGCATCATCATCCTGGGTCAGGTCGCCGGAAGCTACAGCCTCTCCACCGTCATCGCCGACGCGCCCGGCGGATGGCTGGCGGGGGTGGCCGTCGTACTGATTCTCATTGGCGCGCTCAGCAAATCGGCTATCGTTCCGATGCACTTCTGGCTGCCAGGGGCAATGGCAGCACCGACTCCGGTCAGTGGCTATCTACATGCCGCGGCCATGGTGAAGGCCGGTATCTATCTCGTTGCTCGCATGGCACCGGGTTTCGCAGATTCAGGGCCCTGGCGGGCGACGGTCATCTCACTCGGTCTGGTGTCGATGATCCTGGCGGGCTGGCGTGCGCTACGCGCCTTCGACCTCAAGCTCATCCTCGCCTTCGGTACGGTCAGCCAACTCGGATTCCTGATGGTCCTCGTCGGGATCGGCACCGAACAGGCGATGCTCGCAGGCCTGGCCATGGTCCTGGCTCACGCCATGTTCAAAGCGACGCTGTTCATGGTCGTCGGCGTCATCGACCACACCACCGGAACACGCGATATCCGCAAGCTCGCGCACCTCGGTAAGAAGGTGCCGATACTGGCAGGCATCGCCGCGCTCGCCGCCGCCAGCATGGCCGGACTGCCACCGTTCCTGGGCTTCGTCGGCAAAGAAGCGGCCCTGTCGGCAGTGATCGGCACCCCTGTTCTCGATCCGACTGTTCGCGTTCTCGTCGTCTCCGCCATGGTGATCGGGTCGATGCTGACGGTGACGTACAGCATTCGCTTCGTGTGGGGTGCGTTCGGCCGCAAGCAGCTCAAGCGCCCGAGCCCGGCGGTGAAGAAGATGCACCAACCCGTCGCTCTCTTCCTGGCCGCTCCCGCATTCCTGGCGGTCCTCGGACTCCTCGCAGGCATCTTCTCCCCGGTCGTCGACGCCATACTGAGCCCCTACGCGCGTACGACGCCGTCCTACGGGCAAGCGTCATACCACCTTTCTCTGTGGCACGGATTCAATCTTCCGCTCGGACTGACGGTGATCGTCGTGAGCGGCGGTGTGGCTCTGTTCATCGCACACCGAATTCTGACCCGGCTCAAGTTCGAGCACCCACCGCTCGGCAACGCCGACCGCGTGTACGACGCCGTACTGAAGGGGATGGACACGCTGTCCATCCGATTGACCGGTTCCACCCAGCGCGGGTCGCTGCCGGTCACACAGGCAACCATCCTTCTCACCCTCGTGCTGCTGCCGATGATCGTGCTGGCCGTCGGGGACGTGCCGGGCCTGAACTTCAAGCTTTTCGACAACCCGCTGCAGATGGTGGTGGCACTGATCATGATCGCCGGGGCGCTCGGCGCAACGGTCATGCGAAACCGCCTGGCCAGCGTGCTCCTCGTCGGCGTCGCCGGATACGGCTGCGGCATCATCTTCGCCATCCACGGCGCTCCCGACCTGGCCCTGACACAGTTCCTCGTCGAGACACTGACCCTCGTCGTCTTCGTTCTGGTACTGCGCAAGCTGCCTGCCGAAGTCGACGACCGCGGATCTGCCGGTTGGCGCATCCCACGTGCACTCCTGGCAATCGCCGTCGGCGCCGCCGTGACGATCCTGGGCGCGTTCGCGATGAACGCCCGCAACACCGAGCCGCTGTATTTGCAACTCCCCGACGCCGCCTACCTACTCGGCGACGGCAAGAACATCGTCAATGTTCTGCTGGTCGATATTCGTGCCTGGGACACCCTCGGTGAGATTTCGGTGTTGCTGGTGGCAGCCACCGGCGTCGCGAGCCTGGTGTTCCGGAACCGACGGTTCGGCACCGCTCCACGCGTGTCCGACGCCCCGGCCAGCAGTTCCGAAAGCGGAGTCGGCTCGGATACGACCTGGTTGCTCGGGGGCGATCTGATCGACCCGCGGCATCGTTCACTGATTCTCGAAGTCACCACCCGCCTGGTCTTCCCGACGATCATGGTGATGTCGGTGTACTTCTTCTTCTCCGGCCACAACGCGCCGGGCGGTGGTTTCGCCGGCGGTCTGACGGCCGGTCTGGCGCTCGTACTCCGATACCTTGCCGGTGGGCGATACGAGCTGGGCGAGGCGGTGCCGATCGACGCCGGCAAGATCCTCGGCCTCGGCCTCATCTTCGCCGCGGGCACTGCCGTGACTTCCTTGTTCCTCGGCGCACCGGTATTGTCCTCTGCGACACTGGAATTGACGCTGCCGATCCTCGGTGACATCAAACTTGTCACTGCCTTGTTCTTCGATCTCGGCGTCTATCTCATCGTCGTCGGTCTCGTGCTCGACATACTGCGCAGTCTCGGCGCTCGTCTCGACGCTCAGGTGGAAACCAAGAAGCAGGTGAACGCGCGATGACCGCAAATCTCGGAATGCTGATCATCGTCGGGGTACTCGTCTCGTGTGGGGTGTATCTACTCCTCGAGCGCTCTATCACCAAGATGCTTCTCGGGCTGCTTCTGTTCGGCAACGGGGTCAACATCCTGATCCTCACCGTCGGCGGCCCCCCGGGCAACCCACCGATCGTGGGGCGCGGCACGACCATTCACGACGAGATAGCAGATCCGTTGGCGCAGGCGATGATTCTGACGGCGATCGTCATCACGATGGGCATTGCCGCGTTCGTGTTGGCGTTGGCGTACCGCTCGTTCACGCTCAATACCAAGGACGACGTCGAGAACGACCCGGAGGACACCAAGGTCTCCAAGCGTCGATCGGTCGCCGACGCACCGGACCGCGACCGTTCCGACGACCCCGTCACCGGCGAGCCGAGTTTCAGCGGCGACGCCTTCGACTCACAGGGAAACCCGATACCCATCGACGAATTGAAGAATATCGAAGATCTGGAATGTTACGAGGACCTGCACGAAGGCGATTTCGACGATGATGACGACGAACCCGAGGTGCAAGGTTTGGACGGGATCGACAGTGCCGTCAAAGATACGACCCCAGTAGAGAAAAGGACGAAAAAGAAGGGGAATGCGACATGACCCTTCCCGCGGGCACAACCGACGTTCTCACTCCTCTCCCCGTCCTCATCCCGATGATTGCTGCGGCCTTGACGCTCGTGCTCGGCCGTCGTCCACGGGCACAGCGTTTCATTACCGTCGTCGCGCTGACCGCGGTCGTCCTGATCTCCGGTGCACTTCTTTATCTTGCCGATCGAGACGGAGCCACTGCGCTGCAGGTCGGTGGCTGGGATTCGCCCATCGGCATCTCGCTGGTGGTCGACCGATTGGCTGCGATGATGCTGGTGGTCAGCTCGATCGTGTTGCTCGCCGTGATGGTGTATTCGATCGGTCAGGGCATTCGGGACGGCAGCGAAAACCAGCCGGTGTCGATTTTCCTGCCCACCTACCTGGCGTTGACAGCAGGGATCTGCAACGCTTTCCTCGCGGGCGACCTGTTCAATCTCTATGTCGGATTCGAGGTTCTGCTCGCCGCCTCGTTCGTGCTGTTGACCCTCGGTGCCAGTGCGGACCGCGTCCGCGCCGGCGTCTCGTACGTCATGGTTTCGATGGTGTCTTCGTTGATCTTCCTAGTGGGAATCGGGCTCGTCTATGCCGCCACCGGCACGCTCAATCTTGCCCACATGGCGACGCGTCTAGAAGACATCCCCACCGGAACCAGGACTGCGATCTTCGCCGTCCTCCTCGTTGCCTTCGGGATCAAAGCCGCGGTATTCCCACTGTCGACATGGCTTCCTGATTCGTACCCGACAGCTCCGGCCCCGGTCACCGCGGTCTTCGCCGGCTTGCTCACCAAAGTCGGTGTGTACGCGATCATCCGCGCGCATACTCTGCTGTTTCCCGACGGCAGTCTCGACAATGTGCTCATGGTGTGTGGTCTGCTCACGATGCTGGTCGGTATTTTGGGCTCGATTGCCCAGAGCGACATCAAACGTCTGCTCTCGTTCACCCTCGTCAGCCACATCGGATACATGATCTTCGGTGTCGCACTGTCGACTCAGTCAGGCCTGTCCGGCTCGATCTACTATGTAGCGCACCACATTATCGTGCAGACGACGCTGTTCCTCGTAGTCGGACTCATCGAGCGTCAGGCCGGATCCTCGTCGCTACGACGGCTCGGCGGACTGGCCGCGGCGAGCCCCGTTCTTGCCATCGTCTTCCTGGTCCCGGCATTGAATCTTGGTGGCATTCCACCGTTCTCGGGTTTCATCGGCAAGGTCGCGCTACTACAGGCAGGTAGCGCAGACGGCAGTGTTCTCGCCTGGATCCTTGTCGCGGGTGGCACGGTCACCAGTTTGCTGACGCTCTACGTCATCGCTCGTGTCTGGACGAAGGCATTCTGGCGAGCGCGGGCCGACGCACCCGAAGGTGACCTGGCCGATCACAGCCCTTCGGCGCTGCTGGACGATTCGACGGATATCGCTTTCGGTGACCGCGAGGATGTCGGACGCATGCCGGCGTTCATGCTCATCCCGACGATCGGTTTGGTCATCGTCGGGTTGTCACTGACAGTGTTCGCGGGTCGGATCATCGACATCAGCGATCGCGCGGCAGCGGATCTACGAGACCGCTCGGTGTACATCGACGCGGTACTCGGAGCGGAATACGCGGGCGATCGCGCTGCCGAAGCAGCGGAGGGCAAATGAAGTACATCAATCGCTTTCTGCTCCTGCGACTCTGGACACTCGCCTGGCTGACCTCGGTGTGGATCCTGCTGTGGGGCAGCCTCTCTCCAGCAAATGTGCTCGGCGGAATCGTCGTCGGTCTCGGTATCATGCTGCTCCTGCCGCTCCCCAAGGTTCCCGTCGAGGGCCGTGTTCACGTCCTGTCGGTGTTCAAGCTCATCTGCGTATTCTTCTACTACGCAATCGCATCGAGCTTCAGTGTCGCGTGGCTGGCAGTCCGACCGAAGGCTCCTCCCATCACCGGCGTCCTGCGAGTTCGTATCGCGATCAAGTCGGATCTGGTGCTGACGCTGTGCGTGGATGCACTCAATCTCATTCCTGGAACGATGGTCCTCGAGATCGATCAGACGCGCAGGCTCGTCTACGTCCACGTCCTCGACATGGGTAGCCAGAAAGCTGTCGATGCCTTCTACCGGTCCGTTCGACTACTCGAAAAGTTGTTGATCGCTGCATTCGAGCGCGACTCCGATTGGCAGCCGAGCCCCTTGCACTTTCAGGACTACCAGCGGTATCACGGTGTTCTCGGCGATGACATCGCAACACCGGTGGAGCTACGAGATGACAAGCGGATCGACGACGAGAGAAAGGGCGACTGGTCATGAATGTGGTTCTCGTGATCGCGGGCGTGCTGCTGGTCTCAGCAGCCGTCATCACCACCTATCGACTTCTCGACGGCCCCGGCACCCTTGACCGCCTCGTAGCGATGGACTCGATTCTGGCGGTGTCGATGTGTGGGCTGGCCCTGTGGTCGGTCCATAGCCTCGACACCACGATCGTGCCGGCCATCGTCGCGCTGTCGCTGGTGAGCTTCATCGGGTCGGTCAGCGTCGCACGATTTCGAGTGAGGGACGAATGAACGCAGTCTTCGAAGTAATTTCGGCTGTTCTGATTTTGATCGGGGCCACGCTGGCGTTCACTGCGGCGATCGGAATCGTCCGGTTTCCGGATACTCTCTCGCGCATGCATGCTGCGACCAAGCCGCAAGTCGTCGGCCTGATTCTCGTACTGACCGGCGCCGTCATCCAACTGCGCGGCAACGTCGATATCTGGATGCTCGTGCTGGTCGGCGTGTTCACCTTGGCGACCGCTCCGGTCATCGCGCACATCGTCGGACGTGTCGCCTACCGCGAGCAGCGTGGCCGCGACGGTCTGCTGGTCGTCAACGAGATGGAGCCCGACGAATCGGATCCTCGCTAGTGCTGCGTCCACCCCAGTTGGCCATCGCAGTACCGGGCGCGGCAAAGAACGTCGCGTAGAACATCACGACGACCGAGCCCATCAGCAGCAGGATCAGGGGACCGAACAACTCTGGATACGTCGCGAACGGGACGGCCAGATAGCGGTAACTCGACAGGAGCACCAGCAAGGTCGCCGTCCCGTACGAGACCAGCCGGATACGGCCCCGGTCCCAGCCTCGTTCGGGGTCACGCAGGATCGTTTCGAGGGTCAGACACAGAACGACGCCTGCGACGAGGTCGACTCCGTAGTGATAACCGAAGCCGAGCGTCGCGGCTAGAGTGCCCACCAACCACGTCGTGCCGCCGAGTCGAAGCCACCACGGGCCTCTGCGTGAATGAATGAACAAGCTCAATGCCCAGGCCGTGTGGAGGCTCGGCATGCAGTTGCGCGGTGTCGAGGAGTCGAACGGAATGTCGGACGGCGAGGTGTCCATCGGAACTATCGTGGGCCAGAAATCCCCGATCTCGAAGCCTTGCCCGGCCGAACCGTAGGCGAACATCGGACCCACCACCGGGAACACGATGTAGATGATCGGCCCGACGAGGCCGATCAGCAGAAACGTGCGAACCAGATTGTGCCTCGGCCATGGGCGTCCCGTCGCAACACCACGTAGTTGATAGATCGCGATGGCGATCGCGGCGACCGGGAGTTGGATGTAGATCCAATGGAGGACCGCATACGCGGGTGGGCCGAGTGCGGCAAGTGCAGTGCCGACGACCCACGACGGGTTTCCGAGCGCGTGGTCTGCCAGCTGGGCATACTCGTCGAGTACGTTCGGCCGGACGAGAGTGGTGATCTGCAGCCAGGCATCCCCTGCCTTCGAGGCGAGGATCAGCAAGCCGCCGAGGCACACAGATTTGATTCCGTGATTGTCCCGGGTCCATATCGTGTAGACCGCGAGGCCGACCAGGACTATCACCGCGCCATTGCCGACGGAGAATGGAAGCCCGGATCCGGCCCTGCCGACAACGAAGACGATGTCGATAGCGACCGCGAGCGCCAACGACCACAATCGGACCCGATTGTTCACACCGACGAGTCCGAGGATCAGACCGGCCCACGGTAGTGACATCGACTTGGGCGTACCGGCGACATCGTTCCAGATACTCGCGAACGGGCCGGGGAATCCGTTGTAGGTTGCAGCGAGCTGCAGCAATCCGAGGAACGCAGCTACCGCCGCCGCACCGACACCATAGAACCGTAAGGAATTCGGTACCGCCCCGTGGGTGGAGCCGTCCCCCTCTTCACCCGCACGCACGCCGCTAATAGTAAACGGTGAATGAACAACTATTTACAGTGAGCTGTCACGCTCGAAGATCGGCGACCAACGACGCCACGACGGCCCTGAGATCTCCACCGGATTCCGCGGAGATCCGGTGTTGCCGTTGATACGACGCTCCCAGACGTGGAATGTCGGCGACAGCGGCCAATTCGTCGGCGCATCCGAGACGCACCGCGGTCGGGGTCAACTTCTCGAGCAGATCGTGCAGATCGTCGGTGACAAGTCGCTCGTTGCTGTCGGCATCGAGAATGATTTCGGCGTCGAGCCCGTATCTCGCTGCCCGCCACTTGTTCTCCTGCACATGCCACGGCGGCATCGTCGGGAGCGTTTCGCCGGCTTCGAGACGCTCGTCGAGGTTCACGATCAGACAGTGCGTCAGCGCTACCAAAGCCGCGAGTTCACGTTTGGTGGCCGTCCCGTCGCAGACCCGAACCTCGATGGTTCCCCATTTTGGGGCCGGTCGGATGTCCCAGTGCATTCCACCGAGCTGTTCGATGACGCCGGTTTTCATCTGGTCACGGACGAAGCCTTCGAACTGCCCCCAGTCCTCGAACTGGAATGGCAGTCCTGCCGTCGGAAGCTGTTGGAACATCAGTGCCCTGTTGCTCGCGTAGCCGGTGTCCGAACCGGCCCAGATCGGTGACGACGCCGACAGTGCCAACAAATGTGGATATTGCAGAAGAAGCGAGTTCAGGATCGGAAACACTTTGTCGGGCGAGGACACTCCGACGTGAACGTGCACCCCCCAGATCAACATCTGACGGCCCCACCACTGGGTACGAGCGATCAGTTCGTCGTAGCTGGGTGAGCGAGTGAGCACCTGCGTCGACCATTCTGCGAACGGGTGCGTGCCCGCGGAGAACAGATCTATGCCGAGCGGGTCCGCTGCTCGGCGAACGAGATCGAGAGATTCGCCGAGGTCGTCCATTGCCTCACCGACGTTCTCGCACACTCCGGTGACGAGTTCGACGGTATTGCGCAGCAACTCCTTGGTGACGCGTGGCGTCCGATCACCCGACAGCTCCGTGACACCGTCCATGACCTCCTCGGCCGAGTTCACCAGGTCGAGAGACTCCTTGTCCACGAGCGCGATTTCCCATTCGACGCCGAGCGTGGGGCGTGGGGAACTCTCGAAGTGGATTGCGGGAGCGGAGCCTGCGGAGTGACCCGAGGATGCGGGAGCGGAGCCTGCGGAGTGACCCGAGTGATCGGGTGTCTGCGGGGAGCTCACCTAGTCGATGACCGCGCAGGCCACACGACCGCCGGCGTCACCGGTCATCAGTGTGTTGGTATCGGGCACCGCAGCGCCGTCGGGCACCGTGTAGCGCGGTGGGATGTTGGCGAAGTTGTCTGCGCCGGCGTGGATGACGACCGCGCGGCCGCCGTCGACCTGGAGATCCTCGAGTGTGACGGAGTCCGTCGTGGTGACCACTTCACCGGTGCCATCTTCACGGACCTGCAGTGAGGTCAAGTCGCCGCTGGAGGGATGTTCGGTGCGGCCGTCGACCTGGAGATGTCCGCCCGCGGACAGGAAGTCACCGGGTTCGCCGCCGGTCGGCGCCACGGAGTTCGCGTCGCATTTTCCGACGGTGTGAATGTGCAGGCCGTGGAATCCTGGCGTCAGTCCTTCGGCCTCGACGGTGAGGCGGAGGTGGCTTCCCTCTTCGACGATCGAGACGGTGCCGACATCTGCGCCGGACGCGTCCTTCAGCGATGCCTCGATATCACCCGACCCGACGGGCGCATCTGCTGGGACGGCCTTGCCGTTCGGATCCTCTTTGCCGGTCCACACGGCGGGCGTCGTTCCGGGGATGTCGGAGGCAGTCTCGGGAGCACCACATGCAACCAAGCCGAAGGCAGCGAGGGCTACAACTGGGGTTGCGAGGCGCCAGGTTCGACTCACTGGCCGAGCGATACGAATCGGTGCCATGAAATTGCTCCTTCGAAGGGCAGGCTGGACGGTTGTGTCGATCATAACTATGGCCGGTAGTACTACCGGCCCAAGGGTTGACAGTTACTCGGTCACTACGACGATGACACCTTCACCGAAGCTCGACAAAGTCGCCGGTCGAGGGAATGCAGCGACGCCGAGTTCAGTCGATATTTGTTGGGCAGCGGCTTGCGCACCCGACGACTTGTCGTAGTAGACCGTGGTTTGTGCAATCTGCGACTCGGAGAAATTGCCGGTCTCCGCGATATTCCAGCCTTCAGCGGTGAGTGTGGCGGCTGTTCCGGCGGCGAGACCGGATACGTTGCTGTTGTTGAGAACGCGAACTTCGACGTCGGTGGGTTCCCCGGTGGGAGTCGGCGCGGAGGTACGCGTGGTCGAGGCGGGAGGCTGCGCTGCGACAGGAGGCTGCGCTGCGGCGGAGGTGGCCGGAGCCTGCTGCGCGGCGCTGGTCGACGCCTGTGCCGCTGGTTCCTCGGTGTCGTCCGAACCGGTCAACGACAGTGCCCCGATTGCTGCGAAAAGAATCGCCAGCGAAATCAACACCATTGCCAGAGCGCGGAGCGGAGGGCCGGACGATTCCGGATTGGGACTGCTCACAATCGAAGACACTAGTTGATCGCGGCTCGGCCTCTAGACTTCGAAGCCCAGTCTGCGTGCCGCGCGAGCTTTCTGTCGGCTCGCACGCAGGCGCCGCAGCCTCTTGACCAGCATAGGATCCGCTGCGAGGGATTCAGGACGATCCACAAGTGCGTTGAGAACTTGGTAGTACCGGGTGGCGGACAAGGAAAAAAGTTCCTTGATCGCCTCTTCTTTGGCGCCGGCGTACTTCCACCACTGGCGCTCGAAGGACAATATGTCGTGCTCGCGCCGAGTCAGTCCGTCGGCTCCGACCTCGTTGGGATCTTCGGAGCTTTCGGATTGCGGAGCCTGGTTCGAGTCACGCGCTGCTGCGCCGTCCATCTCACTCCTCGACTTCTCTTTTACCCGCATCGGCTGCGGATCCACGTTCGGTGCCGCATTGCCTGTCAAGATTCAACGGGCTCGCCCGACTTCGCGTCACCCATCTGGCCTGGCAGTAGGTGGCGGAGCGAATTACAAAGGTGTAGTTCGGTAGTAATTCAACCATGATGGGCGTGCGGTGCGCCGTGTACGGTGGCTGCGGCGAGTCGCGTAGGCGGTGGCTTCGGCTCACCGTGTGTCGGCGACTCGACACGGGGACACTATTCTTCTCGAGCCTGGCTATTCTTCCCCTCCGGATCGGCGGAGATCCTGTTCTACACCCCCCGACGGACGCGGTCACGCAGACACCCACCGAGCTCGCAGACCTTATCGCGGATATGTACGAAACGCTCGACATCGCCAACGGTGTCGGCCTAGCGGCCAATCAAGTCGGCGTCCCGCTGCGGCTCTTCGTATACGACTGCCCGGACGAGGGGCCCGACGGCAAGCTCGTCCGCCGAAAGGGAGAGGTGGTCAACCCCGTGCTCGAGACTTCGGCCATCCCCGAGACCATGCCCGATCCCGAGGACGACGACGAAGGCTGCCTGTCGGTACCCGGCGAGCAGTACCCCACCGGGCGTGCCGACTGGGCTCGAGTCACCGGCACCGACGCGAACGGCGAACCAGTCGACATCGAAGGAACCGGTTTCTTCGCGCGCATGCTTCAGCACGAGGTCGGCCATCTGGATGGGTTCCTCTACGTCGACGTGCTGGTGGGCCGGAACGCCCGCGCAGCCAAGAAGGCCATCAAACGTGCAGGCTGGGGCAAGCCGGGTTTGAGTTGGATACCGGGAACCGTCGAAGATCCATTCGGCTACGAGGACGACTGACTCCGTGGCCGTCACACCCGGCACCCGCGTCATGTTGCGGTATCGGCTCCCCCCGGGCTACAGCCATCCGATGACCGACGTCATCGGTGAACTGGTCGAGGCGGACGACGCCGTCGTGGCCGTTCGGGCCGGGGACGGTCGCGTCGTGCGGGTGGCTCGTGATCGCGTCGTGGTGATGAAGGCCCTCGGTCCGCGACCGATCAGGACCTCGGAGATCAGAGCCCTCGAACGTGCTGCTGCCGATGGGTGGCCGGGCCAGGAGCAGGCATGGATCGACGGATGGCTGCTGCGGTACGGCCGCGGGTTCACGGGCCGTGCAAACTCTGCCCTTCCGGTCGAGCCGCACGCCGACGAGTCCTCACTCGGTGCGATCGCCGCATGGTTCCGCGACCGCGGACAGTGGCCGAAGTTGTTGTTGCCCGATCGTCTCGGCACAGTTCCCGCAGGTTGGACAACGGGTTATGAGGTCATAGTGATGGCAGCGAACATCACCACCCTCGTGGTGCCGTCCGACTCGATATCAATCATCACCGCCGCTCCCGACGAGGACTGGCGAAAGTTTTATCACTACCGCGGACGCGCCGCACCCGAGGACGCAATGGACGTCGTGTCGGCCGTCCGCGACGGGGTTGTCGGTTTTGCGCGGATCGGCAGTTCCGCGACGGAGATGCTGGCCATCGGACGTGCAGCCGTCACTACGGCCCCCGATCTGCGACGCTGGGTCGGGCTGACGGCGATCGAGGTCTCCGAGGCTCATCGACGACACGGGCTCGGGACGCGCATCTGCGGTGAACTCCTTGCATGGGGAGTTCGGCAGCGCGCAACTCACGCCTACCTGCAGGTGTCGACCGACAACCTCGGCGCCCTCGCGATGTACCGGGAGCTCGGATTCGTCGAGCATCACCGGTATCGATACGCCGAGCCGCCTCGATGAACCCCTGGCACACCGCTGGGCCGAAGATCGGCGCTCGGTTAAGGTGTGTGCCGTGCGACTGGCTACTTGGAATGTGAACTCTGTCCGCTCTCGGCAGGACCGAATCGTCGATTGGCTCCAGCGATCCGATATCGATGTCCTGGCCATGCAGGAAACCAAATGCAAGGACGAGCAGTTTCCGTACGAACGGTTCCGTGAGATCGGGTACGAGGTCGCTCACGACGGCCTGAGCCAGTGGAACGGCGTCGCGTTGCTCTCCCGCGTCGGCTTGGAAGATGTGCAGATCGGTTTCGAGGATCAGCCCGGTTTCAGCAAGGATCCGGAGATCGAAGCGGTGCGCGAAGCTCGCGCGATCGGGGCAACGTGCGACGGCGTCCGGGTGTGGAGCCTCTACGTTCCCAACGGCCGCGATCTTGCCGATCCGCACTACACCTACAAGCTCGAGTGGCTGGCCAAGCTACAGGCCGATGCCCAGGCATGGTTGTCCGCGGACCCACAGGCGCAGATCGCGTTGGTCGGAGACTGGAACATCGCCCCCACCGACGCAGACGTGTGGGATCCGGAGTTGTTCGAGGGCAAGACTCACACGTCGCAGCCTGAGCGCGATGCATTCGAGGCGTTCGCCCAAGCCGGATTCGCCGAGGTCACCCGGCAGTTCACGTCCGAACCGCGAACGTTCACCTACTGGGATTACACGCAGTTGAGGTTCCCGAAGAAACAAGGAATGCGAATCGACATGGCACTGACCTCCCCCGCGCTCGCGTCTCGCGTCTCCGGGGCGTCCATCGATCGCGAGGAGCGTAAGGGCAAGGGCGCCAGCGATCATGCGCCCGTCATCCTCGACATCTCCTGATCCAGGAGCTAGGCGACCAGCCTGACCCTGGAGCTAGGCGACCAGGTCGAGAAACTCGGGATTCCGCGCGAGGTATCGCGTCACATAGGTGCAGATCGGGACAATCCGCCACTGCCGGTCGCGTGCGGTGTTGAGCGCTCCACGAACAAGCACCGCTGCCCACCCCCGATCGCTGAAGTCCTCTTTGACCACGGTGTGCATGAAGGCGACGGCACCGTCGTCCGCATCTCGATACCCGAGGATTCCGACGAGTTCTTCGCCGACGAACAGGTCGAACCGATTGTGCGCGGTGTTGTCTTCGATACGCACCGCTGCGGTGACGGCGGCCGCGGAAGCCAGGTCGATTCCACTGTGATTCATGTCACCATCAGAGCAGTATTGGGGCCGATTGGGGACAGAACCGCGTAATTCGACGCAGGCAAGGTGGAACTGCTCCCTCTAGAGCGGAACGACGACGTCGGAGTAGTCGGGATTGGCGGTGACGAATCTTTGTACATAAGTACAGACCGGCTTGACCTTCCAGCCGTACGACCGAGCGCTGTCGAGCGCCCGGCGAACGAGAACCGCCGCAAGGCCTTGGTGTCCGAAGTCTTCAGTGACCACGGTGTGCATGAACGACACGACGCGAGTGCGAGAACCACGTTTGAACGAACCTTCGACTTCGTAGTAGCCGATAATTCCCACCAAGTCGCCATTCAGCCTCAATTCGAATCGATTCTGGTCCGTGTTGATGGACACCTCTGCGCTGGGTGAGCTGGCGAGCATAGGTCACCTCCTTTGCTGTGTCAGATGTGAACGAGAAGGTCGAGTTGTTACTAGAATGTGACCTGCACCACTATTAAACATGCCGACGCGAGGCTTGTCACCCCTTTGCGCGAACAGACCTCCGGTTACGGAGGTATACAACGCCCCCGCAACACTCCTGCTGGTAACCGTCATAGAGTCGGCCACTATTTCATTGTGAATCAACAACATTCACTCCGATGGACACATCTGCGAAGACCATCTGGACCGTTGCCGGTACTGTCACCTCTCGTGAAGCTCCTACCGCTGACGCCCGACGGCTCCACCCCCGTCCGAGCGCTGACGATCGCCGGCACCGATTCGGGAGGCGGAGCGGGTATCCAAGCGGACAGTCGGACGATGGCACTGTGCGGCGTCCACGCCTGTGTAGCAGTGGCGGCGGTCACCGTTCAGAACACCGTCGGCGTTTCCGGCTTCCACGAGATCCCACCGAGTGTCGTCGCGGATCAAGTTCGCGTGGTGGTCGGCGACATCGGAGTCAGCGCGGCGAAGACAGGAATGCTCGCCTCCACGGCCATCATCGAGGCCGTCACCGCTGTCTGTACAGAAGTGGGAATCGGCCGCGATCAGCCGGTGCCACTGCTGGTCGATCCGGTCTGCGCGTCCATGCATGGCGATCCACTGCTGCACGAGGAAGCCCTCGACGCAATCCGCACGACACTGTTCCCCATTGCCACGATCGTCACTCCCAATCTCGACGAAATCAGGTTGATCACCGGAGTCGTCGTGGTCGACGACGACTCCGCACGTCGCGCAGCCGAGGCCCTGCACAAACTGGGCGCCCAGTGGGCCCTGGTCAAGGGTGGGCATCTCCGCACTTCGGACAAGAGCACGGACATTTTGTACGACGGCGACACATTCCTCGAATTCTCCGGCCCTCGCATCGACACCGGCAACGATCACGGTGGCGGTGACACACTCGGAGCGGCCATCACCTGCGCGATGGCACACGGGTACTCCGTTCCCGATGCCGTCGCGTTCGGGAAGGAATGGGTCACTCGGTGCCTCGAGGCGTCCTACGACCTCGGCGCGGGCCACGGCCCGGTGTCACCGCTGTGGCGACTGCACCACACGGAGAATGCGTAGATCTTCTTCGGACACCGCTGAGCTTGGGCGCGTTGGATAGGTGAACGGACCCGCCGGGCTGCGACGGCGTTCGTAACTGTTCAACGTCGCCCGCTCCACTGTCTACCGCGACATCTCAGCCATAGGCGCTCGTCCCTGTGGGTGAAACACGTCACTATTCAACCAGGGGTTGAGGTTACGGTAATCGCAAGTGCGGCATCAAAATTGACTCGAGCTGCGTTGCAGGCCGCCAACTGGGCGTTCAGGAGGAAACATGCACGAGTTGTTCGACGAGCACGATATGACGGGGTTGGCAAAGGCGATCGCTGACAAAGAAGTCTCTGTCAGCGAAGTCGTCGAGTTCGCACTTGCTCGAATCGCCGAGCGCAACCCCGCGATCAACGCCCTTGTCGCCGAGCGCGCGGACGAGGTACGCGCCGAGGTCGAGGCCGGGCTGCCGGAAGGCCCCCTTACCGGCGTGCCGTTTGCGATAAAGGACCTCGCCACCGATGTCGCCGGGTTGCCGACGACACATGGCTCTCGGCTTTTCGCCGACGCGGTGGCCAAGACCGACTCGCCGATTGTCTCTGCATACCGGCACGCGGGCATGGCGATCGTCGGCAAGACCAACACCCCTGAATGGGGCCAGAACGCCAGCACCGAGCCAGCCCTGTTCGGACCGACACGCAATCCGCACCGGCTCAGCCACTCACCAGGTGGATCTTCGGGTGGGGCGTCGGCCGCGGTCGCCTCGGGCATGCTCCCTGCCGCACACGCCAGTGACGGTGGCGGCTCCATACGCATCCCGGCGGCGATGACCGGGCTGGTGGGCCTCAAGCCCTCGAGGGGGCGAGCCATCGGGAGTGTCGGGAGTAACGCCCTCACCTCGCCATTGTCGGTACAACACGCAGTTACCCGCAGCGTGCGGGACTCGGCACTGCTTCTTGACATCGTGTCCGTGCCGCAGCGCGGGGCGCCGATAACAATTGTGCAGCAGTCCCGCCCCTATGTGCAGGAGGTGGGTGTTGACCCAGGCGCGCTGCGGATCGGCACTATGACGCACTTGCCGAACGGCACACCCGCACACGCGGACTGCGCGGCGGCCGTCGACGACGTCGCGGCGCTGCTGGCGAGTTTGGGGCACCAGGTGTCCGTCGGAAAGCCGGACTTCGCGCTAGGTGATAATTCCGCTGTAATACGACAAGGAACAGCGGCGTCGATGGCGATGGCGATAGACGCCCGGCTGGAGCAACTCGGGCGAGGGCTCCGAGACGATGATTTAGAGGCCGCGGTGCGAGTGGTCTACGAACGCACGAAGAAACTCGGCGCAAGCGCGTTCCCTCTCGCCATGGAAAAACTCAGCCTCGTCGCGGAATCAGTCGGCGAATTCTTCGCTGACCATGATCTGCTGGTGACGCCGACCCTCGCTGAGCCGACACCGCCTCTCGGGCTGCTCGATGCCAGCAACATCGAGTCGATCTGGACGTACGCGGGGGCTTACAGCGCGTTCGCGAGCCCCTTCAACATCACCGGCCAGCCAGCGATCTCGCTGCCCCTGGGCCAGGACTCGACAGGTATGCCGATAGGGGTGCAGTTCGTGGCCGCGTTCGGTCGCGAGGACTTGCTGATCCGCATCGCCTCGCAGATCGAGTCGGCGCAGCCCTGGAGCATCACCCCGATGTGGCCACCAGTGAGCTGACCACAGCGCCCGCGAACGGTACCGCCACACCCTCACAACATCGCACAACTAGGCACGATGCCCACCTATCCCGGGTTCACAGAATCGACCGTAACCGAGGGATACACAGACCTCATTCTCCCGACCGCGCCTCGGTACGTGCCGGACCGGACGGAACACCGTTCGGGCCGTCGATCTCCTGCGCGAAGGTTCCGATACCGAACGCGACCGCCGATGCATTCGAGCTCAACGCTGTTCGGTCGATATTGGCGAGGGTGTCTTCGGCGGTGTGGTAATTCTGGTCGAACATTTTCTCGGCCGTCCCACCCCATTTGGCCGCCTGTTCGGGGGATTTCTTCTCGTCTGCACCGCTGAACACTCCCCCGGACGGAATGCCGACGTCGATGAACGGGCCGTAATCGGAGCGGCCGTCGAAGTCGGTCCCGTCGGCGGCGATGCCCTCTTGCTGCAGACGCTCGAGGAAGACCCGCTCGATCGCTTCCGATCCCGGCGGTCCCGCCGGCGCGCCGATCTTGTCCGAGTTGTCACCGTCGTAGGCGAGGTAGCCGGCGTTGTGCGAGGCGATCATGTCGAAATTCAGATACAACGCAATTGCCGCTTCGTCCTCCTTGCTCAGCCCTTCGACGTACTTGGTCGACCCCACGAGCCCAGGCTCCTCGGCCCCCCAGAACGTGAAACGTACGGCGTTGGTGATGTCCGGTTCGCTTCCCATCTTCAGGGCCGTCTCGAGAACCGCAGCCGTACCACTGCCGTTATCGTTGATGCCGGGCCCCTCGGGAACACTGTCGAGGTGAGCGCCCGCGACGACGACGTTCTCAGTGCTGCCTGTCTTGGTTTGCGCAATGACGTTGCGGCTCTTAATGGTTGTAGTTTCGGTGTCGAGAGTGAGCGTCAATTCCTGGGCCGACGCAACGATCGGTCCGTCTTCCCCGCTGACGCCACCGGCAGGAATCTTCGCTATGTCGGCGCCACCGAGTGTGCCGCCGTCGAGAGGTCCTGGCTCGTTGTTCACCACGATGATCGCGACAGCACCCAGCTCTGCTGCGACGGTCTGTTTCGCACCGAACGGACACACGCCGCGGTCGACGACGACGATGGCACGGGACACCTCGAGACCGTCGTAATCCGTTGCCTCACAACCAGGTGAACCGTCGGCTGGGGCGAGAACTACCCGTGCGGTGATGCCGTCCGGTGGAGACGACGGCGAATAGGTCAGAGCGCTGACCGAGAGCTGCTGCTGGCCTGCAGAGAGCCGTTGGGTGTCGGCGGTGAATTGATCGAACTCGAATTCTGGTGTCTCCACCGCGAAACCGGCGGACTCGAGCTGATCGACGACGTAGTCGACGCTTGCGTCGTATCCAGGAGTACCCGCCGCGCGATTACCGTTGTTGTCGGTGGCAATTCGCTCGAGTTGTTCCAGATGAGCGACGACGCCCTCCTCGGTGACGGCATCGGAAAGCTCCCGGCCGTCTGCTGTCGCAACCGGGGTAGGAGCAGAGATGGCCGGTTGCTCCTCATCCGAAGACGAGGAACAACCGGCCACCACGAGCATGCCTGCTACGAAACCTACAAGAAGGATCGTCCGTCGCATGCCTGCACTTTAACTGCACAAAGGTCAGGCGTCTCGGCGATTCGTCACCAACACTGCCGCACCGAAGACGACTGCGGTGAACACGATGAAGTAGATCAGGCTACCGATGGGCCCCCAGTGGAAGTCGATGCCGCCGTCCTGACCGAGGAAGTTGCTGGTGTTCGCCCACGGCAGGAACGGTTGAACCGCACGACCGAACGAGCCGAACAATCCGAACAGATTCTCGATGACCAATGGCCACAGCAGCAGTAGTGCGATAGCACCCGCCGACTGCCGAAGCAGCGCACCGACACCGACCGCGATGATGACCTGAAGGAACGCCAGAATGGCCGTGCCGTAGATGACGCGCCAGGTGCCGTCGGTGTCGAAGCTCAGCAGTCTTCCGGCGTCGGAACCTGCAGTCGCCTTGGCCAGGTAGAACGCTCCGAGGCCGAGAACCAAACTGAGCAAGAAGCCGAAGACTCCGATCAGCAGCGCTTTGGACGTCAGTACTGCGGCTCGGTTCGGGATGGCCTGAAAGGTGGTCCTGATGACGCCGAAGCGGTATTCGCTGGTGACCGTCAGTGCCGCCAGAATCATGAGCACCAATGCTCCGAATCCACCGACACCGCTGCCTACTGCCTCGAACGCGGACGGAAAGAACGGTTCGAAGTCGGGTTGATCACCCTGTGCGAGTTGATTGTTGTAAGAATTGACACCCAACTTGGACGTGATGCCGACGATCGCCGCCAAGCCGAGTCCGAGCACGATGATGGCTATCGTGCACCACCACGGCGACTTGGTCGAGGTGATTTTGATTCGTTCCGCTGCCAGGACACCCATCAGAGTGAACCACCCATCGCTTGCTGAATGTTCGGATCTTCGGCACCTTGGCCGTGGAATTGCACATCGTGTCCGGTGAGCTTCATGAACGCTTCCTCCAACGACCCACGCTGCGAGGACAACTCGTGCAGCACGATGCCGGCACGGCCTGCGATGTCACCGATCGCATCGGTGGACGAGTCGACGACGACGAGCGAGGGCTGCAGCTCCTCTGCCGAATCCGGTTCGCGCACCGTCAATCCGGCGGAAGTCAGCGCACTGCGAAGGGCGTCGAGCTGCGGGCTTCGAACTCGGACCGAGGCCTCGGACGCGTGGTCGATGAAATCCTGGACCGACGAGTCGAAGATCAGCTTTCCGCGACCGATCACCACGAGGTTCTCTGCTGTCTGTGCCATTTCGGACAGCAGATGGCTCGAGACGAGGACCGTTCTGCCTTCGGCGGCGAGACGCTGCATGAATTTGCGAATCCAGACGATGCCTTCGGGGTCGAGCCCGTTGACCGGCTCGTCGAACAGGAGGACTTTCGGGTCGCCCAGAAGCGCACCGGCAAGACCGAGTCGCTGTGACATACCGAGAGAGAACCCGCCCGCGTTCTTCTTCGCGACGTCGGTGAGGCCGACGAGCCGAAGCACCTCGTCCACTCGGGACTTCGCGATGTCGTTGGACGCGGCCATCCATTCGAGATGTGCCCGCGCAGACCGGTTGGGATGCACCCACTTCGCATCCAGCAAAGCACCGACCGTCCGGAGCGGTTGCTTGATCTTGTTGTAGGGCTTGCCCTCGATCAGCGCCACCCCACTGGTGGGGCGGTCCAATCCGAGGATCATGCGCATGGTCGTCGACTTGCCCGCACCGTTTGGTCCGAGGAAGCCCGTGACGATGCCGGGCTTCACCGTGAAGGTCAGGTCTTCGACCGCCTTGGTGTTTCCGAACTGTTTGGTCAGTCCTTTGACTTCGATCATGGGACTCACTGTCCACTACCGAACTGCCCCGGCGCATCACCCCTGAGTCGCGACCTGAGGTCATCCTTTGGGATGACGTGCCACTACATCGGTGAACTCGCCTGAGCCCAGAAACGTTTCGGTATCCGGCCGGCCCGGCGGGCCTGGTAACCGGCCACGACGGCATGCTTCATCGCCGACGCCATGAGCGCAGGGTCTTGTGCCCTGGTGACCGCCGTTGCCAGCAGGACGGCGTCGCAGCCGAGTTCCATCGCCAGCGCCGCGTCGCTTGCCGTGCCGATGCCCGCATCGAGGATGACGGGCACGGTCGCGGCGTCGACGATCATCTCGATGTTGTGTGGGTTCGAGATGCCGAGGCCGGTTCCGATGGGCGCGCCGAGCGGCATGACGGCGACGCAGCCGATGTCTTCGAGTCGCTTGGCCAGGACAGGGTCGTCCGTGGTGTACGGCAGCACGTTGAATCCGTCGTCGACCAGTTGTTCTGCGGCCTTGACCAATTCGATGGCGTCGGGCAGCAGGGTTCGCTCGTCGGCGATGACCTCGAGTTTCACCCAGTCGGTCTCGAGCGCCTCACGCCCGAGTTGCGCGGTCAGTACTGCTTCCGCGGCACCTCGACATCCGGCGGTGTTGGGCAGGGGTGCGATGTTCAGTCTGCGCAACAGGTCGAGAACACCGGTGCCGCCCGCGGCGTCGACGCGACGCATTGCCACAGTCGTCAATTCGGTACCGGAGGCCACGAGGGCTTCTTCGAGCACCGCGAGATTCGCCGCTCCACCGGTGCCCATGACCAGGCGCGAGTCGAACGTCCTGTCCGCGATCTTCAGCGAATCAACCACCCTGCACCGCCGTCAGCACGTCGATGGTCCAGCCTTTGCCTACCATCGTCGAATCCCAACGACTCTTCGGGAGCACCATGCCGTCGACTGCGACGGCGATTCCCTTCGGTGGCATCGAAAGATGTTCGAGCAGTTGACGCATTGTCATCTCTTCGGTCAGGAGGTGGTCCTCGCCGTTGACGGTGACACCTATTGCCAGAGCAGTCATGGTTTCCTATCTGTGGTGAATCGGGCCGGGTCTGCGGCCTTCGCTTCGATGAGTGCGTCGTCTTCCAGTAGTGCAGCAACGGCGTCTGCGGTGATGGGCGTCAACAGGATTCCATTGCGGCCGTGGCCCGAGGCGACGATGACGCGGTCGGAGATCTTGCCGATGAGTGGCAACCCATCGGGGCTCATCGGGCGCAGGCCTGCAGCACATTCGTGAAGTTCGTATTCGCCGAGGCCCGGCAGCAACCGCTCTGCGTCGGCGATGAGGTCACGGACGCCTGCGACGGTGACCTGGGTGTCCTGACCCGATTCGTATTGTGTGGCCCCGAGAACCAATCCGTCTCCGCGCGGTACCAGGTAGATCGCGCGTCCGTGGACGCTGCCGCGGATCGTTCGGGTCGGGGCAGGTGTGGCACTGGGTCTGCGTCGTAAGCGCAGTATTTCGCCTTTGACGGCCCGGACCGGTACATCGGTGAGTAGCGCGGAGGTTTGGGCGCCTGCTGCCAGCACGATGCGGTCGGTCGTCAGTGCGTCGAGATCGGTGACGGTGTCGGTGGAGAATTCGACGCCACCGCTCATCGCTGCGGTCTGCAGTGCCTCGAGCAGCCTGCGGTTGTCGACGGCAAGTTCGGAGGGTGCCAGCAGCCCGAGGCGAATGTTCTGTGCGAGGGAAGGTTCGAGCTCTCGGATCTGGGCCCGACCGAGGATCTCGAGCTCGTGCCCCTGCTTCCCGACCCAGTCGGCAATGGTTCGCAGGTCCGTTGCGTCGGCTGCATCGAGAGCCACTGTCAGTGATCCGGTGGCGGAGAACACCGACGGGCCAGGGAGCGCTCGTGCGAATTCGGGCCATCTGGCGAGGGAATGAGCGCCGAGTTCGAGCAGTTCGTGTTCGCCAGGCCACCCCTCGGACAGCGGCGCGAGCATTCCCCCGGCCACCCACGATGCACCGGTACCGACCGACGGGTCGTGGAGCCGCACGGACCAGCCGTCGCGCGCCGATCGTGCGGCCACTGCCAGGCCGATCACGCCACCGCCGACCACGGAAAGACTCTTGGGCACTTCTCTCACCACCTCACTCCCTGCGCCGGCATGATCCGGGTCAGGTATTGACGGTAAGGACGGCGTGTCCACTCTCAGCCCCACGTACCTGGGACTCCCGTGTATCGACTCTCGCCAACAGACTACCGTTGCCGGTGTGCAAAGCGATCGGATCATCCGCAACCCGGAAGCGCGTGAGCGTTTGACATCAGCTCGGCTGTATCTGTGCACCGATGCTCGACGCGAGCTCGGCGATCTCGCTCAGTTCGCCGAGGCCGCACTGTCCGGTGGCGTCGACGTCATTCAACTTCGCGACAAGAACTCCGAAGGCGAGCGCACGTTCGGCCCGCTCGAAGCCAAGGACGAGCTGGCTGCGCTGGCAATTCTGTCGGCCGCCACCACACGCCACGGTGCGCTCCTCGCAGTCAACGACCGCGCCGACCTTGCCCTCGCATCGGGCGCCGACGTACTGCATCTCGGCCAGGGCGATCTTCCGGTCCACTACGCGCGCCAAATCCTCGGCCCCGACGTCGTCATCGGGCGGTCGACACAGAATCGAAGCCAGGCCGCTCTCGCTGCCATCGAGGACGGCGTCGACTATTTCGCTACCGGGCCGATCTGGGCCACACCGACCAAACCGAACCGGAAAGCAGCCGGTCTGGAGCTGTTGCGCAGCACCGCGGAATCCGCTCCGGCCCGGCCGTGGTTCGCCATCGGCGGGATCGACGCCGAGAACGTGGCCGAGGTCCTTGCCGCGGGCGCGGATCGCATCGTCGTCGTACGGGCCATCACCACAGCGCGAGATCCCCAGGCTGCTGCACGGGAGCTCAAGCTCGCACTGCAGGGCTGACCCGAAGATCCGAGAGGCACGGCCGGCTAGCTGAGCCAGCCCAGCACGGTCGACGGCGAGAGCACCTGCACCGACGTCGGGAGCCGTTGTTGCAGTCCGCGGTCCGCGGTGACCAATGCCGTGAGAGTCGTCGACGCCTGTGCCTGTGATGCGAGCTCGTCGTCCCCACTGCCGGCGGCGTGAATGACGGGGACTCTGATGTCCTCGAACTGCGATGCTCGTGCTTCACCTTCGAGTACGGCCTCGATCCGGGTGAGCCAGCCGAAGCCGACACCCGGCAGCTCGACGGTTCGCGGAAGGGTGCCCGCCAGCGAGCTCAGCAACTTGCCGGTTGCGCCGCTGCGATCACGCCACCAACCGTCGGGCCTCGAGCCGAGTACGTTCGCGGTGTCCAGCAGAACTCGTAGCGGGCTGATGCGCAGGGAGGCCCAGCTGGCGGCGAATCCCGGATGTAGGGGCAGTTGATCGACCAGGCTCTCCGGAACCCACCGAAGTTCGGTGCTCTCACCGTTCATCGTGGTGTCGAGTTGGGTGGCCGCGTCGGCGACGACGGTCGTGTAGGACCATCCGCTCGCCATCCGTGCCGTCTCGACTTCGCCGCGTACGAAAACGTTGTCGGCACCGATTCCGGCTTCCTCGTCTGCTTCGCGAACAGCGGCGTGCACGTTGGTTTCGTGCGAGTCCTTTGCGCCACCCGGCAACGCCCACGTCCCGCCTTGATGGCTCCAGAGCGCCCGGTGCTGCAGCAGGACCGTCGGCTTACCCTGCGGCGAGGGCGCCCGCAGTAGTAGTCCCGCCGCGCCGTGCTTGCCCCAGTGCCGCGTGCCGTCCTCACCTACAACCCACCCGTCACCGTCGCCACGCATACCGACACCCTAGGTGAACCTTCCGGTAGGCGTACGGACGGTGGCTCCGGCTTATATGCTCGGTGCTGTGATTGTGGTCGGCACTACGCCCTCGGCTGCCGTACCTCCTACGACGGCTGCCGTGACGTCGGAGGCCGATTCTCGACGCGAACTGCAGCGTCTGATTCGGTCCACCCCGGCGCGCATGATCGCTCTGGGACTGATACTGATCATCGCGTTCGTGGTCACCGGCACCGTTACCTCCATCTCGGTATCGGAGAGAGCCCGGACGCTCGACACACTTCTCGTGCGGACCGAGCCACTCGCCAACTCGGCACAGAACCTCTACGGCGCACTGTCCGTTGCCGACGCGGCTGCCTCGACTGCCTTCATCGCCGGCGGGTTGGAACCCACAGACGTTCGCGACCGATACACCCAGGCGATCGGAAATGCCGGTACCGAATTGATCCGGGCGTCCGACGGGCTCGCGGTTTCGGACGACGAAGCGCGGACGGTTCTCATGGAGATCGGTGCGGGCCTGCCGGTGTACACCGGACTGGTGGAGACCGCGCGTGCCAACAATCGCAGTGGCAATCCCGTCGGCGCGGCGTACCTGGGTGAGGCGTCGACGCAGATGCAGTCCTCGCTACTGCCCCGGGCCGAACGCCTCTACGCCGAGCAGGCAGCTCGAGTGGCCAACGACCAGGAACGCTTCGTCAATCCACCGTTCGTGTCGATCGGTCTCATCGTGGTGTGCCTGATACTGCTGGTGATTGCCCAGATATATCTCTCCACCCGCACCCGCCGGAAGCTCAACGCGGGATTTCTCGGAGCGTCCTTGGCGATCACGATCCTGCTCGGGTGGATGTTGGTGGCGGGGCTGATTTCTTCGATAGCCACCGATCGCGCATTGGACCGCGGCGTTGCTCCGCTGCAGAAACTGACCTCCGGTTTCATCCTGGCGCAACAGGCCCGCGCCGACGAAACACTCAACCTGATCCGACGCGGAAGTACCCGGGAATTCGATGCAGAGTTCGCGCAGAACACCGACCGGTTGACCGAGATGTTCGCCGACAATGCGGACATGACCGGCTCCGTCGCCGCATGGAAGGCCTCGCACGAGCGGATAGACCAGGCACTTGCCGTCGGCGACTTCACGACCGCTGTCACCGTGGCCACCGGCAACGGTGTCCAGGATTCCTCGACCCAATTCCGCTTGCTCGACACGATGCTCGACGACGGAATCGATGATGCACGCGCTGAACTGCGCGGCAACGTTGTTCGCGCCAAGTCGGTCCTGACCGGACTTGCCTCCGGTGCGATCGTCCTCGCCGTCGCCGCTGCCCTAGCAGTCGGAGCGGGGCTCATTCCGAGGTTGCGTGAGTACCTATGAAAGATTCTGTTTCCCTTCGTTTCTCGCTCGCAATCCTCGCTGTCGTCGGTGCACTGATCGCGGGATGCGCAATCGAAGATGCGGTACCGGACGTTCCGGCCGTCAGCTACACCGAACCACCGCTGCCCGACGGCGCAGGCCCCGCGGCCACCTCTTCCGAGCCCTCGATCCCGGATCCCCAGTGCGATCTCCCCACCGCCAGCCTGCGGCCGATACCGCCCGGAACAGCCGGCGAGAACGCCCCACCGATACCAACCGTCGACGCGATCAAAGAACGTGGACGGCTGATCGTCGGGCTCGATGCCGGAAGCAATCTCTTCAGCTTTCGCGACCCGATGACCGGCAAACTCGTCGGATTCGACGTCGACATCGCGCGGGAGATCTCCCGCGACCTGTTCGGCGATCCGAATCGAGTGGATTTTCGGATAATGTCCTCCGCCGAACGTATCGAGGGACTGCAGGATTCCACGGTCGACATCGTGGTGAAAACCATGACGGTCACCTGTGCCCGCAAAGACGACGTGTCGTTTTCCACCGTGTACTTCCAAGCGCAGCAACGCGTTCTGGCGGTCAGAGGATCAGGGATCAACGGAGTCGCCGACCTTGCGGACAAGCGGGTATGCGCGGTGGACGGCACGACGTCACTGCGCCGACTGCAGCGCATAGTACCGACTGCCCAGATCGTCACTGCCTCGATGTGGTCGGATTGCCTTGTCGTGCTTCAACAACGCCAGGTCGACGCGATCAGCACCGACGACGCTATTCTTGCCGGTCTCGCCTCGCAGGATCCATACCTCGAGATCGTAGGCGCCAGTTTGAGCCCTGAGCCGTACGGTGTCGGAATCAAGAAGGAGAGCGAAGACTTGGTCAGATTCGTCAACGGCACCCTCGAACGGGTTCGGTCGGACGGCACGTGGAATCGGTTGTACGACATGTGGCTCACGGTGATGGGTACTTCGCCGGGCCCTCCCGCACCTATGTACGTCGACTGATCATGGGCGATCCCGACACACCTACCGGCCCGGCGACGGCGCCGACAGCGGCACCCGATTTCACGGACCGCACCCAGGCCGTCGAGAGACTGTCTGCAGCGGACCGGACCCAAGCGGTGGAGCGAACGGCCGCCTCCGTCCGCCGGTCGGATCGGACGTCGGGGCGTGTGCGGTCCGGTCGCACGCGCGGTACCGGGATCAGACGAAGGCTCGGCGCCGGATTGGTCGACGTACCTCGGGTGGATCCGGTGGATCCCGCTACGGCCGTCATGCAAGATCCCGCGGTTCCGCAGCGAAAAAGGTTCTGCTGGAAATGCAACGCACCGGTCGGCCGAAGCTCCGAGGGAGAACCGGACGAGCCGGCCGGAACGTGCGCTCGCTGCGGTTCCCACTACGACTTCTCACCACTCCTCGAGCCCGGCGACCTGGTGGTCGGGCAGTACGAAGTGCAGGGATGTATCGCGCACGGCGGACTGGGGTGGGTCTATCTCGCTATCGATCGCAATGTCAGCGATCGATGGGTGGTTCTGAAAGGTTTGCTCCATTCCGGCGACGACGAGGCGCATGCCGTTGCGGTCGCAGAGCGTCAGTTCCTCGCCGAGGTCGCGCATCCGGGCGTGGTGAAGATCTACAACTTCGTCGAGCAACCGCGCGCCGACGGCACAAATATAGGTTTCATCGTCATGGAGTATGTCGGCGGACGCTCGCTCCGAGACATCCTGCCGACGCAGGACGAGCACAAACGTATGCCGGTGGAGCAAGCGATCGCTTACATCCTCGAGGTGCTGCCGGCGATGGCGTATCTGCACTCCATCGGCTTGGTCTACAACGATCTCAAACCCGAGAACATCATGATGACCGACGACCAGATCAAACTCATCGATCTCGGTGCGGTCTCGGGAATCGAAGACTTCGGATACCTTTACGGCACAGCCGGATACCAGGCTCCCGAGGTCGCCAAAACCGGGCCGACCGTCAGCTCGGACATCTACACTGTCGGCCGCACTCTTGCGGTCCTCACCCTGAAGATGCCCTCGAGCGGGGGCAGGTACGACGCCGGCATTCCTTCCGCCGAAGATCACGAGTTGTTGCGCACCTATCCGTCGTTCCATCGATTACTTCAACGTGCCACCAATCCCGATCCATTACAACGCTTTTCGACGGCCGAGGTGCTGGCGAGCCAGGCCACCGGGGTATTGCGTGAAATTCTGGCGTTGAAGACGGGAACCGAACGACCTGGGCTGTCGACGGCGTTCAGTCCGCCTCGCACCACGTTCGGCACCGAGGAGTCGGTGGGCCGCACCGACACGTACGTCGACGGGAAGGTCCGGGGCGAGAAGATCAATGGCCGCGAGATCGTCTCCGCGCTGCCCGTGCCGCTGGTCGACCCCGCCGACCCGAGCGCACCTCTGCTCGCCGCGTCCGTACACAGCGAACCCCAGCAGACACTCGATTCGCTGGCGCATGCACGTCGCAACGGTATCGAGCGCTTCGCCGACGGCTCGTCCGGCGGTCTGGAGATCACGCTCGCCGAGGTCAAAGCGCACCTCGACCTCGGTGATGTCGGAGTTGCAAGTTCGGTGCTCGCACAGGTCCGTACCGACGGGAACGATCCCTGGCGGGTCGAATGGTACGCGGGGCTCATCGGACTGCTTCGTGGCGAATTCGGTTACGCTTCGATGCATTTCGAGAAAGTTCTCGACGCACTTCCCGGGGAGCTCGCACCGAAGATAGCCCTCGCGGCCACTGCCGAACTCATCAGAGAGGGTGCCGACAAGTTCGACACCGACGAGCGCGAGAAGTGGCGGGCGTACGCCGAGTCGTACTACCGGATAGTGTGGCGAACCAACCGCGCGATCGTCAGCTCGGCGTTCGGTCTGGCGCGGCAGATGATGTATCGCGGAGATTTCGAAGGCGCGGTAGCCGCTCTCGATCAGGTACCGATCAGCTCACGCCACTACGCCGTCGCCCGGATGACGTGCGTCCTGATTATTTTGATGGATAGACCGTCGAAAGATCTGGAGGAGAATGACTTTCGCGAGGCAGCACGTCGCGTTGCGATGCTGCCTCGCGGGGAGAGCCGTACCCTGCAGATGCGTACATTGGTGTTGGCCATGGCCGTGGACTGGGTGCGATCCGGGCACGCCGTCGCCGAGGAACGCGAGCCCATCCTCGGCTCTCCGTTCACCGAGACAGGCCTGCGTACCGGTACCGAAGCGGGCCTACGCGCGCTTGCCCGCAATGCGACCGACCGAGCCCACCGTTACACCCTGGTCGATCTGGCGAACGCGATCAGACCGCGATCACTGTTCTGACTGCACCAGCTGAGCTGCCGCCCGCGCGATAGCCAGTTCCTCGTTGGTCGGTACCACCAGAACTGTCACCGCCGATGCGTCGGTCGAGATAACCCGAGCCTTCTTGCTACGCACCGCATTTCGCTCGTCATCCACTTCGATCCCGAACCCAACGAGGCCTGCCAGTGCGGACGCACGAACCGCTGCAGCATTCTCACCCACCCCGGCAGTGAAGGTGATGGCGTCGAGTCGACCGAGGTCGAGCATGTAGGCACCAATGTACTTGCGCAGGCGATGGATGTAGACGTCGAATGCCAGGGTGGCGTCGGCATCACCGTCGTCGATGTGTTGCTGCAGTTGCCGGAAGTCGTTGACACCTGCCAGACCTTTGAGCCCCGACCGCCTATTGAGCAGCTCGTCGATGGCATCGACCTCCATGTTCGCGCTGCGACGCAGATGCATGACGACGCCTGGGTCGATGTCGCCACTTCGCGTACCCATCACCAGGCCTTCGAGTGGCGTCAGACCCATCGATGTGTCGATCGGCGAACCGGCCCGGATCGCCGAAGCGGATGCCCCGTTGCCGAGGTGCAGAACTATCTGATTCAGATCCTCGCGACCCAGGAACTCCGCTACCTGCTGTGACACGTATTCGTGGGAGGTGCCATGGAATCCGTATCGACGAATGTCGTGCGCTTTCGCGACGTCACGGTCGATTGCATATGTCGATGCGGCCGCCGGAAGACCGTGAAAGAACGCGGTGTCGAACACTGCGACGTGCGGCACGGCCGGCAGCTGCGCCCGCGCAACCTCGATACCGAGCACGTTGGGCGGATTGTGCAGTGGCGCAAGGCTGGAAAGATCCGATATCTGCTTCAGCACATCGTCGTCGATGAGGGTTGGCCGGTAGAACACCTCACCGCCGTGCACCACCCGGTGTCCGACGGCCATGACATCGGACCCCAGTTCCACACCCGCGGCCGCGAGCATGTCGAAGGCGATCGCGAGACCTACCCCGTGATCGGCGATCTCCTGGGACTTCTTCGTTTCCTCATCGAGGTAGTCGAGGGTCACGTGCCCCTCGGGTTCACCGATCTGCTCCACGAGCCCCGAGGCGATGGAGTCACCGCTCACCGGATCGAGAAGTTGGAACTTCACCGAGGACGAGCCCGAGTTGACGACGAGCACACTCATTGTTCGATCTCCTGGGCTTGGATAGCCGTGATGGCAACAGTATTGACGATATCTTCCACCAGCGCACCACGAGAGAGATCGTTCACCGGTTTGCGCAGACCCTGGAGTACCGGGCCGACAGCGATGGCACCCGCGCTCCGCTGCACTGCCTTGTACGTGTTGTTCCCGGTATTGAGATCGGGGAAGATGAACACCGTTGCGCGTCCGGCCACCACGGAATTGGGAAGTTTCGACTTGGCGACCGAGGGTTCGATCGCAGCATCATATTGAATGGGCCCCTCCACGAGCAGATCCGGGTTCCGTTCGCGGACAAGAGCAGTGGCTGCGCGCACCTTGTCGACTCCCGCGCCGGTGCCGGAATCACCGGTCGAATACGACAGCATCGCCACACGCGGTTCGATACCGAATTGCGCGGACGTCTGCGCCGAGGAAATGGCGATGTCGGCCAACTGCTCGGCCGTCGGATCGGGAACGATGGCGCAATCCCCGTATGCAAGAACTCGATCCGACAAACACATCAGAAAGATCGACGACACCGTGTTCACCCCTTCGGCCGTCCTGATGATCTCGAACGACGGCCTGATCGTGTGCGCGGTGGTGTGCGCTGCACCGGACACCATGCCGTCGGCGATTCCCTTGTGCACCATCATCGTTCCGAAGTACGAGATATCGGTCATGACTTCGCGGGCACGCTCGATGGTCATGCCCTTGTGCTTGCGCAACTCGGTGTACTCCGCGGCGAACACTTCCGCGTAGTCGGAAGTTGCCGGATCGAGCACCTGCGCGTCGTCCAGTTGAACGCCCAGTTCCGCAGCCCGACGACGGATCGGCCCCTCCTCACCGAGGAGCGTCAACTGTGCCACCCTCCGCTGCAACAAGCGACCGGCCGCACGCAGGATCCGATCGTCGTTGCCCTCCGGCAACACGATGTGTTTGCGATCGGCACGGGCGCGGTGAATGAGCTGGTACTCGAACATTTGCGGGGTCGTGACCGCGGGAATGGTGAGTTCGAGGCGGTCGATGAGCACCTTGGCGTCGACCCGCTGTTCCATCAGGGAGATCGCCGTATCGACCTTGCCCTGCGAGCCCACCGCCATACGACCACGGGTGTTCGCCGCGGCCGACGCTGTGTCGAAGGTACCCAGTCCGGTCGTCAGAATCGGAAGCCGCGGGCCCAGTCCGGCGACAAGACGCGCGATAGCCGGATGCGGGGAAATCCCGCCGTTCATGATGATGCCCGCGAGCGATGGAAAACCCTCCGCCTCATGTGCATTGACCATCGCCAAAAGAACATCGGACCGATCTGCGGGCGCGATCACGACCACACCTTCGCTCAACCGCTCGAGAATGTGCTCGGCCGTCATGCCGCCGACCATGACCCGCAACGCTTCACGTCGCAACAGTTCGGGGTCGCCGCTGTACATTTCGCCGTCGATCGCCGTCAGCAATTCCGCCATCGTCGGCGCAATGAGCAATGGAACTTCCGGCAAAGTCCACGCAGGCACACCGAGCGGCTCCAGCGCGGCCGCGATCTCGTCGAGCTTGTCGGGATCACACCGGTTGGCCACAATCGCTGCCAGATGTGCATGGTGCGCGCGGAGTTCGGCCTTGCACAGCTCGGCGTACTGCGCGACTTCGGTGACAGTTCTTCCCGAGCCTCGCAACGCCAACAGCACCGGGGCACCCAGATTGGCGGCGATACGCGCGTTGTATCCCAGCTCACTCGGGCTACCGACATCGGTGTAATTGCTGCCGACGATCACGACGGCATCGCACTGTTCGGCTACGTCATGGAACCGCGAAACTATCTCCCCGAGCGCCATATCCGGATCGGCATGTACTTCCTCGTACGTCACGCCCAGCGACTGCTCATACGTCAGATCCGCAGTGGTGTGGTCGATGAGCAGTTCGAGGATGTAGTCGGTCTCGGTGGTGGAGCGCGCAATCGGCCGGAACACACCGACCCGCGCCGCCGAAGCACACAACATCTGCAGCACCCCGAGCGCAATAGTCGACTTACCGGTGTCACCCTCGGGTGAAGCGATATAGATGGAGGAAGCAGACTCGGCCATGCCAGCCAGACTAGCCGGTGCGGTGTTGACAGACTGTTACCCGCAGCGCGCATGATTGGTCATGACCGAATCACCATTCCCAGACGTCCGCTGGGGCAGCGAGAGCAGCATCCTCCGCGAGCCTGCCAATGCATTCGCGGCAACGAAACCGGGAGCATGGGTCATCCGACGCCTCGCCGGAGTGGACCGTCGGCTCCTCGAACGCACCGACGGCAGGTTCACGATCCTCGGGCCCATCGCCGCACCCGTCGTATTGCTGTCCACCACCGGCTGCAAGTCGGGCAAAATTCGAAGCAGCCCACTGCTGTACTACCGGGAAGACGATCGACTCTTCGTCGTCGGCAGCAACTTCGGCCAAGAACATCACCCGGCCTGGACGTCGAACCTTCTGAAAGAACCTCGCGCCACCGTTGCCATCGGCGGCAAGCGAATCCCGGTGACAGCGACACCGGTCACCGGCGCCGAGAAAGTTCGGATCTACGCCGCGTTCGCCGCGATCGCCCGGGCCTACAGCGAGTACCGGACCCGGACCGACCGCGATATGCGGATGTTTGCGTTGTCGGCTGACGCTGCTTCCTGACCGGTCAGCCCCACCCGCCGCTTCAATGGTCCATTCATACGATCAGTTAGCTTGAAGCGCACATTCAAGCGGCGGAGGGTCAAGCAGCGCACATTGAAGCGGTGGACGGTCAGCCCAGCTTGCGAAGCCTGGGCGCCAAATCCTTTTCGAACAGTTCCAGGAACCGCTTCTGATCGTGTCCGGGCGCATGGAAGACCAAGTGATTGAGGCCTGCGTCGGTGTACTGCTTGACCTGCTCGACGGCGTCGTCCGGGTCGGAGGCGACGATCCAGCGCTTCGCGACCTGCTCGATCGGCAGTTCGTCGGCGGCCTTCTCCATCTCGATCGGATCTTCGATCGAGTGCTTCTGCTCCGGGGTCAGTGACAGCGGAGCCCAGAACCGGCAGTTCTCCAACGCCAACTCGTGATCGGTGTCGTAGGAAATTTTGATCTCGATCATCTTGTCGATCTCGCCTGCGTCGCGCTCGGCTTTACCTGCGCCTTCCTCGACGGCCGGGAGCAGCTTGTCGGTGTAGAGCTCCATGCCCTTGCCCGAGGTGCAGATGAAGCCGTCGCCCGCTCGGCCTGCATACCGCGCTACGACGGGTCCGCCTGCCGCGATGTAGACCGGGATTCCGCCGTCGGGGACGTCGTAGATCGATGCGCCCTTGGTGGTGTAGTAGTCGCCTTCGAAGTCGACGCGGTCCCCGAGCCACAGTTCACGCATCAGGCGTACCGATTCGCGCAGGCGCGCGAACCGTTCCTTGAAGTCCGGCCACTCGCCCTTGTATCCGGTTGCGATCTCGTTGAGCGCCTCGCCGGTGCCGACACCGAGCATGATGCGTCCCGGGTAGAGGCAGCCCATGGTTGCGAAGGCCTGTGCGATGACCGACGGGTTGTAGCGGAATGTCGGCGTCAGCACCGAGGTGCCGAGCTGGATGGTCTTGGTTCGTTCGCCGACTGCGGTCATCCATGCCAGCGAGAACGGTGCGTGTCCGCCTTCGTGGCGCCACGGCTGGAAGTGGTCGCTGACTGTCGCCGAGTCCATGCCGTGTGCCTCTGCGAGAACACCGAGTTCGACGAGATCCCGTGGGCCGAACTGCTCGGCCGACGCCTTGTATCCGAGCTTCAGAGCCTGTGCCACGCGTTACTCCTTCGTTAAATGTCACTAATGCCTCGATTGTGCCCTTCCCGCCGCGGCGACGAACACACCGGTACTGGTCCTACGTGATACCGAGCACGGTGACGACTGCGGCGAGGATTGCGATGAGTCCGATTCCGACGGAGAAAATCCACAGCTCTGTCGCCTCGGGCATCGGCGCTCCTCGCTCGAGGGCGTGCTTGACCTGCATCCAGCGTCGCAAGCCGACGAAGGCTGCGGCCCCTCCCATCAGGATCAGCGTCAAGCCGAGACCGGTCCGCACCCATCCGGTACTGAAATCGGGAACCAGATGTACGACGGCGATGCCGCCGGCGAGCAAGCCGAGGGCTGTGCGCATCCACGCGAGGAACGTGCGTTCGCTGGCGAGGGTGAAACGCTCGTCCGGACGGGCTGGTTGGGTCATGCCCCCATCGTGCCTCAGGCCCCTGCGGTTCGAACCCCCTTGTGTTCGAGCACTAGGCAGACGTGCGCGCCAAGGTCAGCAGAGATTCCTCTCGGAGGACGAACCCGATCGACAGATACAGCCTGATTGCGCCGATGTTCGCCGCCGATGCGTGCAGAAACGGTGTTTCGCCGCGCTGGCGGATACCGTGCCCGACTGCGCGGACGAGCTGGGTAGCCAGCCCTCGTCCGCGATACGCCGGATCGGTGCAGACCGCGCTGATTTCGGTCCATCCTGGTGGATGCATCCGTTCGCCTGCCATGGCGACCAGCGCACCGTTGTCGCGGATGCCCAGGTAGGTGCCGAGCTCGTACGTCCGCGGCAAGAACGGGCCAGGCTGCGTACGGGCGATGAGGTCTTCCATGTCGGGGACGTCTCCGGCGCCGAGCCGGACAGCCCCCGGCAACGGACGGGTCTCGAGGCCACTGCCGTCGAGCTGCACGATCCCGAACTTGTCGATCAGCTCCCATCCGTCGGGAAGGGTGTGCGCGGTACCCCGTAGCGATACGACGGCGCGGGGCCCGAACAGGGTCCGTACATCCTTCCAGTCCTGCTCCTCCATCGGCGACGGGTGTCCGAGAAACGGCGCGACCTCGGGGTCGAATCGCGAGACGCGTCCCAGCGTGCGTGCGAACCGCCGGTGCTCTCCGCGCAGCGATTCGACTACCGGATTGTCGAGAGGGTGCACGCTCTGCGCCTCCTCCCTTACCTGTGAACTCACTCGTTCCGCCCTTTCTCCTGGTGCTACGACGGTGCAACGTTTCGACGGGGAGTCTCCATCCCGAAAGCCGAGAAACTCCGATCGCGCCGGAACGGAATCGGCGGTTTTGGTTTGGAACCGTCGGGCATCGGAGAACATGGGTTCAGGACGTGTCACCTAGCGAAACGAGAGAACATGAGCGACAACATCTACCGCGTGACCGAGATCGTAGGAACCTCGACGGAGAGTTCGGACGACGCCATCCGCAAGGCCATCTCTCGCGCGAGCTCCACGTTGAACCATCTCGATTGGTTCGAGGTCGTGGAGACGCGCGGGCATATCGAGGACGGCGCAGTCGCTCACTTCCAGGTCACGATCAAGGTCGGCTTCAAGCTCGAATGATCTGACGTGGATATCCCCGAGGACGCGCGCTCGGTAGTGCGCTGTTCGCCTCGGGGACTTTCCGACTATGCATTTTTCGAGGCAGTGGGCGGACGTCCTGAACACTTAGGTCACAGATTCCAGCGCTTTCCGTCGGCGTGCGTCTGCAGATACGCGCCAGGGGCGAAATGAGTGTCGTAGAGTCCAAGTCGATGTTCTGAGCCTGCAGATACATCAGTACGTGCACGGTCGGAACCGTGTCGGGCGAACGGATCAGCTCGCCGCCGATCCGACTTCGATCAACAGGACACCACCGATGATGAGCGCAATTCCAGCCGTCATGATCCAGGTGAGAGGTTCCTTGAACAGCAACCGTCCGGCAATGGCCGTCAAAGCAACCCCGCTTGCGGCCCAGACTCCGTACGCGACGCCGATGGCCATTCCCGCGGAGAGGGTCAGGGACAGCAGCACGAATGCGGCGACGTATCCCAGCACAACCGGGATGAGCCACACCTTCACTCGCCCGCCTTCCGACGCTCGTAGTGACAGCGTCGCGGCAACTTCGGTGACGATCGCACCTGCCAACAACCACCACATCAGCGGTCGACCTTGCGTGCTGCACGTCCTGAGCCGACTTCGACGAGAACCACTCCCCCGATGACGAGGACGATGCCGGTGACCATGGTGACGGTCAAGGGTTCACCGAATACGGCAGTGCCGAGTATCGCGGTCAGCGCGATTCCGGCTGCCGCCCAGATGCCGTAGGTCTTGCCGATCGGCGCTCCGGTCCGCAGGATCATCGACAGCAGTACGAACGATGCTCCGTATCCGGCCACCACCACCGCATACCAGGCTGGGGCATCGAGTGCTGCCTTCAACGACAGGGACGCTGCGACCTCGGTGATGATGGCAGCCGCCAACAGCGCCCATACCCGTGTGCTCACTTCGTTGCCTGCATGCAGATGATGGTCCCACCCCGCCGAACCGGCGCCCGCAAGGTGACCTTCGACGACAGTCTCGACCTACCATGATCGCCGTCTGCGCACATCGGACGGGCGGACGGGTCCGATGTCCCGGATTGACGGACTGAGTCAGGTGAATTAACTTTGTTCAGTCAACTGCTTTAGATATTTCTTTAGTGCATATACGCCGTGGAGGCACGATGTCCCAACGCTCGGCCGGCACCGCGCCCGCGGTCTCTGATTCCGCGAAAGGCGCCGGCACGGGTCCGATAGTCGCGGTCCTTGCATTCGCGGGCGTCGTCGTCGCACTCATGCAGACCTTGGTCATTCCGCTGATCCCCCAACTCCCCATGCTGCTGGACACCTCTGCGACGAACACTGCTTGGGTGATCACCGCGACGTTGCTCGCGGGAGCTGTAGCGGTCCCCATGATGGGCCGACTCGGCGACATGTACGGCAAGCGCAGAATACTTCTCGTCGGCCTGGCTCTGCTCGTCGTCGGGTCGGTCATCGGCGCATTGAGCGCGTCCGTGGTGCCACTCGTCGTCGGCCGGGCTTTGCAGGGTTTCGCAGCCGGCGTGATCCCTCTCGGAATCAGCGTCATGCGCGATGTCCTCCCTGCCAAGAAGCTCGCAAGTTCAGTGGCTCTGATGAGCGCCTCGCTCGGCGTCGGTGGTGCCCTCGGGATTCCTGCGGCCTCGCTGATCGCCGAGTACGCCAGCTGGCACTACTTGTTTTGGGCGGCCGCCGCCCTAGGGGTCTTGGTCACCGGCCTGGTCATCGCAGTCGTCCCCGAATCCAAAGTTCGTTCCGGTGGACGCTTCGACTTCGCCGGAGCGGCGTCCCTGTCGGCCGCGCTCATCACTTTGCTCTTGGCAATTTCCAAGGGTTCGAGTTGGGGATGGACCAGCGCGCTGACGCTGGGCATGCTCGCTGCCTCACTCGCCTCGTTCGTCTTCTGGGGATGGTGGGAGCTCCGCACCGCAGAGCCGCTGGTCGACCTCCGCGTCGCCGTCGGTCGGCAGGTGCTCTTCACCAACCTCGCGTCGATTTTCGTCGGATTCGCGTTCTTCGCGATGAGCTTGGTATTTCCCCAGGTTCTTCAGTTGCCGACTGACACGGGGTACGGGTTAGGACAGTCGATACTCGCTGCGGGCCTTGTGATGGCCCCATCTGGATTGGTCATGATGCTCGTCGCACCGATCTCCGCACACATCACCACAACGAGAGGCCCGAAAGTCACCCTGATGTTGGGGGCGCTCGTCATTGCCGTCGGTTACCTGGTCGGCGCCGTTACACTCGGCTCGGTGTGGCTTCTGGTCGTCATTTCGATCATCATCGGCGCCGGAATCGGTCTCGCGTACGGAGCTATGCCCGCGCTCATCATGGGCGTCGTTCCCGCCTCGGAAACCGGTGCAGCCAACAGCTTCAACACGCTGATGCGCTCTCTCGGAACATCTTTCGCCAGTGCAGTGGCAGGGGTCATCCTTGCGCAGATGACCATCGACACCGGAGCGGTCGACGTCCCCTCCGAAGCCGCCTTCCATGTGACGATGGCAATCGCAGCAGGGGCTTCCATTCTGGCCTTCGTACTCTGCATCTTCATCCCGCGATTCCAGAGTCCGACTACTTCGACAACGGTCGAGTCGGGCGCCGAGGCATCCGAGCCCGCTACCGCGCGAAACTGACGCTCAGCAGGTCCTCGCACAGCCTGGTAGCGCACAATGGTGACGTGAGCTCACCAGAGGAACGGCAGCGTTGGACCTATTTGATGGACATGGACGGTGTCCTCGTGCACGAGGACCATCTCATTCCCGGTGCCGACGTCTTCGTTGCCGAATTGCAGTCGAACGAGATCCCGTTCGTCGTGCTGACGAACAATTCGATCCGAACTCCCCGGGATCTGCGGGCCCGTCTGGAAAGAACCGGACTGGACATTCCGGAGAAGGCAATCTGGACTTCCGCGCTGGCCACCGCGAACTTTCTAGGAAATCAGCGACCGGGTGGAAGTGCGTACGTCGTCGGCGAATCGGGCCTGACGACGGCACTGCACGACATCGGCTACGTCCTCACCGACTCCAATCCCGATTATGTGGTGCTCGGTGAAACCCGGACCTACTCCTTCGAAGCGATTACTACCGCAATCCGCCTGGTCGAGAAGGGGGCACGCTTCATCGCGACCAATCCCGACGCCACCGGCCCATCTCGCGACGGTTCACTGCCCGCCACCGGATCCGTCGCCGCACTCATCACCAAGGCAACCGGGAAAGAGCCCTACTACGTGGGTAAGCCGAATGCACTGATGATGAGGTCTGCGCTCCGAAAGATCGGCGGCCATTCCGAGAGCACCCTCATGATCGGCGACCGCATGGACACCGACATCGTGTCCGGACTCGAAGCGGGGCTGCAGACCATCCTGGTGTTGACCGGCATTTCGACCGCAGCATCGGTGGAGCAGTACCCATTCCGCCCGACCAAAGTCATCAACTCGGTGGCAGATCTGGTCGGTCGCACCCAGACTCCCTTCTGATGAACCGAGCTACCCCGGACCATTCCGCCGACCTGAACAGTGCCGTCGACCTGAACAGTGACACGTTCGTGTTGTCCCGCAGCGACTACAGCGTCGAAGCCAGGGGAACCGATCGTTGCTATCCGTCCATCCAGGACGCTGTCGACGCTGTGCGCGCCGGGCACTCCGTCGTCGGGGCCCTACCGTTCGATGTCGCCGACCCAGCGGCACTGGTCGAGCCGCTCGAACTGACCCGGCGGCAGGGCCCATGGCGGCCTTCGGGGACCGTGGTTCCACTGCCGAGCGTGCACATCGATGGGCAGATCCCCTCCTCGGCGGTGCATGTCGAGCGGGTACGGGCGCTCGTGGATACGTTGCGAGCGGACGCCGCGCAGAAAGTGGTGCTGGCGCGGTCACTGCAACTGCATGCGGATGGGCCGATCCCGCCGCTCTCGCTTCTCGACGCGTTGGTGCGTGCAGACCGACTCGGCAACGGTTTTGCCGTCGACCTGTCCGCAGCCGGCAGTGACTACTCGGGAAAATACCTGGTCGGTTCCAGCCCCGAACTGCTGGTACGACGCCACGGCGCCACCGTCACCTGCCACCCGTTCGCCGGCACCGCAGCGCGTAGCGAAGATCCCCGGTTGGACGCGGAGATCGCAGCACGATTGCAGGCGAGTACGAAAGACCAAGCCGAACACCGTTTCGTGGTCGAGGAGATTCGTGCGGCGTTGGACCCACTCTGCGTAGAGCTCGATATCCCAGAATTTCCGCAGCTCAGTAGCACTCCGCAGCTATGGCATCTCAGTACGCCGATCACCGGCGTGCTCCGAGACGAAGCAACCACCGCACTCGAGGTAGCACTCGCCCTGCATCCGACTGCCGCCGTCGCCGGGGTTCCACGCGCGGCGGCCATGGAGGCGATCGCACGCATAGAAGGAAAACGAGGCTTCTACGCCGGAACAGTCGGCTGGACGGACGGAGCCGGAAACGGCGAATGGATGGTCGCGATCAGAGGGCTCGAGCTTGCGGCGGGCGGACTCTCGGCCGTCGCAACGGCCGGCGGCGGGATCGTCGAAGCATCCGATCCCGACGCCGAACTTGCCGAAACGACTGCAAAGTTCCGGACGATTCTCTCTGCCCTTGGCCTCTAGCCGAACCGACAGTTGCGTGCGGACGAGCAGTCAGCCCAGCGCCTGCTCCAGATCTGCGATCAGGTCCACGGTGTCTTCCAGCCCGATCGAGATACGCACCACGCCGTCGGTAATGCCAACCGAGGCACGACCTTCCGGGCCCATAGCGCGGTGAGTGGTCGTCGCCGGGTGGGTGATGAGCGATTTCGCGTCGCCGAGATTGTTCGAGATGTCGACGATCCGTAGCGCGTCGAGGAATTCGAATGCTCGCTTCTTCCCCTCGCCCTCCGCCGCGTCGAGCTCGAACGTGATGACGGTGCCGCCGCCGCTCATCTGGGCCTTCGCCAGTTCGTACTGAGGGTGCGATTCCAGGTAGGGGTACTTGACCCACGACACCGCCGAATGCCCTTCGAGGAACCGCGCGATCTCCAGCGCGGCCTGCGTCGAATGCCGCACGCGCACCGGCATCGTCTCGAGCCCCTTGAGCAGAGTCCACGCATTGAACGGACTCAGCGCAGGGCCGGTGTGGCGCATCAGAGTTTTCACCGGTCCGTCGATGTACTCGGCAGACCCGAGAATCGCGCCGCCGAGAACTCGGCCCTGGCCGTCGATGTGTTTGGTGCCCGAGTAGACCACGACGTCAGCACCCAGATCGAGGCTCTTCTGCAACAGCGGAGTCGCAAAGACGTTGTCCAACACCACAGTTGCGCCCGCAGCGTGCGCAAGCTCGGATACTCGCACGACATCGACGAGCGACTGCATCGGGTTCGACGGCGTCTCGAAGAACACCGCAGTCGTCGGAACCGACAGTGCCTCTGCCCACTGATCGTTGTCCTCTCCGTCGACGAAGACGGTCTCCACGCCCCATCGCGGCAGAATTTCGTTGCACACCACGAAGCACGATCCGAACAGACTGCGCGCGGCTACCAGGCGGTCGCCTGCTTTCAACAATGCACCGAGCGCGGTGAACACCGCCGACATACCGCTCGAAGTTCCGAAGCATGCCTCAGCGCCCTCGATCAGACGCAGTCGCTCCTCGAACATCTTCACGGTCGGGTTGCCGTATCGCGAGTAGACGAAATGATCGATCTCGCCGGTGAATGCCTGCTCGGCGGCACCGGCACTTTCATAGACGAATCCGGAAGAGAGATACAGCGCCTCGGAGTTCTCGTCGAAGCCCGAGCGCATCAAACCGCCGCGGACCCCCAAAGTTCCCTGACCGACCCCGGTCGGCAACGGCTTCTCGAAGCCGCCCCCTTTCGGGATACCCGAGCTCTGCCCGCCGCTCATCCGATTACCCGTCTCGCTCACGACTGCTTCCAAGGCAAGCCCGCCGCACGCCACCCTGTCGCGCCGCGATGACCTTCGGCGTCGGTTGCGCCCTCGAACCCGTCGAGAATGTTGTACGACGGGCCGATACCGGCAGCAGTGGCGGCGATAGCAGCCCCGATGGATCGCTGCCCGGATCGGCACAGGAACACCACCGGACGGGAGCCGTCGACACCGGATTCCTTCAACTGTTCGACGAAGCGCTCGTTGCGCGCACCATCCGGGTAGCCGACCCACTCGATGAGATGCGTCGGCCGCTCGATCGTCGAGGTGTCCGGCACGCCGACATATTGCCATTCCGCGTGGGTACGCACATCCACCAACACTGCATCGAGATCGCTGCGAAGCAGCTCCCAGGCTGCTCGAGGGGTTATGTCACCTGCATAAGTCACGGGTCAAGCCTTTCCATGTTCGATGGATTCGACATCTCTCATACGTTGCACACCAGCCACTCGTCGCCGGAGCGAACGAACTTCCACTGATCGTCGGTCGTGTCTCCGGACTTCGATTCCTTCGTCGGCACCGTCGCGACGCCCCGGTCACCGTTGACCTGGTAATCGGTGGGTACACCGTCGACCGTGGTCTTGCCGTTCTCCTGAACGTATTCGGCCCGGTCGGATCGGTACTGGTCGTCAGTGCCGCTGATGAGCTTCGCGACCTGGTCCGGACACGTCGCCGATCGCAGCAGCTCGGCATCGCCGGTGTTCTGCGCGTCGACGAAATCGGTGATGCTGTCCGTCATCAACTGGGCCTGGGTGATGTTCTCCTCGGCGGGTGCAAACTTGGCGGACAGAAAAATAGCAGCAAGAATCGCAACCACTATCCCGGTTGCCAGCAGAAACGGCCATGCCGACGCCGGACGGCGCCCGTCTGCCTCGGTTGCCGCCTCGGAGGCGTTGTTCTGCGCTTCCTCACGAGAATCGGCCCACTGTTGTCTTCGTTCACGCCACGACGCCATACGAACAATCTTCCTTGTCTTTACGCGCCGAGGTTCGGCCGGGGTTGTCCTGTTGCGGGGCCGATCGGAATGTCACCGCGCAGGGTGATTCGGTGCATCACTCGACGCTCGGCGCCATAGTCGCGATTTGCATAGTGCGAGGTGCTGCGGTTGTCCCACAACACGACGTCGCCGAGACGCCATCGGTGGCGGACCACATGCTCGGGCTTGGTGAGGTGCGCATAGAGAAAGTCGAGAATTCCGCGACTCTCGGCCTCGGACACACCGACGATGTGGGAGGTGAATCCCGGATTGACGAAGATGCCTTTGCGTCCGGTCTCGGGGTGGACCCGAACTACCGGATGCTCGACGAGTGCCTGCCGGACCGCCAGCACCTCGGCGTCGGAAGCCGAGGCAATATCGAGTCCGATCACTTCGGCGCCGAAACGCGGACCGAGTTTGTCGAGGGTGAGGGAGACGGCCGTATCGATGGTGGTCATGACTTCCTTGTCTTCTACGCTGCGGAGTCTTCTACGCTGCGGACCGCGTCATCGGCGGGCTCAGCGAGGCTCTGACCTGGCGGATGTCTACCTGCAGTCTCTCACGCATCAGCGAGGGTGGGAGAGCAGCGACGAATCCTGGGCGGAGCCGACATGGGTGCTGGATATTCGAACGAAAGGAGAATGGCCGAAAAGGCTCACGAGTCGGGTGTGGTCACCGACAGCACATATTGGTGCAGACACGACAGAAGTCGACGGCTATCCGCCGGACCAAAAATGTCGTGTGCACAGTGCAATTCCTACCTGGAACTGGGCAATAGCGCAATTTCGAAGATTACATGCCGCTGACAGCGCAGTGATGAGTACCACCGACCGAGCGAAGTCATGCCTAATTTATGCTGGGGTATCCGTACTTCCCTCGACGAAGGTAGTTCGCTGCACATGACTGATCAGACCCGTCCACTTCGCGTCGCTATCGTCGGCGCCGGACCGGCAGGCATCTACGCCGCCGACGCACTCATGAAGTCCGACTACAACGTCGCCGGCCGCGGCGTCAGCGTCGATCTGTTCGAACGCATGCCCGCCCCCTTCGGACTGATCCGCTACGGCGTCGCACCAGATCACCCCCGCATCAAAGGCATCATCACCGCCCTACACAAAGTCCTCGACAAACCACAAGTCCGCCTCCTC
>JBBPZN010000092.1:0-9475 GCA_038198705.1 Mycobacteriales bacterium
CCGAAGGTAACGGGCGAGATCACTCTCGACGGCACATCCCTTCGTGGGCTCAGCGTGCGCCGTGTGCTCAACGCCGGTGTCGGATTCGTTCCCGAGGACCGCAAAGAGGACGGCCTCGTCCCGGACTTCACCATCTCCGAGAATTTGATGCTCGACCGTTCGGACTCCGCGCCGTTCGTCAAGTTCGGCAACGTGCAGCTCGGCTATCTCGCCACGTTCGCGGAGGAGAAGGTCAAGGAATTCGACATCCGGGCCCAGGGAATCGAAACCCATGTCGGGCGCCTGTCCGGGGGAAACCAGCAGAAGGTCGTACTCGCGCGCGAGCTCAGTCGCGATCTGCGACTTTTCGTCGCGGCGCAGCCCACGCGCGGTCTCGACGTCGGCTCGATCGAGTTCGTGCACGCGCGCATCATCGCGACGAGGGATGCTGGCACACCGGTCATCGTCGTGTCGACAGAGCTCGACGAGGTTGTGGCGCTCGCCGACCGGATCGCGGTCATGTACCGGGGAGGAATCGTAGGAATCGTACCTGGGGATACCCCGCGAGAGGTTCTCGGCCTCATGATGGCTGGCGAAGTCCCCACGGGAGTTGCGGCATGACCGACGAGCAGATCCCGGCGAAGGGTCAGAGCCCCGCGCCGCCGCCTCCGCGCCGGTCGAACACGATTCTCAATGAGATTCTGAGTGGCAATGCCCTGATCTCGGTGCTCGCGATCGTTCTCGCGCTCCTCACCGGCGGCGTGCTGATCGCCTTGACCGACGAAGCTGTCCAGGATGCCGCGGGGTACTTCTTCTCGCGACCGACCGACACCTTCACAGCGATCGTGAACTCGGTGGTCGGGGCATACATCGCCCTATTCCAGGGGTCTATCTACAACTTTCGGGCGGATGACTTCTTCAGCGGCATCCGGCCCCTGACCCAGACCCTCACGTTCGCGACCCCGCTCATCGCCGCCGGCCTCGGCGTCGCTCTCGCATTCCGTGTCGGGCTGTTCAATATCGGCGGCCGCGGGCAGATGGTGGTGGCATCCGCCGCGGCTGGCTGGGTCGGGTTCACTCTCGACCTCCCGGTCGTCGTGCACATGCTCCTCGCTCTCGTCGCTGGCGTCGTCGCAGGTGCCGTTTGGGGCGGTATCGCGGGCCTGTTGAAGGCGAGGACCGGGGCGCACGAGGTCATCGTCACAATCATGCTCAACTACGTGGCCTTCTACCTGATCTCGTACCTCCTCCGGACGCCTGGGGCGCTGCAGGCACCGGGTCAAAACAACCCGAAGTCACCACCGATCGCCGATACGGCTGTGTTCCCTGATCTGCTCGGCCCCCGCTACAACCTCCACCTCGGGTTCGTGTTCGCCATCCTCGCGACGATCTTCGTCTGGTATTTGCTCAACCGCTCGAGCCTGGGTTTCCAGTTCCGCGCGGTGGGCCAGAACCCGCACGCGGCCAGAGTCGCCGGCATCAACGTCAAAAGCATTTACTTGTACGCCATGTTGATCTCCGGGGGGCTTGTCGGCCTTGCTGGCGTCGCGCAGGTGCTCGGAACAACGACGACTGGTTTTGCTTCGGGCGTCGACGCCGGAATCGGCTTCGAGGCGATCACCGTTGCACTGCTCGGTCGATCCAAACCGTGGGGAGTGTTCTTCGCAGGAATTCTGTTCGGCGCTCTGAAGGCCGGAGGCTACACGATGCAGGCGGCCGAGGGAGTGCCCGTCGACATCGTGCTCGTCGTGCAGTCGATCATCGTATTGCTCATCGCAGCACCGCCCCTCGTGCGCGGAATCTTCCGACTTCCCTATCCGGAGGGCGACACTGTGCGGCCTGTCACGATTTTCCACAAGAAGGCGGGGGCGACCAAGTGAGCGGCACGACCCAGGGAACAAGGGAGCACAAAGCGCCGCAAGTCTCGTCGGCGTCAGTGGAACGGAGCTGGAAAGCTCCGATCGCGTACGCGATTTTCAGCGCCGTTGCCCTGGTGCTCTTCGTTCTGAACGCGCGCGACGGGGTGAGCACCTTCCGATTGTCGACGAGGAACGATCTCATTCAGCTGGGAGAGTTGACCCTTCCCACGCGAGCCACCGGCGTTGTCGTCACCGTTCTCCTGGTGCTGCTCACGGTTGCCGCTATTTATCTCGTGCACCGGGCGCTGCGTATTCGGGTGTGGTTGACGGCGCTCTTCGCGACCGTATTTCTCATCGGTTTTCTCACTTGGGCGTCCGCCAATGCCGTCATTCCGGTGCCCGGGCTGCTCGTTGGCACGCTCGCTCTCAGCGCGCCGATAATCTTCGGTGCGCTCGGCGGAGTTATCTCCGAGCGGGTGGGTGTAATCAACGTGGCCATCGAGGGCCAGATGCTCGCCGGCGCCTTCACCTCGGCAGTGGTCGCCTCGCTCACGGGGATCCCTATCATCGGCCTTCTCGGAGCGATGATCGCCGGAGTACTCGTTAGCTTCGTGCTCGCGGCGTTTTCGATCAAGTACCTCGTCGATCAGGTCATCGTCGGTGTTGTGCTCAACGTGTTTGTCGCGGGCCTGACGAGCTTCCTGTATTCCCAGCTGCTCGTCCCGAACTCAGCGCTGCTCAATCAGCCGCCGAGATTTGAGACGATCAATATCCCGCTGCTCAGCCAGATTCCGATTCTCGGCCCGTTCCTGTTCCAGCAGACCCTCATCGTGTACATCATGTACGTCGCTATTTTCGTCGTCTGGTTCGGTCTGTTCCACACCAAGTGGGGACTCCGGCTTCGTTCAGTAGGCGAACACCCCACAGCCGCGGACACGGTGGGCATCAACGTCACCGGCACCCGATTTTGGAATGTGTCACTCGCCGGGGCGATCGCGGGCCTCGGCGGAGCTTTCATAACTCTCGGTTCAGTCGGCTCCTTCGGTAAGGAGATGACCGCGGGCGCCGGCTTCATTGCTCTCGCGGCCGTGATCTTCGGACGATGGGACCCCATCCGTGCCACACTCGCTGCCCTGCTGTTCGGGTTTGCCACCAACCTGCAGAACGTGCTCGGCGTCATCGGGTCGCCCGTGCCGAGCGAATTTATGCTCATGCTGCCCTACCTCGTGACGATCTTCGCGGTGGCGGGTCTCGTAGGCCACGTTCGGGGACCAGCTTCAGCAGGAAAGCCGTACGTGAAATCGTGAATTTCGACTGGGAGGCCCTCCGCGGCGAGGCCCTCGCGGCCATGCGCATGGCGTACGTGCCGTACTCAAAATTTCCTGTCGGTGTCGCGGCGATCGTGGATGACGGTCGTGTGATTTCGGGATGCAACGTGGAGAACGCCTCCTACGGCCTCACTCTTTGCGCTGAATGCACCTTGGTATCGACGCTGCACATGACGGGCGGAGGCAAGCTCGTCGCGTTCACGTGCGTCGACGGCAAGGGAAATGCACTCATGCCCTGCGGGCGCTGCAGGCAATTGCTCTACGAACACTCGGCCGAAGGGATGCTCCTGGACACCGTGTCGGGCATCCGCACCATCGACGAAGTGATACCGGATGCGTTCGGTCCGCGCACCCTAGAGGAGTACCACGAGTGACGGCCGGTCGACCCGGATCACCTAGCCTCTCAAATTCGTTCTGCATGAAATCAACCCCAAAGAAAGGCAACACCTGTGTCACGGATTCTCATTGCTGGTGAAAGTTGGATTACCACTAGCACCCACATCAAAGGCGTCGACGAGTTCACGGCCCATTCGTATCACGAGGGCGTCGGCCAGCTTCGGGCAGCGCTGAAGTCCGGCGGTCACGAAGTTGTCCACATGCCAGCCCACCTTGTGTCGACAAACTTTCCTGAGACACAGGAACAACTGGCTGAGTACGACGTGATCATGCTCTCCGATATCGGGGCCAATTCCCTTCAACTCGCCCCTGGCGTTTTCGAGAACGCGATCCCTGGCAGGGATCGGATCGCCGAGCTTGCGGCGTGGGTGTTTGCGGGCGGTAGCCTGCTCATGATTGGCGGGTACCTGTCGTTCTCTGGTTTTCAGGCTCGAGCAGCTTTCCAGCGAACCGCGATCGTCGACGTTCTGCCCGTTCACCTTCTGGAGGGCGACGACCGCGTCGAGGGCCCGGCCGGAATCGTTCCGACTGTGCTGGACGAAGGTCATCCCGCGCTCGGCGGTAGTGGCGCCGACTGGCCGGCACTACTGGGATACAACAAGACTGTGCTCAAGCAGGATGCAACACTTCTGGTGAAGGTCGGGGATGACCCGCTCGTCGCGGTCGGCACTTACGGCAAGGGGCGGTCCGCCGTGTTCACAAGCGATTGCTCACCTCACTGGGCGCCGATCGCGTTCTGCGAGAACTGGCCGGGCTATGCGTCTCTGTTCAACGGTCTGACCTCCTGGCTCACCGAAAGGTGAATCAGGTGCCGATGGGTCCTCCCACAGCGGTGACGAACATTGGTCCTCGCATTCTTGACTGCCGTTGAATGGATTCCCGCGTCCTGCGCAGTCCCCTATTCCACGAACTACGAAAGGAATCTGATGGCCGCGCCTGAACTTCGCAGTTATAAGTCCAAAGACGCATCGACGCCGCTCTACTGGTGGGACGCAACTGACCTGGCCTCCGCAATCCGTGCTCGCGAGATCTCTGCTGTCGAAGTGGTTCAGGCCCATCTCGACCGGATCGCGGAGATGAACGGCCAGATCAACTGCATCGTCTCGCAGGTGACTGATTCCCAATCGCTCGCCGCGGCGACCGAGGCCGACCGTCGCGTTGCGAGCGGCGATCAGCTTGGCCCGCTACACGGACTCCCCACCGCGGTGAAAGACCTTCTCGACGTGCGCGGCATCCGGACCACCTTCGGCTCGCTGGCGTTCGCCAACAATGCTCCGGCCGAGAGAGACAGTCTCTTGGTCTCGAGGTTGCGCGATGCCGGCGCGATTGTTATCGGCAAGACCAACGCTCCGGAGTACGGCGTCGGAACGCTTGCCTTCAACCCTGTCTTCGGCGTAACCAGGAATCCGTATGACCTGACGCGGCACGGGGGCGGGTCGAGCAGTGCTGCGGCGGCGTTGGCTTCGGGAATGTTGCCGATTGCGGACGGATCAGACTCCGGCGGCAGCTTGAGGTATCCACCGGCATTCTGCAACGTCGTCGGCCTTCGCACCACGGCGGGACGAGTGCCAAGCGACGAACCAGGTAGCGTGTGGTCACCGCACGCCGTGCTCGGGCCGATGGCCCGCAATTCGCGCGACGCCGGGCTCATGCTGTCAGCAATCGCCGGCGCGGACATCGTCTCGCCGCTCTCGCTGACGGAGGACCCTGAGGGCTTTGCGTCATTGCCCGAACGATCGCTTAGCGGTTTGCGCATCGCCTGGAGCGCAGACGCCGACGGCCTGCCGATCGATCCGGAAATTCGGAGGGTGCATGCCGAGGCTCGCCGCCGCCTTGAAGAACTCGGCTGTGTGGTTGAAGACACGGAGATCGACTTCAGCGGCGCAGACGAGGCATGGGAGATTCTCGAGATGTTTGGCTTTTTCTCCCTGGGCTGGTCTGGAGTAGAGGCGAATCCCGACCTTTACAGTCCTGATTTCGTTCGGAACGTCGGGCAGGGCGCTCAGATGAGTCCGAAGGAGATCGCACGAGGTTTGGAGCTGCGTACCGACATCTACCGTCGCACGGCGAGCCTTCTGCAAAACTACGATGTCTTCGTTGCGCCGGCGACTCCGGTGGCGGCACCCGCAGCCGAAGAGAAGTGGGTACACGAGGTTGACGGCGTGGAGTTTGACCGCTACTTCCGTTGGCAACGGCTCGCCACCCGCCTCACGATGACCGCGCATCCCGTGCTCGTTACCGGGGCAGGCTTTACCTCCGACGGACTACCGGTCGGCATGCAGTTGCTGGGCGGGATGCGCAGCGAGCGCAATCTCTTGTCAATAGGTGCCGCGATTGAAGCAGCAACGGGCTGGAACGCTCTGCGGCCTGCAGGGTGAGTTCCGAGCAGATCGGTGCCGCTCTTGATCGGCCAGCTAGTCATTCGTCCGTTCTGGGAGCGCACCTGGAGGTGCCATCGAGCTTCGCGCAGGGGCTCGACTTACACGACGTCTCCTAATCCGCCCCGCAGCGAAGCGGTCGAGGCTCTCCTTTTCGCAAAGCGAGGCGAACCGGAAGCGGTCGAGAATGAAACGTCATTGTCGCGCGCTCGGCGAGATGATCACGAGGCTTCCGTCGATGATCGCCGCGCGAAGGTCATCGATCTCGTCGGACAGCTCCGCGCTGACGCTCGAGGCGAGCTCGTGGAACGGTGCGATGTCGACCCCGCCGTTCTCGAGCGTGCCGACGTAGGGATCGTTGCTGAACTCGTCGTCCCTGCTCTGCCTGACGATCTCGCTGACCGCGTCGCCCGTGTTCTTGAGCACCGAGGTAAGCAGGACTCCACGATATTCGGCCGGCAGGGTGTCGTATCCGTCGTTATCAACCCAGATGATCGACACATCGCCGGCGTCGAGTGCCGCTGTTGCCGCACCTTCGCCGACCTGCCCGGCGACGGGCAGGATCACGTCGACCCCCTGGTCGATGAATGCCTGTGCCGTCGTCAGTCCCTTGGCGGTATCTTCGAAGTCGCCCGTGAAGACGCCATCCTGAGCGAGCTTGTCCCAGCCGAGCGCGACCACTGCGGCACCGTGCACCTCGTTGTACTTCGCGACGCCGTCGACGAAGCCGTCCATGAAGAGAGTAACCGGCGGCTGGTTACCGCCTCCGAAAGTCGCGACCTTACCCGTCTTGCTCACCCCGGCCGCGAGGTACCCCGCGAGATAGGCCGCTTGCGCGGTGTCGAAGACGATCGGCTTGATGTTGGCTCCCTCGACCTGCTCGTCGACGATCGCGAAGTCGATATCGGGGTTGAGTTCGGCTTGCTCAGCCGTCGCGGGCGCCAATTCGTAGCCGACGGTGAGCACGAATCCACAGCCCGTGTTCACGGCCTGCTGCACGTTGGGAGCAAGGTCGTTCTCGCTCGTCGAGACGAGCACTTCGGCGTTGATGTCGAGGGTTGTTTCGGCCTCCTGGAGTCCGGCCCAGCTCGACTGGTTGAATGACCTGTCTTCGAGTCCGCCCGAGTTGGTGACCATGACGGCGCAGAAATTAGATTCGGAGGCATCGCCCGCGTCATCGGGGGGCGTTGCGCAGCCGGACAGGATGACGAGGGAGGCCAGCACGGCGATGGCATGGAATGCGGAAGTCTTGGGCATGACTCGAACGGTAGTCAGGCTCGCGTGCCGGGTATCCGGCCAAATGAGGCGAAAACAACCTTCGTTACGGATTCGTTACTCAGGCTTTCGTTACTGAGGCGTTCGTTACTGAGGCTTTCGTTCCTGCCGCAGCGGCTCACAGCACGTCGTTACGCCCGGACAACTTCAGCGCGTCGACGACCGATTTCACGCGTTGCGCATTGGCGCTCGTCGTCACAAGAAGCGCATCCACGGTGTCGACCACCACGATGTCGTTCACGCCGATCAGTGAGATGAGCCGGCTGGTCTGGCTGACCACGACTCCGCTCGACGAGTCGGAAAGCACGCGCGCGTTCTCGCCGAGGATGGCGAGATCAGACTTGCGTCCTCCAGAAAGGATCTTCGCAATCGCCGCGAAGTCGCCTACGTCGTCCCAGCCGAAGTCGCCGGGGATCACCGCAAGCCGGCCGGCGGCGGCAGCGGGTTCGGCAACGGTGTAGTCGATGGCGATTTTCTTGAGCGTCGGCCACACACGGTCGACGACGGCGCCCCTGCGTGGCGTGTCCCAGGCGTCGGCCAGCTCGGTGAGCCCGGCAAGCAGTTCGGGCTCCGACTCGCCGAGCTGGCGAAGCAGCACGTCCGCCCGCGAAATGAACATGCCCCCGTTCCATAGGTAGCTGCCGTCCGCAAGGTACCCCGCCGCCGTTTCCAGGTCCGGTTTCTCGACGAAGCTGTCAGCGGTAAGCGCGCTCGGAGCGGACCCGATGTCGAGTCGGCCGTTGCAGTGGATGTACCCGAAACCGATGGCAGCCTCGGTCGGCGTGATGCCTATCGTCGCGATGTATCCCGCGTTCGCGGCCGCGACCGCTTCGGTCACCGCGCGCCGGAAACTGTACTGGTCGGTGATGACGTGATCTGCTGCGAACGAACCGATGATCACCCCCGGCTCCCGGCGATCGAGGATCGCTGCCGCCAGGCCGATGGCGGCCGACGATTCCCGCGGCTCGCTCTCGAGCACGACGTTCGGGTCGCCGAGATCGGGCAGCTGCTTTTCGACCGCAGCACGATGAGCCCGCCCGGTCACGACCATGATGCGGTCACTACCCGAAATCGGCACAAGTCGGTTCCAGGTCGCGCGCAGCAGCGTGCTGCCGGAGCCGGTGAGGTCATGCAGGAACTTCGGCGCGTCGGCGCGCGACAACGGCCATAGCCGGGAGCCGATGCCGCCCGCGGGAATGATGCTGTAAATACGGTCGAGACCGTCGCTCTGCTGAGTCATGGCCTCACCCTATTCGCACGATGGCGACGCGATCGATTCGCTGGCGCCGCGCGGCCGTCCGTGACCCTTCTGCGGCCGGAATCGACCGACAAACTATCTCGACGTGAAGCTAATTAGGCTGGCCCTGCACGTGATTGTCGGAGGGCTCGAATAGACTGGAATCCGTTCGACGATCGAACCCATGCCTGCCCCGGCGTCGGGGCCAGAATCATCCGCAGAAAGGATGACGCGTGTCAGATAAATCGGCGGGAATCCTGGCCGCCCCGGGACCGGGAAAACCAGCGTCGGGGAAGAGCCGCCGGTTCCCCAGGATCAGAGCTCCGAAGGCGCCAGCAGGAACGCTCTACCGTGGCAACACCGGCATGTGGTCGTGGGTTCTCCACCGCATCACCGGGGTCGCGATCTTCTTCTTCCTGCTCGTGCACATCCTTGACACCGCGCTCGTGCGAGTCAGCCCGGAGGCGTACAACGCGGTCATCAACACCTACAAGACCCCAATCATGGGGCTCGGCGAACTCGGCCTCGTCGTCGCAATCGGATTCCACGCGCTCAACGGCCTGCGCATCATCCTGATCGACTTCTGGAGTGTCGGGCCGAAGTATCACAAGCTCATGTTTGTCGTCGTGATCCTGTTGTGGATCGTTCTGCTGGCAGGATTTGTTCCCCGCCACCTGATGCACGTTTTCGGAGGCTGAGTCGTGACTACCGAACGCATCGAGGCGCCGAGGAGCGCACGCGCGGCACGCTCGTCCGGGCGCGGCATCAACTGGGAAAAGTGGGGCTGGATCTACATGCGCGCCAGCGGTGTGGTCCTCGTCGTGTTGATCTTCGGCCACCTCTTCGTCAACCTCGTCGCTGGCGAGGGCGTAAACGCGATCGACTTCGCGTTCGTCGCGGGCAAGTGGGCAGACCCCTTCTACATCGTGTGGGACACGCTGTTGCTTTGGCTCGCCCTCATTCACGGCGCCAACGGCATGCGTACAATCGTCAACGACTACGCGAGCACCCGCTCGCTGTTCA
>JBBPZN010000093.1:0-12476 GCA_038198705.1 Mycobacteriales bacterium
CCGTCACCGCCTGGACGCCGAGCGACGCGCACTACCTCGTCGATGCTGCAGAACGAGTCGAGGATTCCGACCCCGATAATGGGCATGCGGCCGCGCTCAACATCGTCCTTTGCATGCTCGAGTTCCTCGCGTTCCTCGATGAGACCGAAGCGTGGACGGGTTCGGAGGACGACTTCGCGCACTGCATGGAAGACCTCAACGACTTCGTGTACAACGATCCCGACGTGCTCGAGCCAGATGACATCGAACTGCCCGAAGTCACCGCAGAGGCGGAGTCGGCAGCGCTGGTGACGCTGCCCCTGATCTCAGGTGTCGACGCTCTTCTCACACGCGTCGGTTCCTCGATCGCCGTCGCCGACGTCCCCGACCTGTCGACGGCACTGACGAACGCGGACGATGCGACGGACGATCCGGCCGCTGACCTCACCGAATTGGACTACTGGGCTGCAGCCATCGCCTCGGAGGTACTCGAGATCGAGGGCAGCAACGTAGTGCCGGGCAAGAATGTGGACGACTTCGGATCGCGCTCGGTCGACGCGCTCCGAGATGTGCTGACACACCACATCCGCCATCAGCTCACCTCGGTCGAGGACGATGTATCGATGGCCCTGTCCAACACATTCGCAATTCAGACGCTCCTCGCGGCGATGACAGACGACCTCCCCATCGACAATGCCGAGGAAGACTACGAGGGACTAGAGGGTGAGGATCTGCGTACCGCGCAGTTGATCGACTATCGCGTGCGTTCCCTCCAAGACCAAGGAATTCTCATTACCGCCGAAGATGCCCTCGAGGTACCGACTGCGCTGCGACCTGCAGTTCTACAAGGCATTCGCCTCGCGGAGCCCTTCGGTGAGCACGATCCGATGGAATCGTCCTGATCGGCAGGTAACAAAGAGGGTCGTGCATCCGACAAGGTCTTCGTACAAGCAGCCACCGCGGATGGAGTATCTGCGGCGCCCGCTTCCGGCGAGTGCACCCGTTCGCGGACAAGTTCTCGTGGCCCGCCCCTCTAGTCCGATCCGAGGACCGCACGATGACCGAGCCCTACAATTCCGAGCCTCATGTATTTCCCGGTGCCGCACGTCCAGAACGTCCCCGCCCACTGCTGGGCAAGATCGTCGCCTGGATATCCGTTGCGATCGGCGGTCTGTTTCTGTTCGCCTCACTCATCGACTTCTCTTTTGCCGGTCTCCTTGCCGGCGCGTGCATCATTGGCGCCGGTACGCTCTACGTTTTCGGAAAGCCCTCACGAGGTCGGGTCCTATGGGTAACCCCGGCAGTTGCGGCACTACCCGCATTGGTCGCTTTCTCGATCATGACCCCGCCGCCCGTGTCGGATGAGGTGGGCAGCTCACGGGCCTTCTCCGCTCCCGCAGTCGCTCAAGTGACGACCTCGACACCGAGTCCGAAGACTACGAGCGCTCCCCGGCCGAGCACGACCACTCCACCTCCGACCACGACGATCGCACCGAGCACGGTCGTCCCGCTGCCAGAGCCGGAAACTATCGACTCTCGACCTCCGGTGCCGACTACAACGCAGTACGTCCCGGCTCCGGCACCTGTGTACGTTGCCGAGCCAGAACCGGTGTTCGTTCCGCCCGCGCCCTTGGTCGCGGTGCCCGAGGTCCCTTCCGCTGTCAGCTACGCGAATTGCACCGCAGTCCGGGCAGCAGGAGCGGCACCGATTTATGCCGGCGAGCCGGGATACAGCTCGAAGCTCGATCGCGACGGAGACGGCGTGGCTTGCGAAACCTGAAGCGCAGCTGTGCTTTCCGTCCATAAAGTGTCGATTGCCAAGCGTTCGTCGACACGGGGGCCGATCCGGACCGCCGTTCTTGTCGTACCCCATCGATACTGTCCTTCTCGTCAGCCGGATTCGGCCGCCTGACGAGAAGGAAGGCGTCATCATGACGGACAATCGCAAGATCGACCTTCTGGCCTCCATCGACGAAGCATGGTCGTTGTACGCCCAAGATCTGATGTCTTTCGTATCGGACATGACACGTCGGGAAACCCTCACGCTCACTGCGGAATCCGGACTCGATCGCCGCGACGGGGACAGCCCCTGGATCGAACTCCAGGCCGAACACGACGGAACCATCGACTGCACTGCCGTTCTGGGCAGTTATCTCTACGAGGGTGTGGAACCGCCCGCCGGTGACGACGCCGCACTGTCCGCTTTGGGGTGGGTCACGCCGGCGACCCAGACGGAGGTCGGCCAGCTCGTCAGTCGCTCGATGCTCGGTCATCGCGACAAAGCAGAAGAGCTGTCGCGTTCGATAGTCCGCGCGTTCCGTGAGGTCTGGAACGTCGCGCATCCGGCATTTCTGTCGTCTGTAACCGAGGGCGGAAACGGTCGACAGTTCCGAACGGCCGTCGATTGCCGCACAGTAGATGGAACAGCAGTGATCCCTCTCGACCTCGATCATCTGCGTGCTCTCATCGTGCAGACGGCTGATGCCCACTTCGATCTCGCACTTGAATCGAACGGCGATATTCGAATCGACGGGTTCACATTCCCTGTGCACGTCTGCTTCGATCACGATGCGACGTCGGTCCGCATACATGCACCGCTGGTCACCGGGGTGTCACAATCTGCGACGCTGTCGCGGATGATGTCCTCGCTTACCAGCAGATGGAAGAACATCACCCTCGTCGTGGCCGGAGATCAACTGTTCGCAAATATTTCGATCGATACGCGGACCTTCATCCCCCGCCAATTGACTGCGCAGCTCTATCGATTCGGGCATTTCCTCGAAGGTATCGACACGCCGTTCGCTCTTCGCGTCGGTGGGATGGTCTTCGATCCAACTCATCGCCACGAAGATCCGTATCCCCCGGTGTCATGGTCCGACGACGGAGGAACACTCGGCACGCTCCGCGCAGCATGCGAATTGACCGGTGGCCCAGTGGATTCTGCGACAGTCGACGCCCTGTGCCGACGCCAGGACGTCGAAGAGTTGGCCCAACGCGCACAGTGGACAGCCCAGCGCTTCCGCGATCACGCACATCGACTTGGAGACGAACGACGCGTACGTGCAGCCGTCCTGTGCGACTCGTTCGCACTGAGCTGGACCTATGTTGCCGAGAGCCTGCACCGAACGTATCGGCCCTCGCGACAGCTCACTCCCCGGCCTGAGCAGATTCAGCTCTTCGATTCGCTCGACGAACCCGGACTGTTCGATATGCAGTAGCTCATGGGGATAACTCAATAGTGCGCTAACCTGGGCGGGTGGCTACTCAGGATCACCCCGACACCCCACTGACGGATTATCCGCGGCCGTCGGTTGCCGTCGATGTCGCAGTGCTGACGGTACGAGACAACACGCTGTGCGTCGTCGCGGTACCGTCACCTCGGGGTCGTGCGCTACCCGGAACCTTCCTGCATCCGGGTGAGAGATTGGCAGACGCAGCCGAACGCGCCCTTCGCTCCAAAGCGAGCCTCAGCGGCCTGTCGTTTCATCAAATCGGGATGTTCGACGAGCCGAACCGAGACGATCGTGGCTGGGTGTTGTCCATGGCGCACGGCGCCGCAGTGGCCTACGAAAACCTTGGCACCGCCGTCGATCTCGTCGAGATCCGCAACGGATCGCCGACCTCTGAACTTGCGTTCGATCACAACGCGATGGCGGCGCTGTCGGTGGTGGATCTACGCGAGCGATACGGTTCGAAGGTGGACCCGGCCCACCTGCTCGGGTCCACCTTCACCTTGCTCGAGCTCAGGAGACTCTATGAGGTCGTCTACGACAAGGAGCTTCCCAAAGACACCTTCAGGCGGCACGTCTCGGGTGCGCTGATCGGCACCGGCGATTCGTCGACCACGGGCGCCGGCAGGCCGGCCGAGCTGTACCGCAGAAGTCCTGGCGCTCGCCTGCCGGAGTCAGCTGCCGCCCTCTTCAAGAGTTGAGTCCCGGCGTGGGGCTAACTCAGCAACCGGGTTGTCAGCTTGGCACCCCGTGCGGAAAATGCCACCACTGACACCACTTCCACTCGAGTGTATGCACCGACGATCGCTGCAAGCTGTTGCGCTACCGCATCTTCCAGCGGCCAGCCGTACGATCCGCCCGAGATCAACGGAAAGGCCACAGTTCGCGCCCCGAGCGAATCAGCAACTGCGAGACTGCGTATGTACGCAGCGCGTAAAATCCCGGAGCGATCCTCGTGCGCCGAATACCGAGGACCCACAGCGTGAATCACCCACTTGGCGGGTAATAACCCTGCCGTCGTGGCCACTGCCCCACCGGCTGCAAGACCGTTGGGTAGGGACGTATTCCGCAGAACCTTGCACTGGGCAAGCACGTCCGGCCCACCCGCTCGGTGGATGGCCCCGTCCACTCCTCCCCCACCGAGCAGCGTCGAGTTCGCTGCATTGACGATGGCGTCAACGCGCACTTTGGTGATATCACCTTCGATGACATCGATGATGGTCATGGCGTGCCTCCCGAATTTACTACCATCTCGCCGGCGATCGCGACGAGATCGTCAGCGGTGAGTTGCGGATATCCGTGGAGCATCGCCCGCCAACGCGTCGGCACAGCCGACGCGCCCCATTTCGCACCTAGCAATCCGCCCGTAATTGCTGCAGTCGTGTCGGTATCGCCACCGGCAAGAACACACAATTCGAGGGCTTGGACAAGGTGCTGTGGTCCGCCCTGGTCTGCTCTCACAATCGCCCACCATGCAGTCTGCAGCGCGTGGACGACCCAGCCGTTGTTCGGAAAGTCCGACGGTTCACCATGCTCCGCCTCGTCGAGCAGCGGCCCCCAAAATGCTGCCGATTCCGCGGAGTCGACCCACAGCCGAATGCCGTCGAAGTTTCCTTCGAGCACGGCATGGCGGATGGCGAACGACCACATCTGACACGCTTGGGCGGCGCGAGGGTCGGAGTGTGTCAGAGCGCTGATTGCGGCAGCAGCCTCGACACACCTCGTTGCACTGTCGAGGTAGCGGAGTGCAACCGGGGCTGTCCGCATCAACGAGCCGTTACCACCGGTTCGGCCGGTGAGCGCGCTTGCACACCTGGTCATCTCGGACGCACTTGCGCTACGGCGTCGCAGCACAGCCCGCGTCTGGTTGCCGATATCTGCTGGTTTGGTGTCATACCAGGCGAGGAAGTTCGCGGCGACGGCATCGAGCCCGTCGCCGGTTCCGACATCTGCGCCCTCTCGTGACGCCAGAGCGATGGCAGCTGCCATTGATGTGTCGTCGGTCCATTCCCCCGGGGCCCAATCGAATGCGCCGCCACCGATCATGTCGACGACAGTGTCCGGTGACGGATGTGTGAACTCGTATCCAGCGCCGAGTGCATCTCCTGCGGCGGTGCCCAGTAGGACGCCTGCGGCGCGATCGGCTTGTAGCGGCGTAACTTTCACGTACAACTCCTTTAGCTCGATTCTGCGCTTACATTAGCGCACAACTGCGCTAATCGCTAATCGAAGCAGGCCAAGAGGCGGAAACGACAGGAAACCGAAGAGGACACTTCCATTTACTGATACGGCGAGTTACATTAACTACCACTTTCGAACCAACCAAGGAGCAGCGATGACACTTTCGTCAGCACCGCGCACGCGATCGGCCGGCGCCGACGCGGAGACCGAGCAGTACAACGAGACGCTCCGACTCCTGTCCGAAGGATCCGTGGACAAGCATTTCGATCCTTACGTCGATATCGACTGGGATTCTCGTGAGTTCGAAGTTACCAAGGACGACCGCCGATGGATACTTCCGGCCACAACCGACGCGCTCGGCGGCCACGCCTGGTACCAAGCCCTGCCGGAAGACCGTCAGATCGCTATCGGCATGTGGCGCCAAGCCAACATCGCCAAAGTCGGACTGCAATTCGAGAACATCCTCATTCGCGGCATGATGCAGTACGTATTCTCGCTGCCGAACGGATCTCCTGAGGCTCGCTACTGCACCCACGAGTCGATCGAGGAGTGCAACCACACCCTCATGTTCCAAGAGATGGTCAACCGCATCGATGCAGACGTGCCAGGTATGAACCGTCCGATGAAGTTGATCTCCCCGATCATCCCATTGTTCTCGACGCTGTTGCCCGAACTGTTCTTCGTCGGGGTTCTCGCCGGCGAGGAACCGATCGACCACATCCAAAAGGCGTTTCTACGATCGGGTGCAGAGATTCATCCGATCATGCAAAGCGTCATGGTTATTCACGTCGCGGAGGAAGCCCGTCACATTTCGTTCGCGCACCAGCTTTTGCGTCGCCGGGTACCGCAGATGTCCAAGGTCGGACGCTTCTTGCTGTCGTTGGCATTCCCCATCACCATGCGGATCCTGTGCGACGTCATCGCCATTCCACCGACGAAGTTCTGGAAGAAGTTCGATATCCCGAAGTACGTAAAAGACGACTTGTTTTGGGGCACAGAACAATCCCAGCACAGGTTGCAGGACTATTTCGGCGACGTTCGTATGCTGGCCACAGACACCGGAATGATGAATCGCTCGGCAAAGCTACTGTGGAAGGCGTGCGGAATCGACGGCAGAGCGTCGCGTTACCGCAGCGAACCCGATCGTAGCTCCGGCCACTCCGCAGCGTAAGCCTCGGGTTCACCTCTCTCCACCGCCGGGTCGCAAATCAGGAAGTTCATGCCCCACATCGTTACTCAATCATGTTGTAGCGACGCGTCATGCGTCTACGCGTGTCCCGTCAACTGCATTCACCCGACGCCGGATGAGCCTGACTTCCTGACGGCCGAGATGCTGCATATCGACCCGTCCTCGTGCGTCGACTGTGGTGCCTGCGTCTCGGCGTGTCCGGTGGATGCCATCGTGCCCAAAGCCAAGCTCACCGAAGCGCAGTTGCCGTTTCTGCAGATCAATGCAGATTTCTACAAGCGGGAACGGCCTGCGCGTCCGTTGCTTGCACCGGTGTCACCGGCTCCGGCAGTCACCAGGGAGCGCCAGCCGCTTCGCGTGGCCATCGTCGGATCGGGACCTTCGGCGATGTATGCGGCCGATGAACTTCTCACCCAGCCTGGTGTGAAGGTCGACGTCTACGACCGACTGACCCGGCCGCACGGCCTGGCACGATTGGGCGTAGCGCCGGACCACGAAAAGACCCGTCAGGTATCTCGACTGTTCGACACCATCGCTGCGCAGCCTGGATTCCGGTTCCATCTCGGTGTCGAGGTGGGAGAGGACATTACGCACCAGCAGCTGTTGGATCAGCATCATGCCGTGATCTACGCAGTCGGTGCATCCTCGGATCGGGAGTTGACGATTCCCGGTGCCAAGCTTGCCGGTCGTGGGTCGGCCACCGACTTCGTCGCCTGGTACAACGGTCACCCCGACCATGCCGATCGCCACTACGACCTGTCCCACAAACGGGCGATCGTCATCGGCAATGGCAACGTTGCTCTCGACGTGGCCCGGATCCTGACGATCGATCCCGAACGTCTGGTCGGCACGAACGTGCCCCCGCACGTACTGAAAGCGTTGCGGGAGTCCAGCATCGAAGAGGTGCTGGTGGTCGGCCGGCGCGGCGTCGCACAGTCGGCTTTCACAGTTCCGGAGTTCGCCGGTCTGCTCGGCACATCAGGAGTGGAGGTTTCGACGCACCGCGACGAGATCATGCTCGACGCAGCCACGATCGCACTGACCGAAACCGACGAGCTCCCGCACGCAATCGTTCAGAAGTTGCGCCTGCTGCAGAGATTGGAAGACTCGGTAAGTAGAGGCGGTAAGCGAATCATGCTGCGCTATCTCCTCTCCCCCAAGCGAATTCTCGGTGATGCGGCAGTGACCGGTGTCGAGTTCGATCGCATGGCACTCGACACGGGCATCGACGGCACGGTTCTCAGCATCGCGACGGGTGAAGTCGAGACCGTCGACACCGGCCTGGTGTTGACGTCGATCGGCTACCGCGGTGTGGCGATCGCAGGTGTGCCGTTCGACGAACAAGCAGGAATCATTCCCAACCTCGATGGCCGCGTCCTCGAATCACCCGGCGGTGCACCGTTTCCCGGTACTTATGTCACCGGTTGGATCAAACGCGGGCCGTCAGGATTCATCGGTACCAACAAGTCCTGTGCCCAGGGAACCGTGTCCAATCTGGTCGCCGACTTCAACAGCGGCAAGCTCGCCGACATCGACTCTCCTGCGCCCCTGAAGCGGCGCAGTTGGATGTGCCGCCTCTGATCGGTCGGTGATTCAGTCAGGAATCATGTCGAACGTGTCCGGGTTCGGCCCGGTACGCCCATCTTCACCACGGCCAAGAGCGGTGATCGCATCCATAGCTGCGTCGCCGAGTTCGAAGTCGAAGATGTCGAAATTTTCCCTGACACGGTCCGGCGTCACCGACTTGGGAAAGATGATGTCGCTGTGCTGCACATGCCAGCGCAGCACAACCTGCGCAGTCGATTTACCGGTCGACGACGCGATCGACTCGAGCACCGGATCATCGAGAACCTTGCCCTGGGCGATCGGCGACCAGGCCTCGGTCGCGATACCGTGTTCACGGCCGTAGCGTCGGACTTCCTCGTTCACCAGGTATGGATGAACCTCGACCTGGTTGACTGCCGGAACGGTGTCTGTTTCCTTCGCCAGCCTCTCCAGGTGCGCCGGCTGGAAATTCGAAACACCGATGCTGCGCGCGCGACCGTCCTTGGCGATTTCTTCGAGCGTCTTCCACGTCGAGACGAAATCTCCGTCGTACCGCGTCGGTAGCGGCCAGTGAATGAGAAACAAGTCGACGTAGTCGGTACCGAGGTCGGACAGCGTCTTGTCGAATGCCTTGCGCGCATCGTCCGGACGGTGATAGCCGTTGTTGAGCTTGCTCGTCACGAAGACATCGCCGCGACTCAGGCCGGACTCCTGCATCCCCTGCCCGACCTGCTTTTCGTTACCGTACATCTGGGCTGTGTCGATGTGGCGGTAGCCGATATCGAGGGCAGTCTTCACTGCCTCGGCGGTCTTGTCCGGTTCGATCTGAAATACACCGAAACCCAGTTGAGGAATGGTGTGTCCGTCGTTCAACGTGATGGTGGGTATAGCGCTCACGAGTGTTTCATCTCCGTTCCCAATCGAGTACTGCACTCGGGTACCCGCAGAAGCAAGATCTACACGGATCGGGTCATAGGTGAGAAGCCTGAACGATCCCGTGATGGAGTTCGGCGACGCCGGGGTGCGCTCGGGTACGCGACTTCCAGGCATTGGCACCGTAAGTGTCGAAGATCGGATTGTTCGGATCCGTCTCGACCCCTGTGGAATTCGCCGCCAACTCTTCGGACAGCGACACGATCGGAATGACGGCGTCCAGTGCGGGGCTGAGAAAGAAGGGGATCGAAATTCGGTCGGCGCCGGCTCGAGGTGCCTGCACTCGATGTCGCGTCGCACGCAGATAGCCTTGCGTCGCAACTTCGAGCAGTTCGCCGATGTTGACGATGAATGCGCCGTCGACGGGAGGTACGTCGATCCATTCACCCGCCTCGATTTCGACCTGCAATCCCACCGAGTCCGGATCGACGAGGAGGAGGGTAAGAATGCCGGAATCTTTGTGCGCGCCGACGCCCTGCGGATTGTCGGTGCTTCCGGGGTACCGGACGATCTTGATCAACGACGCTGGGCTGTCTGCGAACGCGTCGTCGAACACGTCTTCGGAAGCTCCCAGTGCCAACGCCCAATGCCGCAGGACCCGCAACCCGAGTTGGGACATGGTCGCTTCCCAGGATTCGAAGGCGGGCTCGAGGGCCGGGAGTGCAGAGGGCCAGAGGTTCGGTCCTTGGAGATTCCAATAGCCCTCGGCGTCGTCGATGACGGGCCGCTCGGGGCCGATATCTATCTGCTCACGCCAGTCGACTTCACCGTTGGTCAGCTCGCCCCCAAGGCGTGAGTAGCCGCGGAAGTGTGGGCTCTTCAGCTGTGAGATCTCGTCCTTCTCCTCCGGCGCGAGGGCGAAGAACGAGCGAGCGAGTCGAAGGACTTCCTCGCTGCGAGCCGTCGACACACCGTGGCCCACCAGGTAGAAGAAGCCGAATCGGTGTGCAGCATCCAACAGGGCGGCCCGGAAGCCGTCCGGATCGGTATCGACGAGAGACAGATCGAGAACTGGAAGCATGCATTCCATTATCGACGCTTCCGTCTGCTCTGTCCCACGCTCGATGCCTGCCGCACCTCTTCGACGAGAAAGTCGCCTATGTCGGCGCTGTGGGTCATCTCCCAGTAGTCGACGATCCGCCAGGGCAATGTCGACACCACCCGTCCAGCGTCGTTTCGGTACCAGTTGTCCATGCCCGGGTGTGTCCAGATCATGCGCGAGTGCGCCTCGTCGTGGCGTCGCATGTAGCCTTCTTCGACTTCGGGCTTGCACTCGACCGCACCGATTCGGTTGTCCGACATGTATTTCAATACATCCATGATGTAGCGGACCTGACATTCCGCGATGGTGATGTAGCTACCACCGTGCCCGAGGACGGTTCCGGGCCCGCAGGTCAGGAAGAGATTGGGAAAGTCCGGCACGGTGATGCCGAGGTGCGCATGAGCGTCCTCGGGACCCCACCCGTCGCGGATCGATCTACCCGAGCGGCCTCGAACATCGATGGGCGTCAACAACTTATGCGTCTCGAAGCCGGTTGCCAGGATCACGACATCGACCTCGACCTCGGTCCCCTGCTGTCCCCGCACGGTATCGACACCGATCGAGGCGACACCTTCGGCCACGAGGGTGACATTGTCACGGCGAAGGGCAGCGAACCACCCGTTGTCCAGCAACATTCGCTTACCGAACGGGGGGTAGTCCGGCAGCGACTTCTCGATCAGATCCGGCCTGCCTTCGAGCGCGTTCTCCAGATATCGGGTGAACACTCGGCGGTGCGCATCGTTGATCGCATTGACCGAGTGTGCTGGGTTCTTCCACTCCGGATCGACCTGCAGCGACGGGTGAACACGGTCGTTGAAATTCCACGCAAGTCGCGCGCGATACCAGAGCCGATACAGCGGAACCGTCTCCATCAGGTAGCTGACGTCGTCGTCGATGGGGGCGAAATAGACGTCACTCGACGCGACCCACTGTGGCGAGCGCTGGAACACCGTCGCGTGACCCACCGTCGAGGCGATAGCGGGCAGTACCTGCATGGCGCTGGCACCGGTGCCGATGATGGCCACGCGTTTGCCGGTCAGGTCGAGCCCTTCGGGCCACTCTGCAGTGTGGAAGATCGGTCCACGGAATGCGTCGAGCCCCGGTATCGGGGGGACCTTCGGACGATTGAGTTGGCCGGTAGCGGTAATGACCACATCTGCGGTCAGGACTTCGCCACTCGTCGTGGTGACGGTCCATCGTTGCCGCTCCGAGTCGTACACGGACGTGGAGACCTCGGTGTCGAATCGGATCCGGTCCCGAAGGTCGTGCTCGGTAGCCACATCGCTGAGGTACTGCCAGACCTCGTCGCGCTTGCCGAAGTGTGTGCTCCACGATCGTGGGGCGAAGGAGTACGAGTAGAGGTGGCTGGGAGTGTCGACGCCGGCTCCGGGGTACGTGTTCTCGAACCATCCGCCCCCCACATCGGAATTCTTCTCCAGGACAATGTGCTCGATTCCGGCTTCACGCAGCTTGATGGCCGCGAGCATGCCAGACACGCCTGCCCCGATGACGATGACCGACAGGCTACTGGCGGTGACTACCTGTTCCTCGGCAGCGACGAATCCCATGTCCTCGGCAATCATCGACGCGAATTCCGGTGGCACGGACTCCCCTACCGCGGCACTGATCATCTCCACGAGTTGTTCGCTGGACGGCGACGGAATCGCAGGGGGCGTGCCGTTCGTCCGGTCGGAGATGGCGCCCAGCGCGGCCGCCCTGATCGCCTGCGCGACGTCGGGTGCAAACCCGCCGGCATCGTTGTCGTCCATGCCACGGCTGCGGGTCGGCAGGTATGGGGCCTCGAGCCAGACGTGGTCACCGGTGAGTTGATAGAGCACTGCGACCAGGCTCGGCATGTTTGCCGAGTCGAGCGCCCGTGCCAGCCGGTCGCGGTCGGCAGTATTCACAGATGCAGACATGAAGAACCTCTTTCGGCGCCCGAGAAAAGCGGACTCCATAAAAACTAACCACAGTTAGGCAAATATCCGCAAGCACATCGTCGAATCTGCGCTCGGTGAAAAGTTGCCACTTGACATGTGGCGCACACCACACAATGCTTCAGGCACTACCTAACGGTGGTCAGGCGAAGGGATTCAACATGGAGCTCACCGAGGCAATGCGCACGACCGGAACCTGTCGGCGGTACCTCAGCGATCCGGTTCCCGACGAGGTGTTCAGAAAAGCCTTCGACGTCGCCCGTTTCGGACCCCAGGGCGGCAACCGTCAGCCGGTGCGATGGATCGTCGTCCGCGAGCAGGCTCGCAAGCAGGCACTCGCCGAACTGTATCTGCCGATGTGGGATGCCTACTTCGCCGGCATCACCGGCGGAACAGTGGCCGTCGGCGCCCTCCCGAAGACAGTGCAGGACGCCGACTTC
>JBBPZN010000094.1:0-17293 GCA_038198705.1 Mycobacteriales bacterium
ACGACCGACATCGGACCGAAAGCGTCGATCAATGCGGGCAGCAGAATCGTTCGATCCCAGCCGATGGTGTCGTCACGAGAGCAGTACGCAGCGTTGGGAATTCCGCCGGTCCGGTCCCCGCAGAACCTGATGCCCTCGTCCTCGTTTTCTCCTGCGTCCCAAGAAATGAGTGCCGACACCGGGGCGAAAGTGCCCTTGAACAGTTCCGGGTAGGTCTGTGCCCAGTACCGCTGGATGTCGTCTATGGCGTCAGTGGCGAGAATGTCGGAATCCGTGCCCTCAGCATTGCGCACCTCGAGCGTCGAATGTGGTGCTCCCGGACGCGGCCCGCTCGGCCCATCCGTGACCGGTAACCCAGCCACTGTGAAAGGGTTGTCGTAGATCGACACTGCCCGGCCATCGACCGAGGAGCCACATCCACTCACAACCATCATGGTGATCACGGCGGTCATCCACAGTGTGTGTCGGGTACGACCGCCACTCATTCAACGCTCCAGTTTTATCCAAATCGCGCCATGGGCGGGAAGCGCCACCTGTGCAGACGACGGTCGACCATGCCACGAATGCGAAGTTGCGGTTACTTCTCCGAGATTGCCGACGCCCGAACCGCCGTAGGACTCCGCGTCCGTATTGAGGATCTCGATCCAGCGGCCAGGCTCCGGTAGTCCGACACGGTAGTCGCCATGTACGACTCCCGAGAAGTTGAAGATACACGCGACAACAGATCCGTCCGCGCCGTAGCGCAAGAAGCTGAGCACGTTGTTCTCGGTGTCGTTGGCGTCGATCCACGAATAGCCGCTGGGGGACGTGTCCAGAGTCCAGAGAGCAGAGTTCGCCCGGTAGACGGAGTTGAGGTCACTGACCAAGTTCAGTACCCCGCGGTGCAGACCGTCGTCGTTGTTGTCGTCGAGTTGGTACCAGTCGAGCCCGCGCTCCTCGGACCACTCACGGGTCTGACCGAACTCCTGACCCATGAAGAGCAACTGCTTGCCGGGGTGTGCCCACATGTACGCGAGCAGACCGCGCATCCCAGCAGCTTTCGTGAAGTCGTCCCCAGGCATGCGTGACCACAACGTGCCTTTTCCGTGGACGACTTCGTCGTGACTGATCGGCAAGAGGTAATTCTCACTCCACGCATACACCAACGAGAACGTGATCTCGTGATGGTGGAAGCTGCGGTGAATCGGATCGCGCCCGAGGAAGTCGAGCGTGTCGTGCATCCAGCCCATGTTCCACTTCATGTTGAAGCCGAGGCCACCGACACTGGTCGGTCGGGTGACGCCGGGCCACGCGGTGGACTCCTCGGCGACAGTGACGACGCCTCGGTGCTTCTTGTGCACTGTCGCGTTCATTTCCTGCAGAAACGACACTGCTTCGAGGTTCTCGCGGCCACCGTAGATGTTCGGCGTCCAGCCACCCTCGGGACGGGAGTAGTCGAGGTAGATCATGGAAGCGACAGCGTCGACGCGCAGTCCGTCGATGTGAAACTCGTCGAGCCAGTACAGCGCGTTGGCGACCAGGAAGTTTCGCACCTCGCGACGACCGAAGTCGAAGACCAACGTGCCCCAGTCGAGTTGCTCCCCGCGTTGAGGATCCCCGTGCTCGTAGAGCGGACCGCCGTCGAAATTGGCCAGTGCCCACTCGTCTTTTGGGAAGTGAGCGGGCACCCAGTCGACGAGGACGCCGATGCCTGCCTCGTGCAGGTGATCGACGAAGAAGCGGAAATCGTCGGGGCTGCCGAACCGTGAGGTCGGGGCATAGTAGGACGTCACCTGGTAGCCCCACGATCCACCGAACGGGTGCTCGGCGACCGGCAACAACTCGACGTGGGTGAATCCGGTTTCGAGCATGTACTCGGCCAGTTGCACGGCCAATTGGCGATAGTCCAAGCCGGGACGCCAAGATGCCAAGTGGACTTCGTAGACGCTCATCGGTGCCCGAGTCGGCTCGATCTCCGCGCGTGCTGCGAGCCAGTCGTCGTCGGACCACTCGAACGTGGAGCCGGCGACGACCGATCCGGTCGCAGGTGGAATCTCGGTGGCGAAAGCCATCGGGTCGGCCTTGTCACGTACGACACCATCGGAACCGTGGACGCGATACTTGTAGATGGTTCCAGGTCCGACATCGGGAATGAACAGCTCCCAGACACCGGTGGATCCGAGCGCGCGCATGGGCCAAGTCTGGCCCGACCACGCGTCGAAACTTCCGACTACGGTCACGCCCGCGGCAGCCGGCGCCCACACTGCGAACGAGGTGCCGCTGACGTCGCCGTCCGGGGTGGTGTAGTTCTGCTCGTGGGCACCGAGGATGTCCCACAGTCGCTCGTGCCTACCCTCGCCGAACAGGTGTAGGTCCAGTTCTCCCAGCGTGGGGAGGAATCGGTAGCCGTCGGCGGACTCGACGGTGTATCCGCCGGGCCAGGTGACGACGAGTCGGTAGTCCATCGAATCGGTGAACGGTACGACGACGCTGAACACGCCGTGCGCAACATGAGTCAACGGATGGTCGACGCCGCCGATGCGCGCGACCACCGACTCGGCGTTTGGCTTGAGCGCGCGGATGGCCGTTCCGCCGGGCACTGGGTGTGCGCCGAGCACCGAGTGCGGATCGTAATGTGTGCCTTGGGCGAGCAAATCGAGATCATTGCTGCTCGGTGAGGCAATATCGGTTGTCGTCGGGTTGTCGGTCACGATTTTCCCACTCACTTCCGGTTGCCGCGGTATGCCAGTTCGAGCCGTGCCGGATACGGAATCGGCGGTAGCGCCAATATGTGCGCCACTGACTTCCACGGTTCCAATCTGACGAAGTTGGTCTGTCCCCAATTGAATTGCTGGCCACTGACTTCGTCGGTGACGGTGAGGCTGTCATGCCAGTCGTGTCCGAGCTCAGGCATATCCAACCAGATGGTGCCTTCTTCCGGTCCGAACGGATCGAGGTTGATCACCACGAGTACCGAGTCGCCGGTGACCGGATCGAACTTCGAATAGGCGATCAGCGCGTCGTTGTCGACATGGTGAAAATGGATGTTGCGCAACTGTTGTAGAGCCGGGTGCGCCCGCCTGATCGAATTCAGCGTCGCCAACCACGGCTCCAGCGATTCTCCTCGGGCAAGTGCTCCCTCGAAGTCTCGGGGACGGAGTTGATACTTCTCCGAATCGAGATACTCCTCGCTGCCCGGACGCACGGCTTGGTGCTCGAACAATTCGTAACCCGAGTACACACCCCACGTGGGCGACAGGGTTGCCGCCAGCGCAGCACGAAGCGCGAACATTCCGGGCCCGCCGGTCTGGAGGCTTTCGTGAAGGATGTCCGGGGTGTTGACGAACAGATTCGGCCGCGCATCGTCTGCGCGTCGGGCATGCTCCTCGGCGAACTCGGTGAGCTCCCACTTGGCAACCCGCCACGTGAAGTAGGTGTACGACTGGGTGAAGCCGCGTTTGGCCAACCCGTACATCCGCGCGGGCCTGGTGAAAGCCTCGGCGAGGAACAGCACCTCCGGATGAGACTTCTTGATCTCGGCGATGAGCCATTCCCAGAAATCCGGTGGCTTGGTATGTGGATTGTCCACTCGGAAGATCTTGACTCCCAGTGCAATCCAATGTCGAGTGACGCGCAGAACCTCCTCGTAGATGCCGCGGCGATCGTTGTCAAAGTTGACCGGATAGATGTCCTGGTACTTCTTGGGGGGATTCTCGGCGTACGCGATCGTGCCGTCGGGCAGGACCGTGAACCACTCCGGATGGGTCTCCGCCCAAGGGTGGTCCGGCGCTGCCTGAAGTGCCAGATCGAGTGCGACCTCGAGATCGAGTGCGTTGGCCGCATCCACGAACGCCCGAAAGTCGTCTTCGGTACCGAGCTCGGGGTGGATCGCGTTGTGCCCGCCTTCTTTGGAGCCGATGGCCCATGGGGAACCGACGTCGTGCGGCGCCGGGGTCAGGCTGTTGTTCGGGCCCTTCCGATTGATCTCCCCGATGGGGTGGATCGGTGGGAGGTAGACGACGTCGAATCCCATGCCCGCAATGCGGGGGAGTTGCTCGATAGATGTGGCGAACGTGCCGTGACGCGGTGTGCCATCTTCGTTCCATCCACCTGTCGACCGGGGAAAGAACTCGTACCAGGCGCCGTTGAGCGCGCGGTTGCGGTCCACCCAGACGTTGATGGCGGGGGAGCGCGTCACCAGTTCGCGCAGCGGGTACTGGTGTAGAAGATCTGCCACTGCCGGCGTGAATGCCGACGCGACGCGAGCTGGAAGCTGACGGTCGGCATCGCGTAGCGCAGTGACGACGTCGGCGAGAAGGGCTCGTTCCTCGCTGGGTACGCCGTTGGCGGCACGCTCGAATACCCGTGCACCGATTTCCAAGTCGTTGGCCAACTCGGCGGCGCTCTGACCCACACCCAGTTTGGCTTCGAGTGCATGCTTCCACGTCGCGACGGGATCGCTCCACGCTTCGATCCGGCAGATCCAGTAGCCGGGGGTGCTTGGAGTGAAGAGTGCGTCGAACGTATCGGGTTCACTGCCCGGGGTCATGGTGATGCGTAGTGGGGTCCGTACTCCGGGGCCACGAACCGCGAGCGTTGCGGCAACCGCGTCGTGACCTTCTCGCCACACATCCGCCGAAACCGGAAATGCTTCGCCTACCACCGCTTTCGCGGGGTATTTTCCGGTGCTCGTGTCTGGAAGGACATTGTCGATACCGAGTCGACCTGTCACTTCACACTCCGTTCTTCGCTCCGTTCGGCCGTTCGCATCGGGTGCGACGGCCGACTAACTGATGGTCGGCGTGCTCTCGTGAACAACCGTAGTGCAGACGGCGACGCTGTGCCTGTGTCAGCGGCCTCCGTCAGCGATTTTCGGTCACCCGTCGGGCGTTCCCCACCGGTAGCACCGGCGAGTCCGGCCATGCACGGACAACGTGGGTAGTGTTCGTTTCGTGAAAGCCTTGCGTCGGTTCACTGTCCGAGCCCACCTGCCCGAGCGTCTGAATGCCCTAGCGGAGCTTTCGACAAACCTCCGCTGGTCGTGGCACCCACCTACTCAACGACTCTTCGAGGAGATCGACCCTGCGCTCTGGGCCGAACTCGACCGCGATCCCATCGCTCTGCTCGGAGCGGTCGCGCCGAAACGCCTGGAAGAACTTGCAGACGATCCGACTTTCGTCGACCGCCTTGCGGTAGTGTCCGGCGATCTGTCGGACTACCTGACTCGTCCACTCTGGTTCCAGAAGAAGCAGCGCACCGATTCTTCGCTGCCCGCCGGCATCGGTTACTTCTCGATGGAGTTCGGTGTCAGCGAGGTCCTGCCCAACTACTCGGGCGGACTCGGCATTCTTGCGGGCGACCATCTCAAAGCTGCGTCCGACTTGGGTCTGCCGTTGATCGGAGTCGGCCTTCTCTACCGATCCGGATACTTCCGGCAGTCACTGACCGCCGACGGCTGGCAGTCCGAGCGCTACCCATCGCTCGATCCGCAGGGCCTGCCCCTGCGTCTGCTCACCGACTCGTCCGATGCCCCGGTCCTCATTCACGTGTCGATGCCGGGGGACCGGGTCCTGCGAGCTCGGGTATGGATCGCGCAGGTGGGACGCGTCCCGTTGTTGTTGCTGGACTCCGATATTTCGGACAACGATCCGGAACTTCGAGGCGTGACCGATCGCCTGTACGGCGGAGACCAGGACCACCGCATCAAGCAGGAGATTCTTGCCGGAATCGGCGGGGTGCGTGCCATTCGAGCGTATACGCACGCGCACGGCCTGCCGGACCCCGAGGTGTTCCACATGAACGAGGGGCACGCAGGGTTCCTCGGTGCCGAACGCATCCGCGAACTCGTCACCGGCGAAGGACTGGACTTCGACTCCGCCCTCGCATCGGTGCGAGCGGGAACTGTGTTCACCACCCACACGCCGGTGCCTGCCGGCATCGACCGGTTTCCGGCCGATCTGGTCCGTCATTACTTCGGCAGCGACGCCTCCGCCGACTCGGCCTTGCTGCCGGGTTTGCCGATGGACCGCATTCTGGCGCTGGGCGGTGAGCCCGATCGGTCGGTGTTCAACATGGCGCACATGGGCCTTCGTCTGGGCCAACGCGCCAACGGTGTCTCGAAGCTGCACGGGATCGTCAGCCGAGGCATGTTCAACGATCTGTGGCGCGGATTCGACGTATCGGAGGTACCGATCGGCTCGGTCACCAATGGTGTTCACGCGCCCACGTGGGCTGCGCGCGAGTGGATCGAGTTGGCGAACGACACCGTCGGTGCCGATGCAATGGAGGAAGCACGCGGCTGGGAACAGTTGCAGAACGTCCCTTCCGAAAAACTGTGGTCGACGCGAAACGATCTTCGGGGTCAACTCGTCGACGAAGTTCGCCGTCGGGTACATCGATCGTGTGTGGAGCGAGGCTCGACCGAAGCTGAACTTGGTTGGACCTCAGGGGTTTTCGACCCGAACGTGTTGACGGTCGGGTTCGCGAGGCGAGTGCCGACCTACAAGCGTCTAACGTTGATGCTGCGCGAACCGGAACGGCTGAAGAGGCTTCTGCTCGATCCAGACCGTCCAGTGCAACTGGTCGTTGCCGGAAAGTCCCATCCCGCGGACGACGGTGGCAAGGCCCTCATCCAGCAGATAGTTCGGTTCGCCGATGCCGCAGATGTTCGCCATCGCATCGTGTTCCTGCCGGACTACGACATGTCGATGGCTCGATACCTCTACTGGGGCTGCGACGTCTGGCTCAACAACCCACTTCGCCCACTCGAAGCCTGCGGAACCTCGGGCATGAAGTCCGCGTTGAACGGCGGTCTCAACCTGTCCATCCGCGACGGATGGTGGGACGAGATGTACGACGGCGAGAACGGTTGGGCCATACCGACTGCCGACGGGGTGACGGACGAGAGCCGCCGCGACGACCTCGAAGCCTCGGCGCTCTACGAGTTGCTGGAGCAGTCGGTGTTGCCCAAATTCTACGACCGCACCGACGGTGTGCCGACTCGCTGGATCGAGATGGTTCGACACACCCTCGAACACCTGGGGCCGAAGGTGCTGGCGTCGAGGATGGTTCGTGACTACACGCTCGGGTACTACGCACCGGCCGCGACCGCGGCACGCACCGTCGATCGCGACGCGTACGCCGGCGCGAAGGACGTCGCAGCGTATCGCCGACGGGTCGAGGATGCCTGGCATTCCGTCGAGGTCGTCCAGGTCGATAGTGAAGGTTTGCCCGACACCCCGGTCATCGGTGCGAAGCTCACCTTGCGGGCGTACGTCCGGCTCGGAGGTCTTTCGCCGTCGGACGTCGTCGTTCAGGCTGTGCTCGGCCGGGTTACCGACGACGAGGATCTCATCGACACCCGAACTGTGGCAATGACGCATTCAGGAACGGACTCGCTCGGGGAGGTCTTCGAGACCGACACCGCTCTGCCGGTCAGCGGGGCAGTCGGTTACACCGTACGAGTGCTGCCGCACCATCCACTGTTGGCCGGTGACGCCGAATTGGGTCTGGTGAAATCGCCGAATCCGTAACCGGTTCTGCGAAGTTGGCTACCTTCCGGAAAGCCGGGTGAGGGCTTTGCGCACTACCTCAGGGTCGGACGTCTCCCAGAACGGGGGAAGCGAGGCCCTGAGGTAGCCGCCGTAGCGAGCCGTCGCAAGTCGGGGGTCGAGCATGGCGACGACGCCTCTGTCGTCGACGCTGCGCAGCAACCGGCCGACGCCCTGTGCGAGCAGGAGCGCGGCATGATTGGCGGCGACCGAGAGGAAGCCGTTGCCGCCACGGGACTCCACTGCCTGTTGCCGGGCCACCAGGAGCGGGTCGTCCGGTCTGGGGAACGGGATCCGATCCAGGATCACCAGGCTGAGCGATGGACCGGGAACGTCCACTCCTTGCCATAGCGACAGGGTGCCGAAGAGCGAGGTTGCTTCGTCCTCGGCGAACTTGGTGACCAACGCGCCCGTGGAGTCGTCGCCTTGGCACAGGATCGGTGTGTCCAGCCGCTCGCGCATCTCCTCGGCGGCAGCCTTCGCCGCGCGCATCGAGGAGAACAAGCCCAGTGTCCGGCCACCAGCAGCACTGACCAGTGCCTCTATTTCGTCCAAGTACTCGGCGGACAGGCCGTCTCGGCCGGGAGGCGAAAGATGTTTGGCCACATACAGAATGCCGGCCTTCGCATGGTCGAACGGGGACCCGACGTCGAGCGAATTCCAATGAATCGACGCGGTGTCGGATGGTGCCTGAGCGCCCGATGCCATGGCAGTGTCGCTGCGTGCAGAATTCTGGGCCGGAAGACCCCAATTGATGGCGAGTCCGTCGAACGAGCCGCCGACCGTCAGTGTCGCCGAAGTCAACACCACGGTCGACTCGGCGAAGAGTCGGCTGCGCAGTAGGCCCCCGACCGACAGTGGCGCTATTCGGACGGTGCGTTTGACGTTCCCGCGGAAGTCGTCGACTGCATGCCAGACGACGTCCTTACGTTTGGCCGGGTCCGGTTCGTCGAAGGCGGTGAGTACTCGTACCGCGCTGTCGTGGACTTCGTCGATGGCCACGAGGGCCGCATTGCGCGCGGCGGCGGCTTCCGGGTCCGAGGCTGCCATGCTCTGCTTCTGCGGACCGATCGCGGTACGAACGGCCCAGGCGGAGTCTCGAACGGAGGCCAGCGCAGGTCCCACCCCGTCCGGGAGAGCCGACCATCGGCCGGGCGGGAGGCTGTCGAGAATCGCAGCCCAGTTTTCCGCCGCGCCGTCGAGTGCGTCGACGATCTCCTCTTCGATCAGCTTGGAGCACCGGCGAGCAGCAGCGGTGACCGTGGCGGCAGACAGTTCCGAAGTGGCAACGCCGGTGACTCGATCGACGAGTTCGTGCGCTTCGTCGATGACCACCACGTCGTGCTCGGGAAGAATCTGGATTCCGGTGATGGCATCGATGGCCAGCAGTGCGTGGTTGGTGACCACGACGTCCACCTGTGACGCTTCGGTGCGTGCGCGCTCGGCGAAGCAGTCCTCGCCGACGGGGCATCGAGACTTGCCGAGGCATTCACGTGCGGTGACGCTGACCTGCCGCCATGCCTGATCGCTGACCCCGGGGACGACGTCGTCACGGTCGCCGGTGTCGGTGTCGGAAGACCACTGCGTGAGCCGCACGACCTCGCGGCCGAGGCGGGAGATGGCGAACGCGTCGAAGAGTTCGGCGTCGGGCTTCTCCTCGGATGCTCCGGTGTGAATCTTGTTCATGCACAGATAGTTGTTGCGGCCCTTGAGTATTGCGAACTTCGGCCGCCTACCGATGGCATCCTTCAGTGCATCCGCCAGCCGAGGAAGGTCACGGTCCACGAGCTGACGTTGCAACGCGATGGTTGCCGTCGAGACGACGACGGTGCGCCCGGACTCGACAGCATGTCTGATACTCGGCACGAGGTACGCCAGCGATTTACCGGTTCCGGTCCCAGCCTGCACGGCCAGGTGCTCCCCGGTGTCGATCGAGTGCGCGACGGCCGATGCCATCGTGAGCTGATTGCTGCGTTCCTTACCTCCCAGCGAGTGCACCGCGACCTTCAGTAGGGCGGGAACTGTGGGGAGCTCGGACTTCGACGGCACCGCAGAAGACTACTGCCACTCACCGACCGGATGGCCATCGACACCGTCCGGCCACCGCCGCGGCCGACGGTTCACGCGGGGGCCGCGATGAACCGCGTCGACAGTGCAGGTTCGCCCTGCGAAAGTTTGAGTCCTTCCCACGGAAGACTGACGAGCCGCTGTGCGAGCAGTTCTCGTGCAGCGTCCAGTCCCGGTAGCGACGGTTCTTGCACGCCGCCGCGCACCAGGGGCCTACACAGTTCGATGACGTCGAGTCCGTCGTCGATCACCGGCGTACTGCCCACTGGATACACGATTTCTTCGACCGCAGTTCCCGTGGCGCGTGTGGTTCGGATCGCGGCCTTGGCGCCCCCGCGGGACTCCTTGTGGCTGCTGCGTTTGGCGACGGGACGCCCGTCGACCGTCACCAGCTTGTAGACCATGCCCGCGGTGGGCGCCCCCGATCCGGTCACCAGCGAGGTCCCGACGCCGTAGCTGTCCACCGGTTCGGCGCGTAATGCGGCGATTGCGTACTCGTCGAGATCACCCGATACGACGATCTTCGTTTCTCTCGCACCGAGGTCGTCGAGTTGACGGCGGACCTGCCGGGCGAGCACTCCGAGATCTCCGGAATCGATCCGTACTCCGCCCAGGCCGGTTCCGGCAACCTCGACGGCATTGGCGACACCGGCAGTGATGTCGTAGGTGTCGACGAGCAGCGTCGTGCCGACCCCCAGATTACGAACCTGCGCGGCAAAAGCGGCCTTCTCGTTCGGACCATCGGCGTCGGTGTAGAGTAGGGTGAAGGCGTGGGCCGAAGTTCCGGCTCCGGGGACGCCGTGGCGTCGTACTGCTTCGAGATTCGACGTCGCGGTGAATCCGGCGATGTAGGCGGCGCGAGAGGCCGCGACTGCGGCTTCTTCATGGGTGCGACGCGAACCCATCTCGATGAGCGGGCGGGTACCCGCAGAGTTCGCCATGCGTGCGGCTGCCGACGCTATTGCGCTGTCGTGGTTGAGAATCGACAGTGCCAGAGTTTCCAGAACAACGCATTCGGCGAATGTTCCGTGTACCGACAGCACCGGCGAGCCGGGGAAATACAGTTCGCCCTCTCGGTAGCCGTCCACGTCGCCGCCGAAAGAATAGCTTTCGAGCCACTCGAGGGTCTTGGTCGGAAGGAATGCCAGCGCCTCGATCTCGGCCGGCCCGAAGCGGAATCGTGTCAGTGCCTCCAGAAACCTTCCGGTACCGGCGACGACGCCGTAACGCCGACCGTTCGGCAGCCGCCTCGCGAAGACCTCGAAACTGCACGGTATGTGCGCAGAACCGTCGGCAAGCGCGGCCGAGAGCATGGTGAATTCGTACTGGTCCGTCATCAGCGCGGAACTGCGTTCATGGTCGCAAAAGTCCGGCTTGGAGATCGAGGCGTCGGTCACAGAGACAACAATACGAGGCGTAGGGGCGAAGGTGTGTACTACCGCTCTCTCGTCGTACCCTGAGAGGTATGGCTTCATCGACGGCACGACCGAGCGTGGGCAGAGCGGTCGCGGTACCGAACTCGTCGATTTCACCGTCGGCGGCATCCCCCCAGGCGGTACCAGCGGAAACCGAAGTGGTGGCACGGGACGAGGCACACGATGTGCCCTGGGTGACCATCGTCTGGGACGACCCAGTCAACCTCATGCACTACGTCACTTTCATTTTTCAGAAGTTGTTCGGATACAGCAAAGCGAAAGCCACCGAGCTGATGATGCAGGTTCATTCGGAAGGCAAGGCAGTCGTCTCCAGCGGTGAGCGCGATGCGATGGAGAGCGATGTCCGAAAACTGCACGCGGCCGGTTTGTGGGCCACGATGCAACAGGACAAATAGGGCAGCTAGACACGTACGGGCTTCGAGACAGCGGGCCAGGCATCCAAGGACGGGGCAGAAGAGCGCAGTGCGCATGTGGAGCAGAAAGAACTCACTGAGCGGGGTCAAGATCCGCTCGGATATGGACGCCAGAGAAGCGACTGTGCTCAGATCGCTCGTGGAATCGGTAGTCGGTCTTCTCCGCGATCGAGAAGCCGATGCCCCGACGGACGAGCTGGCGGCCATGACGGGTCTACGAACCGGCCACAGCAGTCCACCCGAAGATGCAGCGCTCGCGCGGCTATTGCCGGAATTTCATCGCCCGGATTCCGGTTCCGATACGGCCGACCTCAATGGCGCGCTTCGCGGATTGCACGAGCCGGAGATCATCGACGCCAAGCTCGCTGCAAGCCGAGTCATCCTCGACACGATTCCGTCGAACGGCGGAAAAGTCGTCCTGACCCCCGCACAGGCGGAGTCCTGGCTGATGGGCCTCAACGACGTAAGGTTGGCGCTCGGAACCACCTTGGGTATCGACGCCGACACTCCTGAGGTTCTCGACGAGGGGGATCCACGGGCTCCCCATCTCGATGTGTACCACTGGCTGACCTGGATGCAGGATTCCCTCGTTCAGGTCCTCATTCCGTAGGAGTACCTGTTGGGGACGGGTCCGAAGGATGCACTGACCGACGTGTCAGGCTTACTGGTGGGGCATCACCACGAGATCGATCCGGCTGCCGAACTCGGGTCCGGCGCGGCTACCGGCTGCACGGTGATCCGCGCTCTCGGCGGCGCCGTCGCCGCAGTCGACGTTCGGGGAGGTGGTCCCGGCACCCGTGAGACCGATCTGCTCGATCCGAGCCATTCGGTGCAGCAGGTCAACGCCGTTCTCCTCACCGGTGGAAGCGCATACGGACTCGCTGCCGCCGACGGTGTCATGCGATGGCTCGAAGAGCACGGTCACGGAATTGTCATGGGAAGCCCGGACCAGGTGGTACCGATTGTTCCTGCGGCCGTCATCTTCGATCTGCCGGTAGGGGATTGGTCCATCCGGCCGACCGCCGACTTCGGATATCGCGCAGCGGCGGCCGCTCGAGCCGATTTCGCGACCGGTTCGGTAGGCGCAGGCGTGGGTGCTCGCGCGGGGGTGCTCAAAGGAGGCGTCGGTACGGCGAGCACCGTCATCGAGGGAGGACCTGCCGACGGCATCACCGTCGGTGCCCTGATCGTCACCAATCCGGTCGGTTCGGTGTTCGATCCCCGAACCGGACTTCCGTGGGGAGTCGGGTCGGAAGGACCCGATGCATACCGGATGCGAACACCAGACGTGCACGAGGTGTGGAACGCCAACGCACTCGCACCCAAGGGCACCGCCCTCAATACGACGATCGGTGTCGTAGGCACCGATGTGGAGCTGACGGCGGCGTCGTGCAAGCGCGTGGCCGTCGCCTCTCACGACGGCCTGGCACGGGCGATCAGACCTGCCCACTCGCCACTCGACGGCGACACGATTTTCGCGCTCTCGACCGGCACGAGGACGGTCGTCACCGAAACTGCCATGCCCAAGGCATTTTCCTCCGACCTGCCGGTTCTCGACGCAGTGTGCGCGGTTGCGGCCGGTGTCGTCGAGCGGGCCATCGTGCGTGCATTGCTAGACGCGACCTCGATCGCCGGTATTGCTACATACCGTCAGATTTTCCCGTCGGCCTTTGTGCCCTGACCACAGCGGTAGACTTCCAAGGGCAGACCACCTCCCCGGTGCGTGGATGTCGGGGCTGGACGAAAGGCCTAGTTCTGTGACGACGAACCCTTACCTTCCCGCTACCGCACCCAAACGCCCACTGTGGCAGCGGGCTGCGATGTTGATGGGCTCGTTCGTCGTGCTGCTGTGGGTCATCGAGATCATCGACGTCGCTTCGGGTAGTCGAGTCGAGCAGGCGGGGATCAACCCGCGCAGTGTGGACGGATTGTGGGGAATTCTGTTCGCGCCGGTGCTGCACGACGACTGGGCTCACTTGATCGCGAACACCCTTCCGGTTCTGATTCTCGGATTCCTCGTTCTGCTGTCCGGGCTGGCGCGTGGGCTGACGGCCACGGGCATCATCTGGGTCGTCGGCGGTGTCGGTACGTGGTTGATCGGCGGCGGCAACTCCAACCACATCGGCGCCTCGGTTCTCATTTTCGGTTGGATCGCGTATCTGCTGACGCGAGGAATTTTCACCAGAAATTTGGGCCAACTTGCTATCGGCGTCGTGGTGTTCGTCATCTACGGCGGCGCACTGTGGGGTGTATTACCGAGTACACCTGGGGTGTCGTGGCAAGGTCACCTCTTCGGCGCCGTCGGAGGAGTCCTCGCGGCCTGGGTTCTGTCCTCCGATGCGCGCGAGGCGCGTAAGCAGAAATCTCTCGGCTGAGCGCCGCCGCCGACACACCCACAACGCGCAAATGGGTGGTTACCTTCGTAAAAACGTGTCGAATGTTTCGGTGCCGGGCATCGACGTGGCAGCATGACGTATATGCGAATTACCGTCCTGGGATGTTCGGGGAGTGTGTCAGGGCCTGATTCCCCCGCGTCGGGTTACCTACTCGACGAACCGGGAACATCGCCTGTCGTACTCGATTTCGGTCCCGGCGTGCTCGGTGCGCTGCAGAAATACGCAGATCCCGGTGACGTCAGTGTGTTCCTGTCGCATCTGCACGCAGATCACTGCCTCGACGTGCCGGGGCTCCTGGTCTGGCGTAGATACCATCCGAATCCGCCTGCGGGGCGCGCACTCGTATACGGGCCGAAAGACACCGCTTTCCGGCTCGGCGTCGCCTCTGCAGAATGCGGCGGCCAGATCGACGACATGTCCGACACGATCGATCTGCGTCGCTGGCAGGACGGACGGACCATCGAACACGGACAGCTCACCGTGCACACCCGCCAGGTCTATCACCCGCCGGAGTCGTACGGCATGCGGATCACGACAGGCAAGGGGAAGCTGTTCGCGTACACGGGGGACACGGGTATGTGTCAGGCAGTCCGCGATCTCGCCCAAGGTGCCGACGTGCTGTTGTCGGAAGCATCGTGGACGCACAGTTCCGACCGCCCGAAAGGTATTCATCTCTCTGGGGCCGAGGCTGGGCAGCTGGCACGTGAGTCCGGCGTGGGTGAGCTGTTGCTGACTCACATCCCGCCGTGGACTTCCAGGGAAGATGTCATCGCGGAAGCGAAGGCCGAGTTCAGTGGTCCGGTGCACGCCGTCCAGCCGGGCGATGTCTTCACCGTCTAGGCCAGGGTTAAGCTTGCTGCCGTGTCCAGACGAGAAGACGGCCGAGCGGACGACGAGCTCCGCAACATCAAGATAACCCGCGGATTCACCGACAACCCGGCAGGATCGGTGCTGGTGGAGTTCGGAAACACGCGGGTCATGTGCACCGCGAGCGTCGAGGAGGGTGTTCCTCGCTGGCGTAAAGGCTCGGGCCTCGGTTGGCTCACCGCCGAATACGCGATGCTCCCCGCCGCAACTCATACCCGCAGCGGACGTGAGTCCGTCAAGGGCAAGGTCGGTGGGCGGACCCAGGAGATATCCCGCCTCGTCGGCCGGTCGCTGCGCGCATGCATCGACCTTGCCGCTATCGGTGAGAACACCATCGCGATCGACTGCGACGTACTGCAGGCAGACGGCGGCACCCGTACCGCGGCCATCACCGGCGCATTCGTTGCACTGTCCGACGCCGTCACCTACCTGCGTGCGGCCGGTCGACTCGCGGACCCGCAGCCGATTTCCTGTGCCATCGCAGCGGTGAGCGTCGGCGTCGTCGACGGCCGTGTTCGGCTCGATCTGCCCTACGAGGAAGATTCGCGTGCCGAGGTCGATATGAACGTCGTAGCCACCGACACCGGCACTCTCGTCGAGATCCAGGGCACCGGAGAGGGCGCTACGTTCCCGAGGACCACTCTCGACAAGCTGCTCGATTCAGCTCTCGCAGGCATCGAGAAGATTTTCGAGGTGCAGCAGGCTGCACTTGCCGAGCCGTACCCCGGCGTGCTTCCCGAACCTGCCGTCGGCGCACCGAAGAAGAAGTTCGGTGGCTGATACCAAGCTTCTCGTCGCGAGCCGCAACGCCAAGAAGCTACAGGAGTTGCGTCGGGTGCTCGATGGCGCGGGAGTCCTCGGAATCGAATTGGTCGGATTGGACGAGGTCCCCGAGTTCCCAGAGGCACCCGAGACCGGTTCGACGTTCGAGGACAATGCGCTCGCCAAGGCCCGCGATGGCGCGGCTGCGACCGGGATCGCTTGTGTTGCAGATGATTCCGGTCTCGAAGTCGATGCATTGAACGGCATGCCGGGTGTGCTGTCGGCAAGATGGTCCGGAGTGCACGGAGACGACGGCGCCAACACGTCGTTGCTCCTGGCACAGCTGGGCGACGTACCCGACGAGCGTAGGGGTGCAGGTTTCGTCTCCGCCTGCGCGCTGGTCGTTCCCGGCGGCGTCGAGGCCGTCGTCCGGGGTGAATGGCGTGGCGTCATTGCACGAGAGCCGTTGGGTGGGAACGGCTTCGGCTACGATCCGGTGTTCGTTCCCGAAGGGGACGGTAGATCGGCGGCGGAACTGAGCCCGCAAGAGAAAGATGCATCTTCCCATCGAGGGCGTGCATTGACATTGCTGATTCCCGCACTCGAGACACTTACCGGGTAGAGACTGGTCTGGTGAAACGAACAGTCGTGGCTGCGGACGTCCTGGTAGCCGCTGGAATGCTTGCTGCACCGGGTCCGGCAGCAGCGTCCCCGGTCCAGAACTCGTTCGCGGAGGCAACCCTGTACTCCATCGCACACCCGGGTGCGAGCCCTTCCGGTGCCAACGATTACGCGTGCGTCCCGAGTGCCGAACACCCGGAACCGGTCGTGCTCGTGCACGGGTTCCTCGAGAACTCCTACGGCAATTGGGCATCGATGGCGCCGGTGCTGAAAGCCGAAGGCTACTGCGTCTTTGCGCTCGATTACGGCGCGCCCGAGGGTATTCCGTTCGGCGGCCTGGGTTCACTCGCGGACAGTGCAGCCGAACTGGGGCGGTTCGTCGACACCGTCCGGACCACGACGGGAGCCCACAAAGTTTCCGTGGTAGGTCACTCCAAGGGTGGGACCGTACCGCGCTATTACGTCCGGTTTCTCGGTGGAGCGGAGTCTGTCTCGCGGATCGTAGCGTTGTCACCGCCGAACTATCCGGTGCCAGGCCCGCCTCCAGACGAGGCTCTGCAACGCCTCAACGAGGGTAGTGACACTGTCCAGGGAGTGGACTACACGACCATCGTGACCCGCTACGACCAGGTGGTGCCCTTTGAGGCGTCATTGTTGACGGGGGAGGGCAACACGAACGTCGTGCTTCAAGACCTGTGCCCAGGCAACGTCACCGAGCACACTGGAATCTCCTATGACCCTGTTGCACAGCAGGTGGTGTCGAACGCGCTGGGCGGTTCCGATCTCGCTGCGGTCAGGTGCTGAATGGTTTCAGACCCCGAAATCGCGCTTGACCTGAGTCGTTCGCCAATGCTCCACGAAGAACGACAGGAACGGAACCGTGCCGGCGAGCAGGGTACCGATGGTACGCAACGCCGGCCAGCGAACCTTGATGGCGAGATCCACCGTCAGGATGAGGTAGACAAGATAAACCCAGCCGTGTACCACGGCAATCCATGTCGGCAGATTATCGACACCGAAGATGTACTTGGCGACGACCTCGACTGTGAGAACGAGTAGCCAGATGCCGGTCGCATAGGCGAGCACCCGGTAGCGCAGGAGCGCGGAAGCAATCTTCTTCGTCTTCTCGGTTGATGCAGATTGCTGTGGTGCCGTGCTCACTTGGTGCTCCTGTCGGACTCGCGGGAGCGATCGAGCTCCGC
>JBBPZN010000095.1:0-2853 GCA_038198705.1 Mycobacteriales bacterium
CACCACTCGGGCATCACCGACGCCTATACCCGGCCGTCGAGCATGGCGGTCAACAGATTGATGGGCGGCCTCAACGAGATTCATGGACACATCTCCGAGAACATGCATCATTCCGACTTGGGTGCGCTGGAACTTCCCGCCGAAAACGCAGTCCAGGATGGGCCCGCGGTTCTGCTGATTCGGCACGAAATGATTCGCATCGTCGATCCGTCAGCAGATGCGCCACTCGGAGTGCTCGGCCGCACTCGCCCTACCGGGCTCCGACGGATCGGTGAAGTACGGGCCGGGGCCGCGGTCGTCAATGTCGAGCTACCTCCAGGATTTGATCTCTCCGAAGGATCGTCGGTGGGGCTCGACATTCCGCTCGCTGCTCGAACTGTCGTGTACCGCTGACTTGGCTGGGTGCGATGGTGCTTGAGTTTTGACTGTCAGCGGCAGCAGCGTACGTAGTGAGTTGTTCTCGCCCGGATCGAGCACCGAGTGTTGCGCACATGCCGGAACCAACTGCCCGGTCTCGGGGTGAGCCATCGAATAGGTGCAGGCAGCAAGCCTCTCTTGAGTCGCTCGGACCGCTGGATCCTCGGCGACTGTGCCTTCCTGCATCAGAGCCCAGGCCGGGGCGACATCGGCGGCATCCATGAACTGGTGCACCTCGAACGTCATCGGCGTCATCCGGCGGTGCACCAGTGCAGAACCGAAAACACGGAACCCTCCACACCGGCGAATGAGGCTTCGCGCCCACCGAGCTGCGACGAGAAGTCCGCTGGGGTGCGCCGCCATTGAACGAATGAGCTTGGCAGCCAACAACACCGGACGTGTACCGCCGAAGTTCATGCCGCCCAGGTGGACATAAAATTCGTCGCGTGCGCGTTCCTCGACAGCGATGGACATATCGGCGAACGCATGCCATCGCCCACCGAGCATGAAACCCAATGCTGTTCTATTGCAACGAGTATCGCCGAACTGGACAGCGTCGTGAGGTATTGGCTGACCGAGCCCCCTCTCGATCTGCTGCCACACTGCCTCGATATCCACATTCTGGTATTGGCCGCGCCATCGTCGACTGTCCCCGATGAAAGCCGCAGGCTGGAAAGACAACATCGAATAGCCCACGCCCGCCATGTCTTCGACCACACCGGCGACCTGCTCGATGTTCTCAGGCGTGACGGTCATGTTGTGTGCCAGGTACGACGAAATTCCGTACTCGCTACGCAACCGAGTGAACATGTCGACGAAACTGCGACGGTAGGCACTGAGATCCGACTCGCTTCGTGGACGCGGAATCCCCCGACGGCCCCGCATCAGCGAATCGAAATGCGCAGCAAAGGAAATCTTTTGAAAACGGGGGCGCCCGGACGAATCGACCGCCACTGCGCGCAGATAGTCGTAGTCGAAATCGCCATGAGTGAAAGACATCGGCTCGCGCCCGTGGTTGCGCATAACCGTCAGGGCGGCAGCGTGATCTTCCGGCGCAAGCAAACTGACTTCCCCGCCAATCAGCTGCGCATGTGCACGTGGCCCACGTTCGGATTCCAGAAAAGCCATCTGCGACTCGACCTCGCGCACGGTGTGCTCACCGTCGATCCGCACCTTGTTGGCATCGGCACTGTGATAGCACGGAGTGCAGGTCAAATTACATTTCGGGAAAACACCATGCGTGCCTTCACACCCCACAGCATGACGTCCCAACGTCTGAGCCGGCGTCCGCGCACCCTCAGGAAGTTCGGCCCAGCGCTTGTCGAGGGCTGCTCTGGTACGCGGATCGACGGGGCGGGTGGCACGCTCGATACGCGACGCTATTGATAGAACCTTCCAGCGCCGAACGTTCATTCGCACTCCTCACAGTCGCCGCCAGCCTACGGACGGGAGTGGAGTAGCGCTTGAACTTGCCGCGCCTCGCGGCGGGCCATGGCGAGTCAGTGATCTACCTGCTGGGACGGCATCGAAACGATCACACGACCGGAGCTGCCGCCCGTCAAAAGTGATTCGAACGCCTCGGGAATGCGATCGATACCGTCGAAAACTGTGTGCACGCTGCGTACCTTGTCCTCGCGCAACCAGTCGCCGACTTCGGATTCGAACTGGTCGCGCAGATCCTCATGGGCCGTGACGGTGAAGCCCTTCATCGTGAGTTCCTGGTAGATGAGCCTGCGGTAGTTTGCCGGACCGCCGCCATCCCCCACTGCGCCGCAAATCACTGCTCGGCCACCGAAATTCAGTACTTCGAGTGCGGCTTCGAGTTGCTCGCCGCCAACATTGTCGTAGTAGAGGTCGATGCCGTCGGGCGCAGCATCGCGCAAGAGAGCGACGGCAGGGCCGTCATGTCGATTGATGGATTTGTCCGCACCGAGTGTGTCCGTGAGAAGTGCGACCTTGTCCTTGGAGCCCGCGACGCCGATGACAGTTGCTCCGCGTGCTTTCGCGAACTGTACGACGCAGCTGCCCACTCCGCCCGCCGCGCCCGAAACGTAGACGACGTCTCCGGGCTGCACATCACCGACATGGATCAACCCCGTGTACGCGGTGAAACCGACGTGCCCCAGAACCGTGAGGTGGGCGTCGAGACCCTCACTCGGCTCCGAGTCAGCGATCTTGCGAAGCTCATCGGCTTCCACGACAGCGACCGTGCACCACGGCACTTTGCCGACGGCGAGATCTCCGGGCTGGAAGCCTTCGACACTGGATTCGAGTACCTCGACCACAGCATCACTGGACGGGACATCACCGATGCCGATCCCCGGCCCATAGGCCGTGCCCTCACCGCCGAGACGGTGAGCAAGCCCCGCGTTCAGGCCGAGACGCCTGACACCCACGAGGACCTGCGTCTTCGTCGGTGAACCGGCGTCCCTGTCG
>JBBPZN010000096.1:0-16485 GCA_038198705.1 Mycobacteriales bacterium
GGCGATCTGATCGTCATGGGCGGTTCGTGCCAACGGACCTGGGAGCACGCCGTGCCCAAAAGCACTCGTGCCACCGGCCCTCGCGTCAGCGTGCAGTTCCGCCCGCGCGGCGTTCGGTGACTGCGGCTGCGAGTGCGTCGAGCTGTGCCGCAGTGGTGTCCCAGTCAAGGCATGCATCGGTGATCGACTGACCGTAGGTCAGTTCGTTCGCATGACCGAGAGTCAGATCCTGCCGGCCGGCTTCGATGAAGCTCTCCAACATGAGACCGACAATCCCCTGCTCGTCTGCTGCGAGCCGTGCCGACACGTCCGTCACGACATCGACCTGCTTGTTGTGGTCCTTTCGGCTGTTGCCGTGGCTTGCGTCGATCACCACTCGCTCAGGAAGATTCGACTTCCGGAGCCGCGCGATAGTGTCGGCGACAGTCTCCGCGTCGTAGTTCGGACCGTCGGTGCCGCCGCGCAGGATCACATGGCAGTCGGGATTACCGACGGTTCTGATCAACGCGGAATGACCGTCGAGATCCGTTCCGGGGAAGACGTGACTCGACGCCGCTGCCCGCGTTCCGTCGACGGCGACCTGAACATCACCTTCGGTCGAATTCTTGATTCCGACGGGCATCGACAAGGCGCTGCACAGTTGCCGGTGCACCTGACTGGCAGCGGTTCGTGCGCCGATGGAACCGTAGCTGACCAGGTCCGCAATGTACTGAGGGGTGATGGGGTCGAGGAATTCACATCCGACCGGAAGGCCGAGACTCGAGATGTCGACGAGCAGCTGGCGGCCCACACGGAGGCCTTCGTTGATGTCGAAGCTGCCGTCGAGATGCGGGTCGTTGATCAGGCCTTTCCAGCCGAGAGTGGTCCGCGGCTTTTCGAAGTACACGCGCATGACGATGTGCAGGCGGTCGTCGAGCTCGGCCGCCTTCGCAGCCAATCGCCGGGCGTAGTCCATCGCCGCGGTGGTGTCGTGCACCGAGCACGGTCCGACGACGACGATCAGCCGGTCGTCACGTCCGTCGAGGATGTCGACGACGCCGTCGCGACCGCGTCGTACTACGGCCGCCACCGCGTCGTCTGCGGCATGATCTCGCCGAACGGTTCGCGGAGACAGAAGCGGACTGATACTGATCGTCCGTCGGTCGTCCAGAGCAGAATCGTGCAGAGCTGGGTCGCTGGTATTGATGTCGATGGTCATGGAGGAGGGTCCTGTTCCCAGACCGACTCGTTCACGGTGAATCCACGCGCACTTCGAGCCGGTCCGATTCCGGCTCGTGGGGTGGGGTGTCAGCGCATGGTGTCGCTGGCTGACCCACCCTGGGCCGGCCTGCTAAACCAAAAATACGTGCGCGTCATGGGGTCGAGAGTAGCAGCCCCTTCTCCGGAGGCGGCCGAGCGCCTATGCTCATGCATGCAGTCGGTTCGCCCGCGGCCAAGAGGAGCCCCGAAGTCCGCAACGGCGACGCAAGAGGGAACCCGGTGAGAATCCGGGATTGTCCCGCAGCGGTATGCAGGAACGACCGCCGTCTATCAAGCACTGGAGAAGCCTCTCTGGGAAGCGACGGCCACTAGGAGCTTTTCTCGAGGGTTTGTCGAGATCGCGCGCCTGCGAGTCCGAATACCTGCCTTCTGTGCTGCGCACGCCGTGCGTAGCGGTTCACCGCCCCGTGGAGTGGGCGAGTAGACCTGCTGTCTCGTCTTGGGCTCAGGCGTACTCGCGCGCACGGTGGTGTTCCACCCATCACGCCATGTATCTGGAGACACACGAAGTGATATTCGAATTCACCGCGACGGTTCTCGGTTCACCACGAATCGGCCCGAAGCGCGAACTGAAGAAGGCTGTCGAGTCCTACTGGGCCGGAAAGATCGATGCCGCCGCGCTCGGCGCTGTCGCCAAGCACTTACGCGAGAACGACTGGCTTTCACTGCAGGCCGCGGGGCTCGACTCCGTGCCGATCAACACGTTCTCCTATTACGACCACGTGCTCGACACCGCTGTCCTCCTCGGCGCGCTGCCCGAACGGGTAAGCGCCATCGAGGACGATCTCGATCGGTATTTCGCCGCCGCCCGTGGCAACGACACCGTGCAGCCCTTGGAGATGACCAAGTGGTTCGACACCAACTATCACTACCTCGTACCCGAGATTGCACCGAGCACTACGTTCGCACTCCACCCGGAGAAGATTCTCGGCGAGCTGAACGAGGCTCGTGCACTGGGCATTCCGGCGCGTCCGGTGATCGTCGGTCCGGTCACATTTCTACTGCTCTCGAAATCTGTCGGCGGTGACGCTCCGCTGCTGGACCGTCTGGACGACATCCTCCCGCTGTACGCGGATCTGTTGACACAGCTGTCCGACGCGGGTGCCGAATGGGTGCAGATCGACGAGCCGGCCCTGGTCGCAGATCGAACCGAAGCCGAACTCGCCGCCTCCGGGCGCGCCTACGACTACCTCAGCGCCGTCGAGAGAAGGCCGGCAATACTGGTGGCGTCGTACTTCGGGTACCTCGGTGACGCGCTGCCCGTACTCGCCTCGACCGGTATCGAGGGGTTGTCGGTCGATCTCACGGCCCCGGGAACCGTCGAGCAAGTCGCTGCGGTGCCCGCTCTGGCGAGCAAGCTTCTCGTGGCAGGAATCGTCGACGGCCGCAATGTCTGGCGGACCGATCTGGACCGAGCTCTGGCCACGCTGGCGAGCCTGTTGGGCAGTGCTGGCGCGCTCGCCGTGTCGAGTTCCTGTTCGCTACTTCATGTTCCGTACACGCTCGACGCCGAGACGCAGATCGTGGATCCGCTGCGGTCGTGGCTGGCGTTCGGCGCAGAAAAGGTCGAGGAGGTGACCGTGCTCGCACGTGCACTTCGCGAGGGAACCGAGTGCGTTGCAACCGAACTCACTGCTGCACGGGTCGCTACGGAATCCCGTCGCACCGACCCACGCTTGCACGACAGTGCAGTTCGCACTCGACTCGACAATGGTGTGGCAGTCGATCGCAGTCCCGCCGCAGAGCGTCGGTTGGCCCAAGCGGCTCGACTCGACCTCCCACCGCTCCCGACGACGACCATCGGTTCGTACCCGCAGACAACGCAGATCCGTCTCGCCAGGGCCGAATTACGCAAGGGCGAGATCGACGATGCCGAGTACGTGTCTCGCATGCATGCCGAGATCGCCGATGTCATTGCACTGCAGGAGAAGTTGGGCCTCGATGTTCTCGTACACGGCGAGCCGGAGCGCAACGACATGGTGCAGTACTTCGCGGAGCAGTTGCACGGCTTCGCAGCCACGGCCAATGGCTGGGTTCAGTCCTACGGTTCACGATGCGTGCGTCCTCCCATTCTGGTCGGTGATGTGAGCCGGGCAGGTGCAATGACCGTCGACTGGATCGCCTTTGCCCAGTCACTGACGGACAAGCCGGTCAAGGGCATGCTGACCGGACCTGTCACGATCCTCGCGTGGTCGTTCGTTCGCGACGATCAGCCGCTGGCCGACACCGCGGATCAGGTCGCACTGGCCATCCGCGACGAGACCGTCGACCTGCAATCAGCAGGAATTGTGATCGTCCAGGTAGACGAACCGGCACTACGCGAACTGCTTCCGTTGCGCACAGAGGACAAGAAGGCCTACCTGGAGTGGGCTGTACGTGCATTCAAGCTGTCGACGTCAGGGGTAGCGGATTCCACGCAAATCCATACTCATCTGTGCTATTCGGAGTTCGGCGAGGTGATCGATGCGATCGTCGCTCTCGACGCCGATGTGACGTCGATCGAGGCTGCCCGCTCCCACATGGAAGTCCTCGACGATCTCAATGACGTCGGATTCGATCTCGGTGTAGGTCCAGGTGTGTACGACATCCATTCACCGCGGGTGCCGAGCGTGGAGGAGATCACCGCCTCCTTGCAGGCGGCACTGAAGTCCGTTCCTGCCGACCGCCTGTGGGTCAATCCGGATTGCGGGCTGAAGACCAGAGGCAACTCCGAGGTCGAAGCCTCGTTGCGCAACCTCGTACGGGCAGCTGCTCTGGCTCGTTAGCCTGCACACCTGTCCGAGTAGCCCTTTCGGGAAACGCAGCCGACGCGCCGATGCGGATTTGTGATACCGAGCACTCGTCAGTATAAGTATGAGGCAGGTCACACAGAGTGACTGTTTCGTCCGGGCGTTCCGGTCGAGTCGAGATCGAATGGAGTACTCATGTCACGTACGGCTTGGAAGAGCACGGTTGCGGGCCTCGCAGTCGGTGCCTTGACGGTTACCGGTGCGTTGTTCGGCACCGGCGCTGCCGCGGCAGACGCCGCACATCCCACGTCGAATACCGTCGTAGGCGCCAACGTGAAGATCAGCAAAGAGGTTGTCGGCGACGGCACGGTTGCGGCGGGAGGCAAAGTAACGCTCCGTACCTCGATCTCCACCACCGCACACCCCGAGCGGTATATCAATAGAATCACCGATCATGCTCCGGCAGGTTTCAAATACGTACAGGACAGCGCGCAAGTGAACGCCTGGCACTTGATCGGTGGCCAACGCTGGGAAAAAGTCACACCCTCGGTCGACGTCAACGCAAGCACTGTCAGTGTTCCCGACGCGGGGTGGCTGATCTCGCCGACCGGCAGTAAGACGGTGACCTTCGAGGCCACCTACCTGGCACCGAATGATGCCCAGAAGGGTGCTTTCCTCGAAACTTCGGTCGATGTCGACGTGTCGACGTTCGGGTCCACACAAAAGCTGACCGGTGTATTCGTCGAGATCCGCGATCAGAATCCCGGAGAAGCGATTACTTCCGGTTCAGCAGATCTCGGATTCGGTTCCTCGGACGGCGAGGGCGGTACCGGCTCGGCCGGCTCGAGCATCATCGAGAATCCGAGCGACTTCATCGGTGACGTCATCAGCAGAATCTTGCAGAACGGAACCGGGAGCTAACGACGGGCAGTAGCGAGGACAATGCCACCGCGGCCGAAATATACGGCAGCGGTGGCATTGTCCTCGGTCCTGCACAATCGGTCGTGAATAATGCGCACGACTCCCATATAGGTTGCGAACAACTTAAACGTGCGCTACCTTTGTGCACGTGACCAACGAACTCGCACTCGATCGCCAGGTGTGCTTTGCGTTGTACTCGGCATCGCGGGCGGCCACCGCCGCCTACCGCCCGATCCTCGACAAACTCGGGATCACCTACCCGCAGTACCTCGTGCTCCTGGTGCTGTGGGAAAAGGACGGGCGCGGCGTCCGTGACATCTGCACCGCACTCGATCTCGACACCGGGACGTTATCCCCGCTACTGAAACGGCTCGAAGGCCTCGGCTTCATCGAACGTCGGCGTCTCACGTCCGATGAGCGACGAGTCGAGATTCACCTGACCGAAGCAGGCAGCGCCCTACGCACCGAGGCAGCCGGCATCCCGACGCAGCTCGCCTCACAAACCGGCATGAGCGTCGACGAACTCACCAACCTCAAGAACGTACTGGCCGCATTGGCCGAAGCACTTCACCAAGAAAAGGGATGACTATGGCTACCATTTACACCGCCGAAGCATTGGCAACCGGAGAAGGCCGCAATGGCCGCGCTCGCAGCTCGGACGGTCGCCTCGACCTCGAACTTGCCACCCCCGAGGCCATGGGCGGCAACGGCCAGGGCACCAATCCTGAGCAACTGTTCGCTGCAGGTTACGCAGCCTGCTTCCACTCCGCCCTGCAAATGGTCGCCCGTGCGAGCAAGGCTGATGTGACGGACTCGGCTGTCGGTGCCCAGGTCGGCATCGGCCCCAACGACGCCGGCGGATTCCAACTCGAGGTGACGCTCGAGGTGACGCTACCGAATCTCCCCCACGACGAGGCCCAGGCACTCGCCGACAAGGCCCACCTGGTCTGCCCTTATTCCAACGCCACTCGCGGCAACATCGATGTGACCGTCACGGTCACCGAAGACTAGGAGTTCCCCTTGCACGCCAAGGAAATTCATCTCGCTTCACGTCCACACGGTGAGCCGACGCCGGAGAACTTCCGCACCGTCGAGATCGACCTTCCCGAACTGCAGGATGGTCAAATACTCGTCCGCAACATCGTCATGTCCGTCGATCCCTACATGCGCGGCCGGATGAACGACGTCAAGTCGTACGTTCCGCCGTTCCAGGTCGATGCTCCGCTCGACGGCGGCGCCGTGGGCGAGGTAGTCGAAACCCGCAGTGACGCTTTCGCGGTCGGCGACGCAGTACTGCATGGGAAGGGATGGCGGGACACCGCTGTCCTCGACGGCAGATCGGCTATGAAAGTCGACCTCGACAAGGGCTCCCCTTCTGCCTACCTCGGGGCTCTCGGCCTGACCGGGCTCACCGCCTACGTCGGGCTCACCGCGGTGGCACAGTTCAAGCCCGGCGACGTGGTATTCGTCTCGGGTGCTGCGGGCGCCGTCGGTTCACTGGTCGGCCAGATCGCGAAGGCACTCGGAGCGTCTCGCGTCATCGGAAGCGCAGGATCCAAGGCCAAGGTTGCTCGGCTACTCGAGCTGGGCTTCGATGCCGCATTCGACTACCACGACGGTTCGGTGACCAAGCAGCTCGCCGAGGCCGCTCCGGACGGAATCGATGTGTACTTCGACAATGTCGGCGGCGACCATCTCGAAGCTGCCATCGCGTCGATGAACAAGGATGGCCGAATTGCACTGTGCGGAGCAATCTCTCAGTACAATTCGACCGAAGCCAGCCCTGCGCCTCGGAACTTGGCGCTGGCCATCGGCAAGGAACTGGTATTGAAGGGCTTCATCGCCGGCTCATACCAGCATCTCGCCGGTGAGTTCAGCGAGAAGATGGCAACATGGCTTGCCGGCGACGTCATCGAGTGGGACGAAACCGTTGTCGAGGGTATCGATAACGCGCCGCAGGCATTCATCGGACTGCTCCGCGGTGAGAACACCGGAAAGATGGTCGTCTCCATCTAGAACGCCTGTGGACTGGCTCTGCCGTCGCGTCTTCGTTACAGCGCTCGCGTTGTACAGAAGACTCGACGTTAGAGTTGTTCCATGGCCCGCGCACCGCTTCCTCTGCGTGACGGCCTCGGTCCCACCCGGATTCGAATGCCGGATACCGAGACCTTCCCCACCGTCGTGGACTATCTTGTCGATCGTTTTCCACACGACGAGAGGCGTCTGCGAGAGAAAGTCGCGGCACGGGAAGTGGTGAATGCGGCAGGAGAGCCCATCGAACCGAGCTCACGGCTCGTTCCGCGCAGCGATATCTATCTCTATCGCGATCCACCGATCGAACCCGTCGTGCCGTTCCCGATCGACATCCTCCACCATGACCGAGACCTACTGGTCATCGACAAGCCACACTTTCTGGCGACGATGCCCCGCGGGGCGTACATCGCCAGGTCCGCGCTCGTTCTGTTGCGCCGAGAGCTGGGACTACCCGACCTGAGCCCCGCCCATCGCCTCGACCGTCTGACCGCGGGAGTGCTGATCTTCACCGTCCGCCCCGAAGTTCGCCGTGCCTATCAGGAACTGTTCGCGCAGCGGGCCGTGACGAAGGTTTATCACGCCGTGGCGCGATTCGATCCGGAGCTCGCGCTTCCACTCACGCTGCGTAGCCGAATGATCAAGGTACGCGGCGTACTTCGCGCCGAAGAAGTCCCTGGCGAACCGAATGCCGAAACGTATGTCGAGCTCACCGACCACAACCTCTGTCACGGTCTCTACACTCTGCGACCTACCACCGGACGCACACACCAACTGCGCCTTCACATGAACTCGTTGGGGGTGCCGATTCTGGGTGACAACTTCTACCCCGACTTCTACGACGTTGCCGGTGACGACTATTCGCATCCGCTGCAACTGCTGGCTCGATCGATCGAGTTCCGAGATCCGTTCACCGAGACGATTCGAACTTTCGCCAGTACTCGCACACTCGAACTCCCTAGCGGGGCATAGAGAGAACATCGCCGTGTTCGGCATTCTCCTCGGCGATCTCCGCCGTACGGACGTTGATTCGATGTGAAAACACAGCCAACGCCAGCAACCCGATCGCGACGCTGGCCAGCGCACTGAATCCCTCCTGAGCAAAATCGACCAACGCGTTCAGCAGCGTGAAGATCAAGGCCGCGATGCGAAGCATGTGCAGTGGCCACAATTTTCCTCGACGAAGCCGAATCGCCGACGGCAATGCGAGCGACAAGGTCAGCACGGAGGACACGAACAGGATTCCGCTCGCTACCCCCATACCCTCGACCTCGATATCCATGTCACGGGTATCGAGATGGAGATTCCCGAGAACCAACTCGACGATCCCGAAGACCACACCCAGGAACGACACCAGGGTCATACCCCACGCAAAAACAGGCACCCATCGAGGGCTCTTGAAGAACTTCGGGATCAAGCGAGGCGCGAACTGCTGGGCGTCGTACAGGCGTGCCGATCCGGTCCTGCAGTTCTCGAGAAGGAGTCGGAGCCCGGCGATGGTCGCGGCGTCCTCGCCCTCCGCCTCTGCCCGGTCGACCATCCGCAGAGCCCACGCGCGCCGGTGGTCCGGCAATCCGTGTGCGATGCCATGCGCGGCTATCAGAGCCGCATTGGCCAACGTCTCCTGATGCGACGGACGTCGAATGTCACGCACAATTCGATTGCCCACCAGGACGACGACGACGAGCACGTACATGATTTCCGAGGATGGGCCGTAGAAGTAGTCGTTGTCTTTCGTGACGAATTTGCCGACCTCGTCGAGGAACAGGCCGAATCCGATTCCGCCGAGCAGGACGGCAAGTGCGCGGACCGCGAACCCGATGAACATCCACCCGATCAACAGGGCGATCATCATCAGCGCGCCGCCGTACAGCGCATGTGCGATGTGCAGGGTTTTACCGCCGACCTGTGGGTAGTCGGTCAATTCCAGATACAGGCGGGTGAGCAGAATCGTCGCGATGGCGATGATCATGAAAGCCTCGGCCATAGTCGAACCGTATGCGTCCCGCACGACACGCGAGCGGCGTAGAGGTACTTGCTGCGACGTAACGTCGGTGGTCACATTCACAGTATGTAGGTCGAAAGCACACTCGATCACTGCTTCGGCGATCGACTCACCCTGCGCGTCACCGTTTGACAAATCCGTTTGCTGAAACTGCAATTGGTGCATGGCCAGCCCTGAAGCAGACATCGACGACGTCATCGCAGCGGTGGGTCCACGTCTGAAGCGACTACGAGGCGAACGTGGCACCACGCTCGCCGCACTTGCCGAAACGACGGGAATCTCGCTCAGCACCCTTTCCCGGCTCGAATCCGGCGACCGAAAACCGAGCCTGGAGCTACTCCTCCCGATCGCCCGAGCACACCAGATCCCTTTGGACGAACTCGTCAGCGCACCGCCCGTCGAGGATCCGCGGGTGCGCGCGGCGCCGATCCGGCGCGAGCATGTGACGATCCACCCCCTCACCCGACGCCCGGGTGGGATGCAGGCCTACAAGCTCGTCGTCGATCCCGTGCGCACCGACCCTGATCCTTGCGTTCACGAAGGATACGAATGGCTCTACGTTCTCAACGGCAGATTGAGATTGGTACTCGGCGAACACGACATCGTCATGAAGCCGGGCGAGGCCGCGGAATTCGATACGCGCGTGCCACATTGGTTCGGTGCGGTCGACGATCGGCCAGTGGAAATACTGAGTCTCTTCGGCCCTCAGGGCGAACGCATCCACGTTCGAGCATCGCCTTCGTAAGACTCGGAGCTTGTCCGTGTGTACCCGTCGAACGGGTGTGGGAGAGTGGGCGCGTCTGCGCAATGGGCAGCAGAACCGAACCAAACCAATAAGGAACCGCTCATGATCGATAGAAGTCCCGACACAATGACGTCTCGGGGACCAGCTTCACGCACCGATGTCGACATCGCGACGGGTGTCCTCGTCGGCATTCGCGGTGGGAGTGTCGCGCGGGCAGTAGAGGACCTGTTCGCGACAGCCCGAGACAATCGCGTCAGCCTGTTCGAACTGTCCCGCACGGTGATCACCATCGCCGAGGGCAGAGACGGCGGTGAACCGGAAACACGTCGGGTCGCCCTGGCCCGATGGGGCACTGCTCTCGCCACCCAGGAAGAACTGATCGGAAGCTAGCAACTGCTGCGAACGCGTGAAGAAGCGGTCAGCCGAACATGATGGCCAGAACCACCGACGCCGACGTCGCAGCAATTGCCAAGATGATCAACGATGCCACTACGCGCTGCCGAATCGGACGACTTCGGTCGCTGTAGGTACCGTTCGGACCGTGAAGGTCGTCGTCGAGAAAGTCGTCGGAATCGACGCCCACCTCGTCGAAGTAGACCGTGTCACGAGGTGGAACCCACTGTTGGCCGTTCGCACGGATAGCCGAGGACAATCGTTCGAGTCGAGCCTGCGCCGGGGCCGGGTAGTACTCGGAAGGTGCATTTATCGGCAGACCTCGTGCCAACGAGATCGGCGACCGATAGCGCGCTTCCAACGCTGCGAACGCAGCCGATGCGGTGGGATCGCCGTCTGCTTTCGAGGTCAGGAACCAGGCGGCACCCGCTGCTGCACGTTCGCCCATCAGCAGGTGGGTGTAGGCGAGTAGTTCCAGAATCGGCTGGGACGCCGGAGTCGTACGAAGTGCCGCATACAGTCGGTCCCGAGCGTGTGCATTGTCCCCACGCGCGAGATCGCGCTGGGCTTCCTCGATCACATCCACAGCCCAAGCCTAGCGAGTTCGACCCAGCGGGCACATTACCGACGTGCTCGAAGACCACGACACCCCAGCATTCGTCATGCTGGGGTGTCGTGGTCTTGTCGCTGTCGCGGCTTCGCGAATACTCAGGCCTCGGTGTAGACCGTGCCTGGCCGCAGCATCAGTGCGAGAGCGATGGTAGCCGCGGTGCCGATGAGGATCACCACGACGACCAAGTTCAATCCACTGACCGTAGGTGCGATACTCCCCGCGATAGCGGACGATGCCAGGATTGCCGTAGCGATCGATGCGCCGATCCCCTGCCCGGCAGTTCGAACAACCGCATTCAAACCGGTTGCTTCGCTGGTGTTTTCGACCGGAACCGACTCGACGACGAGGTTCGGGAGCGCGGTGTAGGCGAACGACGTCGCGATGGACACGGTGACGACCATTGCGAACATCCCGAGCTTGGCATCGTTGAACGCGTAGAGCAGCACCGCCGACACGGCATACATGAGTCCACCGATGAGCAACGAAACGCGAGACCCCACCGTTCGCGAGAGACGCCCGCTCAACGGAGTGAACGAGAAGCCCAGCAACGCGCCGGCAAGTGTCAGGGCCCCGGCCGCGCTGGGCGACATGCCGAGACCGAAAGAGCCACTGGACGGCGACTGCAGAACGATGGGGACGATCAAGTTGCTGATTCCGAAGGGACCGACCGCGAGGGTCAGCGTCGCGAGCATCGTCAACGCGAGTTTGCGATCGGTAAGCAGACGCACGTTCGCGATCGGGTCGGTCACTCGAAGCTCCCACAGAACCCACAGCGCGAGAATCACCACACCGCCGAGAAGCAGGCCGAGCGTCTTTCCATCGGTCCAACCCCAAGAACTGCCCTTGGTGATAGCCAACAGGATTCCCGCGATAGCGGGTGCGAATGCGATGGTGCCGATCCAATCGAGCTTCTGAGTGGTCCCGACGGGGGGAAGCCACGGAAGCACGAACGCCACGAGCAGCAGCATGCACGTCGCGTAGACAGCCGCGACGATGAAGATCATGTGCCAGCTCGCGTAATCGATCATCATGCCGGCAATGAAGGCCGATCCGGCGCCGGCGGCCACGGCGGTACCCGAGATGACCGCGATCGCAACCGGAACCTTCACGTTGGGCAGATGCGCACGTGCCAGCCCGATGCACAGCGGGAGAATCGCACCGGCAACGCCTTGAATCGCGCGGCCGCCGATGATCGCGCCCACACTGTCGCCGATGGCGCTGAACAACGAGCCGAACGTGGCGATAGCCAGGACGATGATCAGAACCCGCTCACGCCCGTACATGTCACCGAGACGTCCACACACCGCCGCGGAGGCAGCGGCAACCAGGAGGAATGCTGTGACCGCCCAGCCGACCGTCGCGGCGTCGCTGTCGAAGTCTTTGATGATGGTCGGGATTGCAGCGAACACCATCGAGGTTTCGAACGCGCTGATGACCTCGACCAAACTGAGAACGAGGATGATCACCGCAGCCGAACGCTTCCTCGTGTAGCGGGCGGCCTGCGGCGCCGCCTTTTCTGGCGCCGCTGGCCCTGGAATCGTCGTCATCGACGTCCCCCGAGTGCGAGTAGTGACACAGAAGTGGTCATCGCGCACGGGCGGCTTCGATCCTCGAACTCGAATCGAGTTGACTTGTCGTGCAGCATTTTTGGTCCTTGACTGCTCGGAAGGCGGCAGATTCCCGCTCGGTAGAGCCACAAAGTAACAGCGGCGGAGAACACAAGGTAATGAAGTCTCACTGGGTGAAAGTCTGGCGATTTCGGCGCCTGATTTCCGATCTCGCTCGCGCCTCGACACTCGCGAACCTCCACCACACGACTGCCTGAACAGTGGGTGGAACCAAAAAAGGCCCCACTCGGATCAACCGAATGAGGCTTGGTACTGAAACTGTGGTGGCCAGGGCCGGGATCGAACCGGCGACCTTCCGCTTTTCAGGCGGACGCTCGTACCAACTGAGCTACCTGGCCGGGCGGCACCGGTGACAATGCCTTGTACTGATCTAAGCAGCTTGTACTGATCTATGCAGCTTTTACTGATCTATACAATTCGTACTGATTTAGAAATTCGGTGTCGACACCGAACTTGCGACCCTGACGGGACTCGAACCCGCGACCTCCGCCGTGACAGGGCGGCGCGCTAACCAACTGCGCTACAGGGCCTTGCGTCGAACTCAACTAGCGCAAACTTTAGCAGGTGATCAACCCGCTTCGAACCGCACCAGCCTGCAAAAGACTGCTGTACTGCACACCGGATTGTCAATTCCGGCGATCGAACGTACCCCCTACGGGATTCGAACCCGCGCTACCGCCTTGAAAGGGCGGCGTCCTAGGCCGCTAGACGAAGGGGGCCCGCCGAACTGCTCGAACTTGAAACTACTCGACCTACGAGCTTTCACAATCTCGAACTGCTCTGACGTTACCCTCAACGGCATTCCGTTGGGAGCTTGGATAGCTTAGGGCACTTCTTCCGAAAAACTCAAACCGGCAGGTCAGAAGCGCTTTTTGGGGCCGCCGGCTCCAATGGTGGCCATCCGACACGTTGCCAGGTGTCCAACCACTGAGGTGTTGCCATCGCAAGGAGGAGCACTTCGAGGGACTCTTGGAACAGCGCACGCAGCTCGGTGCTGTCCGACACGAGATCAGCCATGAATCGCTGACCCGCCAGTGACGCGCTCAGCACCCTGGTGAATTCGTCCGGGCCGAACTCCGGCTTCATGTCGCCCATTTCCTGGGCCTTGCGTGCCAATTCATGTCCGGCCAGGCCCCAGGTTCGGCCGCTCCCAGATTTGACCTCGCTGTAGAACTCCGGCTCGACGATCAGCCGAAACTCGGCTCGAACGATGACGTCGGTCTGAAATCCGAGAGCGATGTCGTCGATGATGCCGCGAATGACTTCGAAGGGGTGCAGCGTCGAGCCCTGCCACTTCTCGGTGATAGCGGTGTACCTCTCCAACGCAGCCACAAGCACTGCCCGGGCCAGATCTTCCTTCGATTGGAAGTGGAAGTACATCGCACCTTTGGTCGCATTGGAGCCCGCGAGGATCGCATTGACGGACGCAGCCGCGTATCCACGCCGGGCGAACTCCGTCGCCGCAGCCTCTACGATCGCCGCTCTGGTCCTGCGTGCGCGCTCTTGTTGTGCCATTACTTTTCGTGCCTCCGAAAAAAAGCGCTCTGCATATCAGCAGTCCATACCGCTGATCGAGCGTACGTCACCATGTCCTCGACAAAGCTGTTCATTGCCCCAGAAATACCTGATAAACCCAGAAAACAGACAAATCGACGACGAGAAACAAACAATCCGAGTGGTACGCTTCACCCGGCTCGAGTGCGCTGCAGGGGGTGCGCACTCGAGCCGCTGACTCACACAGGGCAGGGTGGGCGCTCCCCGAGAAGCGCCTACTTTACAAATAATACCCCACTGTAAGGCTCCGAACCGGCCAGCCGACTTGCCGACAACCATCAGAGCCAATCGCGGCGTTGGAAACTTCACTATTATCCTGCCGACGGTCCGATCAGCAGCACAGTACTCATCCAGAAGCCGAGAGCTCGGCCGTAAGGCAGGAAACGGAATGTTCGGACCGAAGCATCCCGTTATCCCGGTAGGCACGGCGATGATCACCGCCCACCCCGTGAGCTTCTCCAAGATTCGTTCGACAAATTTCCCTGCGTTGCAATACCCGTCGACAAAATTATTTCGATCACATCGCGAGAGACCGTCGACCCCCTCCGTCGGCCGAAGCACATGCTGAGAGAATCGCGTACTGCATCAATTCGAGAAGCCCTATGGTTCAACGTGTCTCGGTGACAGCTTCCCAACCCCCGGCTTTCATCGACCCTTCCAGGGCCGCCTACCCATTGCAATAGCTATACGATTGTCCCAGTCCAGGTCTCGAAGAAATCGGATAACGATTCGAACTCGACCCGGCGCTGGCAACTCGCGAGGTCGAAGTTGGACATAGTGTGATCACGGACACGCACAGCCGGTCGTAGATGACGAATTCGGGTGACAGCATGGTTGTCGAAGGACTCTCATATCGTTGGGCAGGAATAGTTCTCACAGCCGTACTGATCGCCACCCATCCGTGGTCGGCCGGCGCCGATCCCGTGACGGACTTCCTCACCCCGCAGCAGGATCCAGCCTCTGCCGCGGCCACACCGCTCTCGGACCCATGGTTCGAAGCGCCTGTCGGATATGAGAATTCGAGCCCTGGAGCCATCCTCGACACCCGTCCGGTGAACGTCGGCCCACTGATCACACCGGCGACCTCCACCCAGATTCTTTTTCGATCCACCGATTCCAAGGATCGCCCCGTCGCAGCAGCCACCACCGTGATCGTGCCCACCGCACCGTGGACCGGAAAGGGCAGTCGCCCTGTCGTCGCCTACAACATGGCAATAGATTCACTGGGCAACACGTGCGCGCCGTCGTGGACACTCCCCCGCGGAATTGCACCGGAAATCGTTGCAGTGCAGCTTTTTCTGGCCAAGAACTATGCAGTGGTCGTCACCGACCACCAAGGTCCCCGGCAAGCGTATGCCGCCGGACGGATGGCCGGACACGCAGTCCTGGATGCACTGCGAGCAATGGTCGCTCTACCGCAGTTGGGGCTCGACAGACAATCTCCGATCGCCGTGACCGGTTATTCCGGAGGAGCTATCGCGTCCGGTTGGGCTGCCCAACTCGCACCGTCTTACGCCCCGGAGGTGAACATCGTCGGTACCGCGTTCGGCGGTGCGCCGATCGACTACCGCATTCTGCTCGGATCCATGAACGGCGCCAATGCGGCATCGACCTTGTTCCTCTCCGCGGCACTCGGCGTCGCCCGCGAGTACCCGGAGATGTTCCAACTCATGAACGCGAACGGACTTCGGCTCGCGCAGATCGCGAAGGACATGTGCGTCTATCTCCTTGCCCCAGGCGGGCTGGTCGCACCGATACCCGTCCAAGCACTCTCGGACATACCGAATGTGGATCGCACTCCGATCGCCGAGGAGATCATCGCTCGGACGCGGATGGGCGGGGACCTCGCGCCGTCGACCCCAGTGTTCATTTACCAAGGACAGCAAGAGTTCTGGATCCCCCGAGAAGGCGTCGAGACCCTGTACGACGAATGGTGCGCCCGCGGATCCGACGTCCGGTTGGAGGAATACCTCGGTGAGCACATGACAGTCGCGGTGTCGGGCTTGCCTGGTTCCCACGCGTGGATCGACGACAGGCTCGCCGGAATCCCCGCACCCAAAGGCTGCAGCAGCTTCGGCAAATAGCTGCTCGACACTCTTTGGGGGTACCTGCCTGCCGACTGGGAACACCCATTACACTTTCGATCCGCGCCCCTATAGCTCAGTTGGTAGAGCTACGGACTTTTAATCCGCAGGTCGTAGGTTCGAGTCCTACTGGGGGCACCGAAGAGGTACACGCGGTGGCGGATGCCGCCCACCGCGTGTTCGGTTCGGCCGTCCGTATCTGCACCACCGACGGTCCGTGCATTATCCGAATACGTCGCCGTACACTTGGTAACAGTTCGGATACGGGGAACGAACTGTCAATGGGGATCGAACTGCTACGGGGGCGACTGCGCCTTGGTTCCCGGCCGATCTACTGTGCGCCACGCAACTGGAGAGCGTTCACAGCGAAGTTACGGTGCCGTAGGCTAGGTCCGGATATCGGCAATGTATGGAGGCAATGTAATGGCGAGGGATCTGACACAGCTGGAGCTGCTACACGAGCTGGTTCCTGTTGCGGAAGACAACGTGAACCGCCACATGTCGATGGCGAAGGAGTGGCAC
>JBBPZN010000097.1:0-12770 GCA_038198705.1 Mycobacteriales bacterium
GTCCACGCCGGCGATGATGGAAAATGAGATCGCCTCTGGAATCAGTGCCAACGCCACCACCAGCCCGGCGAGAACCTCGGTCCGCAACCGTCTCGGCGATCGCAAGGCAGACCACACCGTCCATTGCGGTTCGATCGTCTGCGCTGCGGTGGCCGCGGAAGCCATGTAGATGCTCCATTCTCTGTCGAGGAATGTGGGGTGATCGGAAAGATGCGAGGTGCTGAACGCTTCCCGGAGTGGGGGCAACATCCCAGGATGGGCGCAGATTGTGTGCGTCCCTGGAAAGCTCCGTTCACGAAACTACCCTCCCGTGAGGGTAGAGTTGCGCGTCAGGATGCCATTCGGTGACTCATCTCACGCCGAGGGCCTTCGGGGAATTTCAGATTTTCGACAGAACGAAGGGTACTGGCCAGAGCATCACGTGCTCCGTCCTGCATTCGAACTACTGCTCGTCGACCGACATTTCGCCCATCTCGCCCCATCCGGTTGCATCCACGGTCTGGCTGACGATCCTGGGCGTCGAAACCAGTGCTTGCGGGAGTTCGTTCATTGCCTTCTTGAAGTGATCGCTGTTGACGTGGGCGCCACCGGCTTCATCATCGCGGAAGGCCTCGAGCAACACATAGACGGATGGATCTTCGAGGCTCCGAGACCATTCGAACCACAGATTGCCTGCCTCGGCGCGGGTATTCGAGGTGAACTCGGCGACGTGTTCTGGCCAACGCTCGGTCCACTCGGGCTTCGTCTCGAACTGTACGACGATGAAGATCACTGTTTTCTCCTTGGATTCGGAACTGTCAGGAAGCTGATTGCAGCGGCGCCGGGCTCTCGCTCGACACCCACGCCCGGGGCGAGATCAGTAGTCGTCACTGGAGTCGGAGGCCGCAGCCCCCTGTCGGACCCGTTGGATGTGGATGCGTCGAGCGAGCCTGATCATCGGTCGAATCAAGAGCTCGACACTGCCGATCAGGAACAACCACGTGCCCGCGACCGCCGTCGTCTCGCCGAAAAACAAGACACTGCCGACGATGAACCAAACGGCAACCAGAATGTCGTTGACGATACTGACGACTTCCCATCGCTGCCGAATCACCAGTTCCTCGTGCCCGATGGTAAAGGTCAGTTCGCTCATTCGATGCTCCCGCTTTCCGAGTGTGATGCCATAGGTAACTACCCGCAATCCGTGCCTCGAACACACAATGCAACCGGATCCGAAAGCCACAAGCGCAGCTGACTCATGTCACGGTGAGATAGATCAGGACCACATTCAAAACAACGATGATGGCCGCGATGAGCCACGCCGCACAGGCGGTGATCCGGTGATTGACATCCTGTCCCATCAATACTCGATCGGAGGTGAACCGCACCAATGGGATCAAAGCGAACGGGATGCCGAAGGACAACACGACCTGCGAGACGACGAGTGCGCGGCTGGGATCGATCCCAGCAGCAAGAATGAGGAGTGCAGGCACCAGCGTCACCACTCGCCGCAGCACAATCGGAATCCGTTTGCGCAGTAAGCCGTCCATGATCATCGCGCCCGCATACGCCCCCACCGAAGTCGACGCGAGCCCCGATGCAAGGAGCCCCACCGCGAACAGTAGTGCGACCACTGATCCCAATGTCTCCCCTACCGCCGCATGGGCGCCCTCGATCGAGTCGACGCCATCGCGTCCGCCGAGAGTTGTTGCCGCCAAGAGCAGCATCGACATGTTGACGGCTCCGGCCAACAGCATTGCCAGTCCGACGTCTATCCGGGTGATCCGCAGCAGCCGCCGACGTACCGGTCCTGGTTCGGGGTTGCCATGGCGATCACGTGCGAGTCCGGAGTGGAGGTAGACCGCGTGCGGCATGATCGTTGCACCCAGCATCGCTGCTGCGATCAACACGCTTTCCACACCGTCGAATCGTGGGACAAGTCCCGCAGCAGCCTGCGACAGCGACGGCGGTTCGACGAACACGCTGGCGAGGAAGCCGACAGCGATGACCGCAAGCAAACCGAGGATCACGAACTCGAACGGCCGCTGTCCGCGCCGATCCTGCACCAACAGCAACATCATCGACACCAGCCCGGTGATCAGACCACCGGCGAGAAGGGGCAGGTCGAACAGTAGATACAGTGCGATCGCACCACCGACGACCTCGGCGAGGTCGGTCGCCATGGCGACGACTTCTGCTTGAGACCAATATGCAAGTCGCACAGACCTGCTCGATTTCGAGCGGACGACCTCGGGAAGTGTCATCCCGGTGACGATGCCGAGCTTCGCGGACAAGAACTGCACGAGTCCGGCCATCACGTTCGCCGCCACGATCACCCACACAAGCAAGTAGCCGAACTGCGCACCCGCGCTGACGTTCGAGGCGACATTCCCCGGATCGACATAGGCTATCGCCGCAACGAAAGCGGGACCGAGCAAGATACTGGCAGACCTGAACCGTGATGTCGGCCGTCCGGACTGGTCTGATGAGGGCGGCTTGCCCATCACACCTGTCCGATCGTCACTTCTTCCATGTCCTGACAATAGAGTTGGGGCGTCCGAACTATGCGTTCGACCCTGACCTTCCGATCTACCCGACGTCGCCCCACGGGTGATTTCGATCCGGGTCGAACTCGGAACTGGGTATAACATCAGGCGATGACATCGATTGATGACACACCGGAGTATCAGCTCGCGACCCCCCGCGGGTTCGTACCGGTGCTGGCAGCAATTTGTACCGTTGTCGCCATCGTCAGCAGCGTCGGCGCACCTCTGATTCCGACAGTGGCCGACGCGTACTCGGTCTCGTTCACGAGTGCGCAGTGGACGCTGACGATAACGATGCTGGTGGGAGCCGTGACCGTTCCGGTCCTCGGCCGCCTCGGAGACGGTCCTCACCGACGACCTGTAATCATCGGAGCGCTGTCCGTAGTCTTCATCGGTTGTGTCCTGGCCGCGATCCCCAGCAACCTCGCACTCCTGCTCATCGGGCGTGGCCTCCAAGGAGTCGGGCTGGGGCTCGCGCCGCTCGCGATGGCGGTAGCGCGCGATCACCTGACACCGTTCGAGGCCAAACGCACCGTTGCGGCATTGTCGGTCACCGCGGTTGCGGGCATCGGTCTCGGCTACCCTTTGACTGGGGTAATTGCCCATTTCTGGGGCTACCACGCCTGCTTCGTTGTCGCATCTGCGGCATCGCTGGCCGTGTTGGTCGGTGGCATCACATCGGTTCCTTCCAGTCGGCACGTACCGCACAAGCCGCTCGATATTGTCGGGGCAGTACTCCTCGGAATCGGCCTCACTCTGTTGCTGATTGCACTCACCTCCGGCAGCTACTGGGGTTGGACTTCCTTCCAGACGATCGGATGTGCGGCGGTAGGCCTCGCAGTCGTCGTCGGCTGGACTTTCCACGAGCTGCGGACTCGGTTCCCCCTCGTGGAATTGCGGCTGTTGTCCAAACCCGCAGTCCTGACTGCTGATGTAACCGGCCTTTTCGCCGGTATCGGGATGTTCGTTCTCTCATCGGCCGTCATCCGCTTCGTACAAACTCCGTCCGACACCGGATACGGACTCGGTCGGTCAGCGATGGTGGCTGGCCTCGTACTCGTGCCCTTCTCGTTGACGAGTGTGTTCGCGAACAGACTCCTTCCGCTGGCCGAGCGGTGGATCAGCAAGTCGATGATCATGCCGATCGGTGCGATGGCCTTCGCCGGCGCGCTCACGCTGTTCCTGTTCGGTCGAGATGAACTATGGGTCGTATTCGTACTCATGGGGGTAGCCGGCCTCGGGATCGGGTTCACCTTCGCCGCGATGCCGGCATTCATCGTCAGCGCGGTCCCACCGCACGAAACAGGGAGCGCCCTAGGAGTCAATCAAGTAGCACGCACGGTCGGTGGTGCGGTGGGCAGCGCTTTGAGCGCCACCGTGCTCGCGATATATACAGCCCCCGGGCAGACGTTCCCGGACAGCGCCGGCTACACAGCAACCGCCATCGTCGGTATCGGCCTGTGGACGGGCACGGCAATTTTGGCTTTTGCACTGTCCTATCGAGGCAGCCGCGCCGAAAAACTACCCGCCAGGTTGGTCGACGAGAGCATCGAGTCGGCTGCCACCGGCAGCTTTGCCTACGACATCGCCCGCCGCAGAGGACAGAGTGAGGATTCACGATGATCGAGACACGCCCCGTAGCCCGCGTTCGTGACTCCGACCGCACCAAGCAGAATCTTCTCGAAGCTGCAACCGAACTGTTCGGCGCGCGTGGATACGAGAGAACGACGATCCGAGAGATCGGTGAGAAAGCGGGCGTTGATCCTGCCTTGATCGCCCGCTACTTCGGGAGCAAGGCGGCCTTGTATATCCAAACCCTGCCGACGGAAAACGAAAATCCGCACCTGTCGGACATGCTCGATCCCGCGCGGATCGAGGCAACGATTCGGCGTGTTCACCAGGTCGGTCCGAGCCCCGTGCTGCAAGCGGTCGTTCGCGCACACGACGATGCGGCGGTTCAGATCGCAGCGACAGCTCGAATCGACGCCAAACTCACTGCGGGAATACAAGATCGGATGAAGGAGGCAGGTCTCGACTCCCCACGACTGAGAGCCCAGATGGCAGTGGCAGTGCTGGCGGGTATCGCGTTGGGACGCGCAGCCGGAACTCTCGACGAGCTAGCGGGCGCAGAAGAGAACCAAGTCGTGCAACTGACGGTCAGGTTGTTGGAGTCTCTTTTGGACGAGAACCGGCGGTCACCCGACCACCCTTCACCGTCTGGACTCTGACCAACGAAAGCCCTTCGCCCCCATAGCCGCTCAGGGCTTCAGAATCACCTTGACCGCGCCGTCCTGCTTCTTCTGAAATATCTCGTACGCGTGCGGGGCCTGCTCGAGAGGCAGGGTGTGGGTTGCGAACGAATCGACACCCAATGGATCGTCGTCGCCGAGCAGGGGCATGATGTCCTCTACCCACCGCTTCACGTTCGCCTGGCCCATACGTAGCTGAATTTGCTTGTCGAACATGGTAAGCAGTGGAAGCGGATCGGCAACCCCGCCATAGACGCCGATCAGTGAGATGGTGCCGCCACGACGGACGATGTCGATGGCAGAGTACACCGCATCCAGTCTGTCGACGCCGGCCTTCTGCATCATCGGCTTACCGAGAAAATCCGGCAGCAGACCGGTGAGTTGCTGCGCAGCCTTCGCCACGGGCGAACCGTGTGCTTCCATTCCGACAGCATCGATCACCGAGTCGGTGCCGCGTCCATCGGTGAGATCTCGGATCACGTCGCCAAGCTCCCCCGCATGTTGAGCAAGATCGACCGTGCGAATTCCGCGAGTTTGCGCACGGGCAAGCCGCTCGGGGACTCGATCGACCGCAATGACATCGAAGCCGAGGTGGGTTGCGATGCGGGCGGCCATATCTCCGATGGGTCCGAGACCGAGGACCGTCACCGAACCGCCCGGCGGAATGTCGGCGTACACGACGGACTGCCACGCAGTCGGAAGCACGTCCGAAAGGTATACGTACCGCGAATCCGGTGCTCCTGATGGAACTTTGATGTGGGTGAACTGTGCCTGAGGAACGCGCAGGTACTCGGCCTGCCCTCCTGAAACACTGCCGTACAGCTCGGAGAAACCGAACAGTGCAGCACCCATACCCTGCTCGCGCACCTGGGTGGTCTCGCATTGTGTGTACAGCGAGCGATCGCACATGAAACAGCTACCGCACGAGATTTGAAATGGAATTACCACTCGGTCGCCGACGGCGAGGTTGGTAACCTCTCTACCGACTTCACGAACGATGCCTATCGGCTCGTGACCCAAGATGTCTCCCGGTTTCATGAAGGCGCCCAGCACCTCATACAAGTGCAGGTCAGAGCCGCAGATGTTCGTCGAGGTGACCTCGATAACGGCGTCGGTGGGCTTCTCGATGATGGGATCGGGAACCGAATCGACGCGCACATCACGCTTACCGTGCCAGGTAACTGCTTTCATGGGACTACTCCTTCGCTCCTCATAGCAAGAGTTGGCCTTGGGCTGACCAGGGCGATCGTCAGCTTCGGTCGCCGGAGGCGACGAGACTCTGATTCATCACTCGATCCCACCAGCTGTCCAGTGGGCTCGGATCGACCCAGATCACGGATTCGGTAGTTTCGTCGTTTGGCATTCGTACTCCAGACCATGGCTGCTCGTATACTCCGAGGCGCCAATCTGCTTCAGTGCCGATGTCTCTGATACCCGAGGCCGCCAGTGCGAAACACGCGCCGATGTATTTCTGCAGCACTTGCCAGCGTCCCTGTGGTCAGCTGTCCTTGTCTTTGCCCTCGTTCTCGGCGACTTCTGGAGCTACTTCCCGGGTAGCCATTCCGCCAGTCTTGCCTTCGTCCGTCGGCCCGGGCCGACCACCTTTGGGCTCGGTGGACTCGGATTCAGTGTTGTCGTTCTTCCTCATGTGGCACCGACTACCCCAGGTCGTGGTGAATCAACCGGGCGTCGGGTCAAGAGTCGGCTGGGCGACGACCTTCGATGACAATCAGTTCTTCGCTTCGACATCCCACCTCGATCAGCCCTGCCGCTTCCATCCACGCTGCGCGCTCGTGAAGCACGGGCCCGAAATCGATCGTTCGACGGCGTGTCACTTCGGCGTCGAGCCCGGTATCCCTTAGCCGATCGAGAGATTCCTCTACCCCGCAGAGCTCGGACTGCACCATGATCACTGCTCCACCCGGCACCAGGAGATCGAACGCGTGTGCGCACAGAAGATCCAACACGACACGGCCGCGGTCGCCGGCATCCCAGGCGCGGTGCAGACCCATCCCGACCGGAGGCCGAGGTGAGGGTACATACGGCGGATTGGAGACGATGACACCGAACGGCGCATCTTGCCACGCGTCGGACAGCGTCCCCACGCGTGCATCGACGTCGACGCCATTCGCGTCGGCATTCGACAGTGCGCAGGCTACGGCCTGAACAGAGATGTCGTACGCAACGACTTCCCGGGCACCGCGTCGTGCAGCTTCGATCGCGGCGATTCCGCTGCCAGTGCACAGGTCGAGAACCCGGGCACCAGCGAGTCCGGAGTGCGCAGCAATCTCGGCGCACAGGAGGTATGAATCTTCCTGAGGCGTATAAACTCCGTCGTCGACACTGATGGATGGGAACGAACGCTCTCGTGCAACGGTCACCGGCACCTCCGTATTTGTACTGCGGGGTGCCCCGCCTTGTCTGCAGGCAAACCCCGTCAAGCAAGGACTGCTATCTTTTCCAGGAACCCATCGTCGAAGCAACCCTGTTTGGGTAATCATGGTGGGCATGACATCTGGGACATAAACGCAGCGCCGACGCGGTCTGGTCGGTACTGGCTGACGGATGGAAATATGCTACGTGGGTCGTGGGTGCATTCCGCCTCCGCGCAGTCGACACCACGTGGCCGTCGCAAGGTTCAACGATCCATCACTCGGTCGGTCTGTGGCCGGCGGTACTGGACGACACGCCAACCGTCCCCGACTCCTACCCCGAACTGGAGCTCCAGCTGCGGGCACACGCACTGCCGTTCGGGACCGGTCACATCACTATTCGATTGCACCCGCAGACGCGCGGTTGTCGAATCCAGATGATCGAACACGCTGGAGGCAAACCCTGATCACGCCGAACCGGTCTGCGGACGAGACCGTGCGCGTTTGCCGGGACGGTGGAACGATCGGACTCATCAATTGGGCACCGGACGAATTCGTCGAAAAAATGTTTTCGGCGATGAAGCCGTACGCCCCCAACCTCCCGGTGCACAGTCGCCACCGTTGTGGGGCGAGGAGGCGCACGTCCGCGGTCTGTTCGGAGATCGGGTCCGCGAATTGACCGCCGTGGTGAGAACTCTGACCGTCGACATGTTCGCCCGGCCGGAGGACTTCGTGCACTACTTCAAGCAGAACTATGGTCCGAGGATCGCGGTGTATCGCCGGATCGGGGATGACCATGCCGCAGTCGCAGCTCTGTACGCCTCACTGATCGAGTGGCCGGCCAATTCTACGGAGAGACGGCAATGGACTGGGAGTACCTGATCGTGACCGCGAAAATTGAACGCTGAGGCAACGGAATGCCTCAGCCCCCGTTGGCCGCGCTCTGGCCGGCACGACGGCCGAAGAAGCTGCCGTCGCCGAGTGACGCCCCGCTGGCGTAGCCGCCTGCGCAGACACCTGCGGTGCAGCGACCTGCAGCGAAGAGGCCAGGGATCGGTTCGCCGGAGACGTGGAGCACCTCGGATGCTGTGCTCGTCCGCAGTCCGCCCAGCGTGAATCCGCCCGTCATGCCGCGCAGGTCGATTGCAGCAATGGGAGTGCCTATCGGCTTGACCCATTCGGTCTTCTTACCCAACAACGGATCCTCACCGTTCACGGCATGCCGGTTGTACAGCTCGACTGTCGATTGCAAAGCGCCTGCGGGCAATCCCATGTCGGACTCCAGCTCTTCCACCGTTTCAGCGACCCAGGTGGGTCGGCGCCGGAGCTGCGGGGTCGAAGTCTGCGTAGTCGACGCGACCTCGTATGCGGCCTCGTCGATGACGAGGAACGCCTCGTTGTGATTTTCGAACAGAACAGCCTGTCCTACACGGCCGGGGTAGGTGTCCTCATTGATGAAACGCTGGCCGCGTCCGTTGACCAATATTCCACGGATGAACATTTGTGGGTCACTGAAAAATGCGACCTCAGCGGCATCCATGTGCGCGAGGTCTGCACCGATCGCCTGGGCCATGCGGATTGCGCGTCCATCGTGCTCTTCGATCGACGCGGCCGGTCGATTGATCAACCTGGGTGCGTACGACTCGACCATCGTCTTGTTGTAGGCGAAACTCCCGGTGGCCAGCACCACTCCGGTACGTGCGCGGACTGAAACGTTCTTGCCGTATTGCTTGGCTTGGACTCCGACAACCCTTCCATCGGCATCGACGATCAGTGTCTGGACCCGCATGTCGTACTCGGACCTGACGCCGAGTGCTGCAGCCCTGTCGGTCAGCGGCTTCATCAGCATGTACCCGCCGCCCTTTTCGGAGCTGACGTGCTTGTCTTTCATCTGGGGGACGTGTCCTCGCGGCGCCGGGGGAATGACGGAACTGAACGGTGCCGCGTTTTCCCCTCCCGTGTACTGCAAACCGTCGTCGTCTGGCGGCTCCCAGCCTGGTTCACCCCAGAAACTCTCTTTGAACGGAACTCCGCAGTCATCGGCCAGCCAGTGATAGTGGTCGACGCTTCCCTCGCAGTAGAGATCGATCTTGTCCTCGTCGACACCCGGTCCCAAGGCTGCCTTCATGAAGGCCTTCATGTTGTCCACGGTGTCGTCGAATCCGCAGGCCTTCTGCAAGGGTGTTCCCCCACCCATGTAGATGAAGCCGCCTGCCATCGCCGCCGCGCCACCCCATCCACCGGTGCGTTCGAGCACCAGGACATCGGCACCTGCCTGTGCCGCACCGACCGCGGCTGCAGCTCCGGCCACACCGAAGCCGGCGACAACGACGTCGGCTTCGTAATCCCACTCGCTCACCTGCGCTTCGGGGATGGGTCGGATCGGGCTGTCGGTGTTCGATTCGGTGCTCGTCACGAGATTCAGTACAGTCCAAAAACTTCTCGAAGTGTGGAATTTCCCGGTGACTGAGACTGTGTGCCTGGTCGCGCGACATCCACACGGCCGTTCAGGCCAGGCGCGAGACCTGTAGCGCCGGTAGCCCGATTTTCTGAACAGACGTCACGCGTGACGATCGTCTCGGCTCGGAATAGCTCGCCATCTCCGAAGGTTAGCGACTGTAAGTAATTCGAACGAAGAACGCAGTGTTGCCGACGAAAAGAGCCGAGCCAGTGAAGTTGTTTTCCCCCTTGACCTTAGGTGAACTGAAGCTTGCAAACAGGCTGGTCATGGCGCCGCTGACACGTGTGCGGTCAGGACGAGACGGAATTCCCGGCCCACTGGTGGTCGAGCATTACAAGCAGCGTTCCTCGCTCGGTCTCATCGTGACCGAAGGGACGTATCCGTCTCATGCAGGTCAGGGCTTCCCGGGTCAGCCCGGGCTCGTCACCCCTGAGCAGATCGATGGTTGGCGCAACGTCGCGGACGCAGTGCATTCCGAAGGAGGGCTGATCGTGTCCCAGGTCATGCACGCCGGGCGTGTGACACACGAGGGGACAACGGGCGGCCGCGAGGTAGTGGGGCCGAGTGCGGTTGCCATCGAAGGCGAAACCCGCACCTACGACGGCAAGCAGTCCTACCCGGTTCCGCGCGCACTGCGAACCGATGAACTGCCCTCGGTGATCGAGGAGTTCGTGCAGGCGTCGAAGAACGCGATCGCAGCTGGTATGGACGGCGTCGAAATTCACGGTGCCAATGGCTATTTGCTCCACGAGTTCCTCTCATCGTCGTCGAATCGACGTGAAGATTCCTACGGCGGATCACCGGAGAACAGGGCCCGCTTCGTCGCTGAAGTAGTCGAGGCCGTTGTCGAGGCCATCGGCGCAGGCCGAGTCGGAATCCGCATTTCTCCCGAGCACAACATTCAAGATGCGTACGAGAAGGACGCCGAAGACGTGCGTGCGACCTACCTGGCTCTCGTCGATCGGATTGCGCCACTCGGTCTCTCGTATCTCAGTGTGCTGCACAAGAATCCGGCCGGGGAACTCGTCCAGACCTTGCGGCAGGCCTTCGGTGGTCCGACGCTCGTCAACAGCGGATTCGGCGAGATCACCAGCCGCGAGGAAGCGCTGTCTCTTCTGTCAGACGACATCGGCGATGCAGTGGTCGTCGGTCGGCCTGCCATCGCCAATCCTGATCTCGCGTACCGTTGGCGCGAAGATCTGCCCTTGAATACACCGGATCAGAACACCTTCTATTCCGGTGGCGCAGAAGGTTACACGGACTATCCCGCACTGCAGCACTGACGACACGTTGCATATGGCCCGCACCCGAAGAGTGGGTGCGGGCCTTTGCATTTCAAGAACGCGGGGTCAACGCGGGTTGAACACTGGCATCACCAGCGAGATTGACCGCCGTCCAACGGGATGACCGCGCCGCTCAGATAGCGTGAGGAATCCGAGGCCAAAAACGCAACGGCTTGGCCGATGTCGCGTTCAGGATCGCCGATACGCCCCATCGGGATCGTCCGAACGAACTCCGCGGCTTCCTCCGGATTGTTTTCGATCCACCACTCGAGTGCGGGCGTAAGTGCGTGCGGAGCAACGCAATGCGCGCGGATTCCTTCATGACCCCATTCGCTGGAGGCAGTCCGAGTCAACACGCGCATGGCTTCCTTGGTGGCTGCGTAAACCCCGAATCCTGATGTGTCCCAACGAACTGCAGATGAGGTGATCATCGTGATAATGACTCCCCCGCCCCGCTCGACCATCGATGGGTGAACGGCTCGCATCAGGCGCAGTACCGCACGTGGTCCTGTTCTCAGGGCGTAGTCGAAGAAGTCGTCGCCGGATTCGTCGAGCGGCACCGGGAAGGCGGAATTGGCGTTGTTGACCAGAATGTCGACGCCGCCGAAAGCGTCCATTGCTGCGCTCACAGCAGCCTCGCATGCACCGTCCGAGGCGATATCCACCTCGTATACGGCTACGTCTGCAGCCGAGGTCACCTGCGCAATCTCCTCGGCTACAGCCTCGAGTTTCGAGCGGGTACGGCCGACGAGGAAGCACTTGGCCCCCGCGCGTGCGAACTCCAGAGCGACGCCCCGTCCGATTCCTTGGCCGCCTCCGGTGATCAAAGCGATCTTGCCAGTGAGGTTTTCGGTCACAACTGTGTCCTTCCGTCTTGCCATGGATTCGCCGTCATCCGAAATCCGGGCAGGCTAGTGAGTTCGTGTGCGAATTCGTAGGTTCGGGTGTAACCGGTGTGCGCTATGCGCCAACGGCCGTCCTCGCCCCGCTGATAACGGTCGTCGTAGAACGCTGCACCTCTGAGGATGGCACCATATTTGGGATGCATGACCATGTCGGACAGGTACCACACCCCACTGGCGCTGTCACCCTCGACGACGATCTCCGGGTGATCTACACGGTGCTCGGTGATGAGCCCCGGCACCATCGCACTACGCATGAATGCCAGGACATCATCGCGTGAGGTGAACCGCAGGTGCTCACCGTATTCGGCAACGACATCCTCGGTCAGGGTCTCTGCGAATTCGTCCCATCTGCGGCAGTCGAGGGTCCGAAGGTACCGATACTTCAGTTGTTCGATTTCCGCGACGTCGTCACGCGTCACTAGGTACTCCTGTCGAGTGCTGGAGACCCAATCAGAACACGTTCTAGTGGGCGGTGAAGGTAATTTCGGAGTATTTCTGTCCGAAGTTCGGACGAAGCCGCTAAACCAGATCTCTTGATGGCACGGAGGTTAGAACACGACACACTCAGACACAGACGACAGGGCAATAAGAACTACCTGCGCTCGGGGACGGCGGTGCACCACAAAGCCCAACCCACAAGGAACCTGCCTATCCGAACCCGATCGCGCGGCAGAACGCCAAGCCCGACGCCAAGCATGATCTCGACTCCGCCGGAAGCCATGACGACGCCGTCGGGATCGAGGGGAATCGATCGAGGGACCTGCGTTTGGAAATCCTCGCGCGCCCAGAAGGGGTGGCTCGGGCCGTCGAAGGAGCGCTGGCTTGCACGGGCCTTTTAGCCTGGATGCACCGATCAGGCGGGAGCTGAGCGCGAGTTGGTAATACGAAATGCCCTGTCGTGGTGGAGAATAAGACTTCTCACAGAAAAATTCTGACCACACACGAAGGGCATCTCGCAGATGCAACTATCTCACA
>JBBPZN010000098.1:0-17615 GCA_038198705.1 Mycobacteriales bacterium
CTTGATTGTGCACCAACCCTTTTGAATATGTACGGCTCTATCCGGTGCCGTTCACCATGGCCGACAGTGCCGCCGCAATCGCCTTGTCACGTCCACCGGCCACGTGCTGATACCTCAGCGCCGCCGCTGGCGTCGAGTGCCCCAGCCGCCCCATTAGCTCGGCCAACGTGGCACCTGTAGCCGCCGCCAACACCGCGCCCGAGTGGCGTAGGTCGTGGAACCTGAGATCGTCCCGACCGGCCTTGGTACGTGCGGCGTAGAACCTCCTATAGAGCGTTGCCGGGGCCAAGTGCCCGCCGTGCTGTGCAGGGAATAACAACGCATCCTTGCCGGGTCCGACGAACTCGGCAAGATGGGCCTCGATTGCGGGCACGAGGTGAGGTGGTATCGCCACGTCCCGCGTACCCGCGTCCGACTTAGGATCACCGACGACGAACTCACCGCCGACGCGCACGACGGCCCGACGTATGCGGATCACCTCGTCGACGAGGTCGACGTCATGCCGACGTAGCTCGGTGAGTTCACCGAACCGCATCGCGCACCACGAGGCAAGCAAGATCAGGGCGCGGTACTGCTCGGGCATGGCCTCGGTGAGGGCGGTTAGTTCGGGCAACGTCGCGGGCATGATCTTGTGCACCCTCTTGGTCGAACCGGCCCCGCGTATGTGGCATGGGTTGGTGGTGATCCTGCCGTCACTTGCGGCGGTGGCCATGATCGTTCGCACGAGGCCGTAGGCGTGTGAGCGCAACGTCGGCGTCGCGGTGCCGAGGCCCGCATACCAACCGCGAATGTCGTCCGGTGTGACCGAACCGAGGGGCAGCGCGCCGAGGCCCGGCAACACGTGGCCGTCGAGCAATTTTCGGTAGTGCTCACGTGTTCGCGGTTTGAGGTCTCGGTGCACGAGCCATTGCTCGGCGTAGTCACCGAGCGTCATGCGCCGGGCCGCCGCCTTTGCCGGTGCGCCCTCTGTCGGCGGTGACCACAGCTCTCGGTCTATCTCGCGTCGACGGTCGACGAGCCACGCCTCGGCGTCGATCTTGGCCGCGAACGTCGAGGGTGCGTCGTAGAGCCGTCCGTCGGGTCCGGTGTAGCTCGCTTTCCAGCGACCGCTACGGAATTGCCGTAGCCGCCCGAACCCACGTTGCGCCTTGCCCTTGCTGCCCGCCATTACGCCGCCCTCGACTGTCGCATCTTGCACCACGTTTGCACCACGTCAGAGTACATCGGTGCATATCTGTGCCAACTTGCACACCGCGATACTGGTACTTGAAACCGCACGTCAGAGCGCTAATTCCCAGGCCCGTCGGCGTGTCCCCAGTATCGCGCTGAGCTAGTTCAATCCCAGTATCGCGCACCACACGAATAGACCCCGGCCGATGCGGCCGGGGTCTATTTTGTGTCTTCAGGTCTGTCGAGATGTTTACCGCCGATGGCGAGTGGTGATTCACGTCATAGACGTGCACTCTGGTTTCCCAGCCCGCGATCGAAAGGACGTCTGTGATGGCCGACGACAATCAACCGAGCACCGAGGGCAGCGAACCTCAGGTCAGCTCCGATACGCACAAGCATGCGCAAGATGAAGTGGCCGGCATCGATGCCAAGTACGAGCCGGGTTCGAGGCCGACGGTTGTTCTTCCGGGAACCAACGGAATGGTGTCGGGTACGGCCTTCGCCGACATGGTCGATGACAACGGAAACTTGAAGGAAAACCATTCCGAGGACACCGCCGACAGCGCACCGACGGCCGACGACCGGGACGAATGACCGAAGAAGCCGACGACGTCGACGTGCTCGCGTTCATCGACGTAGCGGAGGTGCGCGGATTTCTGCATGCGCCCTCGGGGCCATCGTCGGGTTCTCTCGCACTCACTCACGGCGCGGGTGGAAACTTCGACGCTCCGCTGCTTGTCGCTTCGGCCGATGCGTGGTCGGCACGAGGATTCTCGGTTCTACGGTTCGATCTGGCGTTCCGACGTCGAAAGCCGTCCGGTCCCCCGCACCCGTCGGAGGCCGATGCCGACCGCGCGTCGATCGAAGCAGCGGTGATGTACCTCCGCCGGCTTCGCGGCGGCCCTATTCTGCTCGGTGGCCACTCGTACGGGGGTCGGCAGGCATCGATGCTTGTCGCCGAACAACCGGAACTGGTCGATGGGCTGATTCTGATGTCGTATCCGTTGCACCCGCCCGGCAAACCGGAAAAGGCCCGCACTGCGCATCTTCCTCAGGTGCGCACTCGAACGATGTTCGTACACGGCACGAAGGACCCGTTCGGTTCACCGGCCGAGCTGTCCGATGCAATCGCGTTGGTGCCTGCTCATACCGCCACGATCGAGATTTCCGGTGCAGGCCACGATCTGTCGGCGCAAAAATATGGAGTGACCGATCTCGTTCTCGAGAAAGCGTTCGAATTCTTCGACGCGGGGTCCTGGAATTAGGGCGAACGGCTCACTGGGCGCGCTCGCGCTCGTCGTTATGCAATCGTCATGCCGCCGACTGTCGACTTACGAGTGAGGTGTTCTACTTAGAACTATGCCCACCTGGGGATGGTTCATCGTCGCATTGGTCCTCATCGATGCCGCAGTGCTCGCGGTGTGGCTCCTCACGCGCAAGAGTCCACCCAAGAACGTTGCTGCCACAACACAATTGATGCTCGCGGGTTTGGATCACTCGGCACGCGAGGACATATACCGCCTCGTGGGGGAAAAGAAGAAGATCCACGCGATCAAGTTGTTCCGCGAGAGAACCGGCGCAGGACTCCAAGAAGCCAAGGATGTTGTCGAGTCCGTCGGGCGCGGAAACCCTATTCCCACGCTCGGCGCCCCGATGGGTGCATCAGGCATGGACACCGCCGCTTGGGCGGACATCATTCCCAGGCTGCGAACCCTCAAGGCCGAAGGCAACACAATTTCTGCCATCAAGCTCTTGCGCGCTCGATCCGAGCTTTCGTTGCGTGAGGCGAAGGCAGCGGTCGACCGCCTATGACTGTCACCGTATCCACCGCAGGCCTGTGGGACGCCGAACAGCTAGCCGATGTCGCGGCCGTCACCTTTCCACTGGCATGCCCGCCTGGTTCGTCCAGAGCAGCAATAGCGTCGTTCGTAGACAGCGTTCTGTCGCATGAGCGGTTCGGTGAGTACCTGGCAGATCCGCAGCGCACCATTCTGGTGGCGACCGACGATGATTTCACCGACGATAGTTCCATGGTCGGTTACGCCATGCTCGTGTCCGGCCCACCATCGGATCCGGACGTTGCGCGGGTGCTGACGTACACACCCACGATGGAACTCTCCAAGATGTATGTGCTTCCAGGCCATCACGGGAGCCAAGTGGCGGCGGCTCTGATGGCTGAATCACTGGCCCGAGCAACCCTGGGCAGCTGCGCAGGTATCTGGCTGGGCGTCAACCAAAAGAACCTGCGCGCTCAACGCTTCTATGCCAAACAGGGATTCGAGATCGTCGGAACCAAGACCTTCACGCTCGGCTCCGAGGTCCACGACGACTTCGTGATGGAGCGAGCACTACGGTCGTGAATCTGCCGACCCGAGCGTCACCCGACGGCAGCGAAACGCGACAAGGCAAGCAGACGTGACGTCGCACGGAGGTACTTCTTACGGTATCCGCCGGCCAGCATCTCCTCGGTGAAGATCTCGTCGAGCTTGCTGCCCGACCCGGTCACCGGAATGCCTGCGTCGTACAGGCGGTCGGCGAGCACCACGAGTCGGAGCGCAACGGCCTGATCAGCAGCCGGGTGCACGTTCTTCCAGAACACCGCCTGCACACCGTCGAGCAGCTTTCCGTATCGCGATGGATGCAGCGTGCTCAGATGTGCCAACAACTCGTCGAAATCGTCGAGGGTCGCATCCGCCACGGAATCCGCCCGTTCGATCAACTCGGCCTCGGATGTCGGGTCGGGGGCCGGGGGCAGGTCACGGTGCCGGTAGTCGGGTCCATCCACCCGGATGGACTCGAAGATAGATCCAAGCTTCTTGATTTCCCGCATGAAGTCCTCGGCTGCAAATCTTCCTTCGCCGAGTTGACCGGGCAGGGTGTTGGACGTCGCCACGATGGACACGCCGCGCTGGGAAAGCTCGGACAGCAATCGGGACACGAGCATCGTATCGCCTGGATCGTCGAGTTCGAACTCGTCGATACACAGAACGCTGTGGGCCGACAACTCCTCGAGCGCCTTGTTGAAGCCGAGCGCGCCCACCACGTGAGTCAATTCGACGAACGTACCGAATGCCTTCGGTTCGGGGACGCTGTGAAAGATCGAGGCCAGGAGGTGGGTCTTACCGACGCCGAAACCGCCGTCGAGGTACAAGCCTGCGCCGGTAGAGGGCGCCTTCTTGCCGAACAGTCCGCGTTTTCCCTTCCCGCGAATCTTCGTCACCTTCTCCGCAAACGACTCGGCTTTGGCGACCGCCTCGGCCTGACTGGGCTCGTTCGGATCCGGGATGTACGAGGCGAAACTGACTTCGTCGAACATGGCCGGGGGGACCATCTGCGCGATCAACTGATCGGAGGGAACGACAGGATTACGATCGACAAGACGTCCAGGCATCTAGTAAGCGTAACGAGGTGGTCTTATCTACAATGTGCGCCTACTCGATATTGCGACCTACTTCACACACGGCTCCGGCCCTTCGTACCCGGCCGACGGCGTCGTCCACCTGGCCGAACTACGCCGGTTGTACGCCTATCCGGACAACCTGACCGCGCCGTGGATCCGGGCGAACTTCGTCTCCAGCATCGACGGAGCCGTCAGCGCCGACGGCGTGTCCTCAGGTCTCGGTACACCCTCTGACAAAGCAGTGTTCGATGTCCTTCGGACCCTGGCGGATGCGGTTCTCGTGGGGGCCGGGACGGTCCGAAGCGAGAATTACGGGGGTGTCCGTCTTACCGAGTCACAGCAGAACCAACGAATCGACGCAGGCCTGGCACCGGTTCCCCCAGTAGTGGTCGTCACTGCCTCGGCCTCGATCGATCCGAGATCGCGGCTTCTCATCGACACCGAAGTGCCGCCGACGATCATCACGACAACCTCCGCGGCGGCCGAGTCACGTTCGACGCTTCGCGAAGCAGGTGCGCGCGTGATCGAAGTCGAGGGAACGACCGTACCGACTTCTGCCGTCCTGGCTACCTTGGACGAACTGGGTCTGAGACGAGTCCTGTGCGAAGGCGGACCAGGCCTGCTCGGAACGCTCCTTGCAGACGATGGCGTCGACGAACTATGCCTGACGACTTCGCCGAACCTGCTTGCGGGAAAGTCGGGGCGTATTGCGTACTCGAACGCCGCGGTACTGCACCGGATGAAACGTATTCACGTGCTCGCCGACGACGACGGAACTCTGCTGACCAGATGGGTCCGAGTGCGTCCGGCCGGGACCGGTGAAGTTCCCGGTGCGGAAAAGTAGATAGCCTCGCAGCGTGACGCAGAAAAGATCGTTGCTCGCAGTTCTTCTCACGGTCTCGATGTTGGGGGCGGCATGCAGTGCTGGGCCGTCCGGACGCCCGGACGTCGCCGTCGAGCAGAACTCCCCTGGGCAACCCGAAGAGTCGACTGCCGATGCGGAACCGGAGAATCCAGAACTCCAGGTTCCGGTGGACGATCTTGCGTGGACCGACTGCACACAGAGCACCTTCGATCTCTACGGCCTCACCGCTCGCACACCCGGTGTCGTCCTCGAATGCGCAGACTTCGACGCGCCCGTCGACCCCTCCGGTCAGATGTTCGGGTCCTTCTCCGTCGGCGCACTGCGTGCGAAATTGGACAGAACGCCGCCCGATGCCGCGCCCCTGGTATTCACCTCCGGCTCCGACCGCGCGTCGATCGCCACACTTGCCGACCTCGCGGCCGGCAACAGCACGACGATGCTGGAGGCTCACCCGCTCGTCGCCATCGATCGGCGCGGAATCGGCAGGTCGACAGCCATCGATTGCGTAAAAGCCGACACTCGCGAGACGCTGGCGAACCTGGGGCAATTCGCGGTGTCCGACGGCGATGCCGCAGACCGAGCCGTCGCCGTCGGACGCCAGGCGACGATCGAATGCACCGATCTACTGCAGCCACAGGAGATAGCATTCGCCACCAGTTATGCGGCCGGCGATCTGGAACAGCTTCGAATCGCTTGGGGAGTCGATACCCTCGGCATCGTCGGCACCGGGAACGGTGCATTCACTGCGTTGGCATATGCGGCTCAGTACCCGGACCGAGTGGCGAGGTTGATTCTCGATTCGCCCACCGGAGTGAATGTAGATCAGATGACCGTGGCCCAGCAGAAGACGGAAGGCAGAGAGGCTGCGTTCACTGCGTTCCTACAGCGATGCCAGGCCCTCCAGTGCTCGCTCGGATCCGACCCCAAGGGCGCGGTATCCGAACTGCTGGCACAGGTGGCAAGCGGAGCCCTGGCACCTCTGTCGACCCACGCTGTACTCGACGGGATCGCCTATGCACTCGCCTCGTCCTCCGGCGACCCGTCGAGACGGACACTCGATCTTGCCGATGCACTGTCCGGAGCTCGGTCCGGTGATCCGTCCGCACTGAGCCGGTTGTCCTCGCGCGGTGCAGTCGCCTACGGAACGGACGGTCAGTTCGTCGCACGGTGCATCGACGGCCAGCAGTGGCCGTCCCCGCAGGCCGTGCGGGATGCAGGTGCGAGGTGGAGCGAGCAGTACCCCATCTTCGGCAACGACGCCGCTCTGACAGCAGCCACGTGCTCTTCGTGGCCGACCGCACCAGCTCCGCCCCTGCCGACGTCGTTGTCCGTTCCGGTCCTCGAACTCAGTGGCGCCGGTGACCCCGTCGTCGGAAATGGAGGGTTCGCCAGTGTGACCGGGCTTGTTGCCGCCACCGGCGCACGTTCGGCCGCCATGACCTGGCAGGGTGCAGGCCACCCGGTGATCGGAGGGTCGGTGTGCGGGCAGGCCGCGGCCACTGCGTACGCGACCGACGCGTCGTTGCCTCCCGACGGCAGCGTCTGTCCCGCATGACACGTCGGCTATCGATTCACAGAGCGGTACCAATTCACGGAGTGGTACCGAATTCACTCAACGGGTGTCGACGGTCATCGCGAGAGCCCGGTCAAGGTACCGTTCCCACGTGTCACTTAGCTTCCTCGAGCCCCGCAACGGCCGGTCGACCGCGGATGTAGTCCGGTTCGCGCTATGGCCGATCGCCATCATGACTGTTCTCAACCGGGCGATCGTACGAGCGGTCAACGGTGACTTCACCAATGATTTCAACCCCGTCTACCAGGCTGCACTTGCGTTTCTCAATCGCGAGCCGGTGTACACGGCGAACTTCGACTCGGTCGATCCGCACTATCTCTATCAGCCGAGTGCGACGATGCTGCTGTCGCCTCTCGCAGTCATCGATCCCGAACGTTCTCGCTGGTTGTTCATCGTGGCGAGCACGGTTGCCATCGTCCTTGCGTTGTACATCTTGCTCAAGATCTTCGGCTTCGGTCTGAACTCTGTCGCAGCGCCTGCACTTCTCCTCGCTGCCTTCGCGAGTGAAACAGTGACCAACACTTTGGTGTTCACCAACTTCAACGGTTTCGTTCTGTTGGGTGAGGTTGCATTCATCTACTGGCTGCTCCAGCGAAAAGATTTGTCCGCCGGTGTCGCAATGGGGCTGACACTGGCCATCAAACCGATCCTCGCACCGCTGTTGATCATTCCGCTGATGACCAAGCAGTGGAAGGTTTTCATCACCGCGATCGCAATTCCTGTCGTGTTGCTTCTGATCGCTTGGCCGCTGTCGGTGGACCCGATGGAGTTCATCGACCGCACCCTCCCCTATCTCCTCGAGTCGCGCGATTACTTCAACAGCGCGATTGTCGGCAACGGTCGCTACTACGGATTGCCGGAGTTCTTGATCTACGCAATCCGTGGTGTTCTCGGCGTCATGGTTCTGGTGTCACTGTGGTTGCTCTATCGCTACTGCCGCGAGGACCGCCTGTTCTTCATTGCGACAACGTCGGGCCTTGTCCTGACAGCACATTGGCTACTCGGGTCACTCGGCCAGATGTACTACTCGATGCTGCTGTTCCCGCTGTTGATGACGGTCGTGCTCAAGAACTCGGTTCTCCGAAATTGGCCGGCGTGGCTCGCAGTCTATGGATTCATGAGCTACGACCGCTGGTTGTCCGGTCGATTCCCGACGGGAGGCCGAGCAATGGACTACATGCGCACTACATTCGGCTGGAGTCTGCTGATCATCGTGATCTTCTCGGTTCTGATCGGACGGTACTTCGCTGCCCGCAGCGACGGACGGCTCGACGACGGAATCGAACCCGAGTACCTCCTGCCGGACAGCTCACCTGCGCAAACAACGAAGCAGCTCGAGAAGTATTAGCGTGGTGTCATGAGTTCAGCGACCGACAAAAATTCTGTTCCCGCCGTTCAGCTCACCGACGCACAATGGCGCGAGAAGCTCACCCCCGAGGAGTACGCAGTCCTGCGTCAGGCGGGCACCGAGCGTCCGTTCGTCGGGGAGTACACCGACACCAAAACCGAAGGTGTCTACAGCTGCCGCGCATGCGGGGCCGAACTGTTTCGCAGTACCGAGAAGTTCGAGTCACACTGCGGTTGGCCTTCGTTCTTCGATCCCGCAGACAGTGACGCAGTCATCCTCAACGAGGACACCACGCTCGGGATGCGACGCGTCGAGGTCGTGTGCAAGAAATGCCACAGCCACCTCGGCCATGTCTTCGAGGGAGAGGGCTACCCGACGCCCACAGATCAGCGGTACTGCATCAACTCGATTTCTCTCGTTCTCGACCCGTCCTGACCCCCGACCGGCCGGGCGCGCAGCGCATAATGTGACGATGCGCACTTTCACGTCAGCACAGCAGATCACCGCGGCCGTCGGCGAGGACCTCGGCACCAGTGACTGGATGCAGATCACTCAAGACCGGGTCGACACCTTCGCCGACGCCACGGGTGATCACCAGTGGATCCATATCGACGTCGAACGAGCAAAAAAGGAAAGCCCATTCGGCGGCCCCATTGCGCACGGCTACTTGAGCTTGTCCTTGATCCCGGTACTCAACTGGCAGATCTACACCATCGAGAACGTCAAGCTCGGAATCAACTACGGGTCCAACAAGGTTCGTTTCATCAACCCAGTCAGGGTCGGATCGCACGTCCGGTTGCAGACCACACTGACTTCGGCAGAGGAAGTCTCCGGCGGCGCACTCCAGATCGTGGCAACCAACACACTTCACATCGAGGGCGAAGACAAGCCAGCATTGATTGCGGAAACCATCAGCCGAGTCGTCTTCTGACCGTCTCTCGTTCTACGAACTGTGGCGGATCGAACGCAGTGATCGGTGGCACTACGCCCTCGAAGCGTTCGATCTGCACCAGCACATGCTGGCCCGTGCACCCGTGTGCCAGCGAGGATGTACCGACGTCGGCTGTCAGTACATTCGGATTGCCATGTACGCACATCGATCCGACGTCCGCGGGGTCCTCAGGGTCGTACCAGGCACCCGTCGCCAACTGCACCACGGCGTGCATCATGTCCTCATCCACCACGACACCGGCGAGACACGCACCACGATCGTTGAAGACCCTCACTACGTCGCCGTCGCGTAGCCCTCGCTCGCTCGCAGCCGTGGGGTGCATCCGGATCGGCTCACGTCCGTGCACCTTCGAAGCCTGACTTCTCGCTCCGTGATCGAGTTGGCTGTGCAGCCGTGTTCGTGGTTGATTCGCGATCAGATGTAGCGGAAACTGTTGCGCACGTTGCCCTTTGAGCCACTCCACCGGTTCGTACCACGCTGGGTGCCCAATGCAGTCCTCGTAACCGAACTTCTCGATCGCCTCGGAGAATATCTCTATGCGCCCGCTCGGGGTTCGAAGCGGGTATTTCTCGGGATCGCCGCGGTAGTCCTCGAGCAGGGTCAGCCCGTCCTCGGTCGCCATCCGCCATGAACCGAGCTGCCAAAATTCTTCGAAACCTGGAGTGTTCACATTCATGCCGCGAAGGTAACCGCGCCACTGATCGTAGAGATGCTCCACCCACTCCCCCGAGGTGCGTCCCTCGGTGAAGTGCGCACCGACTCCTAGTCTTTCGGCCACCGCGGAGAACGTGTCGTAGTCGTCTCGCGCGTCGGCAAAGCGCGGCACGGCAGCGTGCATGGCGACCAGCAATGGATCGTTGCGTGTGCAGCTGATGTCACTGCGCTCGAGCGACGTCGTCGACGGGACGACGATGTCGGCGTGCTTGGCCATGGGCGTCCAGTACGGGTCGTGCACCACCACCGTGTCGGGTCGTGCCAGCGCCCGGCGAAGTCGTCCGAGATCCTGATGATGATGGAAGGGATTGCCGCCCGCCCAGTGCACCAGCCGAATATCGGGATACGTCAGTCGCTGTCCGTCGAAGTCGAATTCCTCGCCCGGATGGAGCAGCATGTCCGACACGGCGGCCACCGGGATGAATGCCTTCACCGGATTCGAGCCCTGAGGCAAGGTGGGAAGGGGATACGGTACCGGCGCGAGACCAGGCTCGTTCATCGACCCGTAGCCGTGCCCGAATCCTCCACCGGGTATGCCGATCTGCCCGAGCATCGACGCCAGTGTCACGCCCATCCACGGTGCTTGCTCGCCCGATTTCGTCCGCTGCAGAGACCACGTGACGGTGATCAAAGTGCGACGCCTCGCCATCTCGCGTGCCAGGTCGGTGATCTCCGAGGTGGAGACGCCGCAGATGTTCGACGCCCACTCTGCGGTCTTGGGTGTGCCGTCCGCGACTCCGAGCAGATACTCCTCGAAGCGTGCGTATCCGGTGCAATATCGGTCGAGAAATGCTGTGTCGTGCAGATTTCCGGAGACCAGAACGTAGGCGAGTCCGAGCATCATCGCGACATCGGTGCCTGGAATCGGCGTCAGCCAACGAGCCGCACCGTCGAGATCGTTTCGAAGCGGACTGATGGTGACGATCTTTCCGCCACGGGCGCGTAGCGCATCCAGAGCCGACGCCGTGGGATGGTCGGAGGTGCCTCCGTGGTTGATGCCGGTATTCTTCAGCGGAATTCCACCGAACGCGACGATCAGTTCCGTCTTCCGGGCAATCACGTCCCAGGAGGTGGAGCGAGAGAACATCTTCCAGTGGGCTCCCAGAACGTGCGGCATGACGACGCCGGTGGCACCGAGCGAATAGCTGTGCACCGAGCGCGTGTAGCCGCCGATACAATTGAGAAATCGGTGAACTTGGCTCTGCGCGTGATGGAATCGTCCGGCACTGGCCCACCCGTAGGAACCGCCGTAGATCGCCTGGTTGCCATGCCTGTCGATCACGCGAGAAAGCTCGACTGCCAGCAACTCGGTGAGTTCGTCCCAGGACACCGAAACGAACTCTTCGCTGCCGCGCCGATCCGTCGGACCAGGGCCGCGCTCGAGCCAACCGCGTCGAACGGCAGGGCCTTGCACCCGAGACCGGTGTGTCACCGAACCGACGAGATTGCCGAGTACGGGCGAGGGGTTGCGGTCGGTCTCCTGGGGATGCACGGCGGTCACCTCGCCGTCGGCACTTTCGGCTCGAAACATTCCCCAGTGCCCCATGTGCTGAGACGTTTCGGGGTGCGGCGGCCTCATCGAATTCCGTAGCTCGCCAGTGCATCCAGCAAGGCGGTGGGACGCTCTCCCGTTGCGATCGGATCGACGAGGGCAAAGGAGCAGCCTATTGTCCGCGCCGCCCCGTCGGCCTCTTCACTGTCACCGACCATCAAGGTCCGCACCGGATCCGCCCCGAGCGAACGCACCGCGGATAGGAATATTTCAGGCTGAGGTTTGACGTAGCCGACCTCGTACGACAAGACGAACTCGCTGACGTAATCACTCGCTCCGAGCATGTCGAATGCCGGGCGGATGTCGAAGGCAATATTGCTCAGCACGGCAACTGGAATCGCTCTGCCGGCAAGCATCGCCAACACGTGCGCCGTATCCGGGTACGGAGTCCAACACGAAGGGTCGATCACCCTGCCGTAGACGGACTCTGCCTGAGCGCGGTCGCTGACGCCGGATTCACGGAGTACATGCAAATATGCCTGACGGTGCAGCGCCGGATCGAGATCGCGGTTACGCCAAGCATGTCTGCTCACTTCGTCGAACTCGACGACCTCCCCCGCCGGCGCAGTCATCCGTCGCATCAATTCCGCCGCACGGTGACCGTCGATCGGTGTTCCATCCGAGTGCGTGACGGTCTCGAACCAACTCTCGTCCTCCTCCAGACGGAACAGCGTTCCGGAGAAGTCGAACACCACAGCCTCGATCGGAGACGCGACGGCCCGGTCCCGCACAACGCCTGGTCCCGAAACGTGAGTCTCCGACCCCGAGGTCACGGCAGTGACGTGACGAGCGCTTCGACGTCGACGCGTGGCCCGGTGAAGAATGGAGTCTCTTCGCGAACGTGCCTACGTGCCTCGGTTGCGCGTAGGTCCCGCATCAGGTCGACGATCCGATCGAGTTCGGGAGCTTCGAAGGCGAGGATCCACTCGTAGTCCCCCAACGCGAACGCCGGGACGGTGTTGGCGCGCACGTCCTTGTATCCGCGCGCGGCCTTGCCATGGTCGGAGAGCATCGTGCGCCGCTCTTCGTCGGGGAGCAAGTACCAGTCGATGGAACGTACGAACGGGTAAACACAGATGTAGGCACCGGGTTCTTCACCGGCGATGAACGCCGGGACGTGCGACTTGTTGAACTCAGCCGGCCGATGCAGCGCGGTGTTGCTCCACACTGGGGTACTGGCCTTACCGAGCGCGGTGGTGCGACGGAAATCGGAGTACGTAGCCTGCAGGTCTTCGATGCGTTCCGCGTGTGTCCACACCATGAAGTCGGCGTCGGCTCGCATGCCTGAGATGTCGTACACACCACGTACTGCGACGCCTTTGTCTTCCTGACTCTCGAAGAACACTCGCGCCTGCTTGGCGGCTTCGTCTCGGTCCTCGCCCAGGACGCCGGGTGTGACCTTGAAGACCGAGAACATCAGGTAGCGGAGGGTCGAATTGAGGGTTGTGTAGTCCAAACGTGGCATGTCCCTATCGTGCCACTTCCACAATGCGTGTGGCCGCTCTGGTGGCCGAAGCGACACAAGCCGGCACTCCGACACCGTGACTCCACGCCCCTGCCACGGCCAACCCGTCGACATCCCGCACAGCTGCCTCGATTGCGGCAACTCGGTCCACGTGACCTGGTGCGTACTGCGGTAGCCCGCCGTGCCATCTCTGCACGAACGAGGACGACGGCACAGAATCCACGCCGGTCACCCGGTGCAGGTCTCGTACGGCCGCCTCGACCAACTGCTCGTCGGACCAGGCGAGCGGTCCTGTGTCACCGAATCTTGCGAGCGAAGCACGGACCAGTGAACTACCACGCTCCGCGATATGTGACCACTTTTTACTGGACAACGTGAACGCTTTGGCGGACAGACCGGCATCGGTGGCCACGAGTACGCCGGAGTTGTCGGGGAGATCGACGGCGGGGTCGAACGCCATGGCCACCACGACCGACGACGCGAGCTCGATTTCGGCTGCGGCTGCGGCTGCATCCGGAACAGCAGAGCCCAGTATCGACGCCAGTGCCGGCGCGGGAACTGCCAGCACCACTGCGTCGAATTGCCCGATCGGATCCACCACCCATCCCTTGTCCTCGCGGCGGACGGCCGTCACGGCAGTGCCGAATACGGTGCGCGGCGCTGCGGCCGCAACCAGCGCGTCGATCAGGGTGCGATATCCATCACGCAGTGCACCGAAAACCGGCGCGGAACTCGGAGCCGGAAGCACAGACGCCACGGCCGCCGACAGACTGGTAGCTCCGGCGTCCAGGGCCGCTGCCAGGGTAGGTAGTGCTGCGCGAACCCCGATCGAACCGGAAAGCCCCGAGTAGACGCCGCCAAGCAACGGGTCGACCGATCTCGCGAGAACCTGTTCACCGAATCGCGACCCGACCAATTCCGCGACGCTGACGTCGCTGGTTCGGTCCCAGCACAACTCGGTGTCGCTCTCACCGGCGATGGTTGCAAGTGACCGTGCATCCACCAGGCCCTCCACGGAGGCCGCGTCGGCCGGGATCCCCATCAGCGTTCCGGTCGGGAGCGGGTGAAGCTTCTCGCCCGAGAACACGAGTGGACGCAGTCCGGCCGGGTGGACGAGTTGCGCGCTCAATCCGAGCTCATCCATCAGGGCAGGCACTTCGGGTCGACGGCCGATGAAGGCCTCGGCGCCGACATCGAACGGGCCGTCACCCAGGGTGATTGTGCGCAACGTGCCGCCGAGGCGCATCGATTCTTCGACGATGGTGATGTCGGCTTCGGGACCCAATTTCTGCCGCAGCCTGAAGGCGGCAACAAGGCCGGTGATCCCGCCACCCACCACCACGACGCGAGGCGGCCCTACGGTCACAGCGAGTGCACCAACTCCACAACCCGGGTCAGCACATCCGGATCGGTATCGGGCAGAACTCCGTGACCGAGGTTGAACACATGCCCCAACGCGCCTGCTTCGACGGCGCGATCGCCCTCGGCGACGATGCGCCGAACCTCACTCTCGACGGCATCCCAACCCGCGAAGAGCACCGCAGGGTCCAGGTTTCCCTGCAACGCCTTCCCCGGGCCGACGCGTCGGGCTGCGACATCGAGGGGAATCCGCCAGTCGACACCGACCATGTCGGCACCGGCCTCTCCCATGGCACCGAGGAGTTCGCCGGTCCCGACACCGAAATGAATCTTCGGTACGCCGGCCGGGGACATCGCATCGAGCACCTTTGTCGAGTGAGGCAGCACGAACTCGCGATAGTCCGCCAGTGAGAGCGCGCCTGCCCAGGAGTCGAAGAGCTGAACCGCGTCGACACCCGCCGATAGCTGTGCCTGCAAGAACGTGATCGTCGTGTCGGCAAGAGTGTCGAGAAGGGTGTGCCACGTCGCCGGGTCCGAACGCATGAGCGCTTTGGTCTTCTCGTGGTTCTTACTCGGTCCACCTTCGACCAGGTAGGAGGCAAGCGTGAACGGAGCGCCAGCGAATCCGATGAGCGGGGTATCACCCAGTTCGCGGGTGAGCGTTGTCACCGCATCGGTGACCGGCTCGACCTGCTCGGCGCTCAACGGCGGCAACGCTGCGACGTCGGCTGCCGAACGTACTGGCGACGCCACCACCGGCCCCGTCCCGGCAACGATGTCGAGATCGATACCCGCGGCCTTCAGCGGAACCACGATGTCCGAGAACAGGATGGCTGCATCGACGTCATGCCGCCGAATCGGCTGCAGCGTGATCTCGACGACCAGATCGGAAGTGAAGCAAGACTCGAGCATGCCGGTGCCTACTCTGAGCTTGCGGTACTCGGGGAGCGATCGCCCGGCCTGCCGCATGAACCACACCGGACGACGCGATGTCGGACGTCCCGCGATGGTGGCCAACAAAGGCGCGTCGGGCAGCTGACGGCGAGGGTACGGCGCGATTGTGTTCATTGCTATCCATGCTGCCACGAGAACAGAATATTGCCGCCACGCAGGCCTGAGCGAGCCTCATGGTCGCGGCGATTCCAGGCCGGTTGCCCTGCAGTCGGTCGCACTTGCGGCGCGCCTCCGACGAACCCGAAGGTGACGAGTCTAACGTCCGGAGTCGTGACCAATCCCGGATCCACTGCCGAACCTGCGCCGTTTCGATCGGCCGTCGAGGCGATGCAACGGGCCGTCGTGCACCCAGCCATCGAACTCGGACCGATCCGGCCACCGCAACGCCTAGCCCCGTTCAGCTACGCGATGGGCGCCGAAGTTCAGCATTCGACCTCCGAAGGTATTGCGGAACAATCCGACGGCGATGCGTTCGGTCGGCTGATTCTGCTCTACGACCCGGACGGTGACGAAGCCTGGAACGGAACAAGGCGTCTTGTCGTCTACATACAGGCCGATGTCGATGAATCGCTTGCCTCCGACCCCATGTTGCCCGAGGTGGCATGGAGTTGGTTGGTCGATGCCTTGGAGAGTCGGTCGGAGTCACTGAACGCCCTCGGCGGGACGGTGACGTCGACAAGTTCGGTGCGCTACGGCGATATCGCCGGTCCACCGCGAGCCCATCAGCTCGAACTTCGCGCATCGTGGACCCCCACCACCGGCGAGTTGGCTCCGCATGTCGAGGCCTTCTGCGAGGTGCTTGCCTACGCTGCTGGACTGCCACCCGCCGGGATCACCGAACTCCGCACACACGGTGGTAACCGGACCTGAGTTCGCACGGCGTCGCGGTACGAGGGCTTAGAGTCTGCTCTCATGTCAGCGATGAGTTCCAACGATGCCTCGGACGTATCGAACGACGGTGACAATGCCGATGCGCCCGCTCCAACCCCCCTGTTGGCGCCTGCCGACGGCGTTCCCGCGGTTGTCGACACCCCCGAGGGCGTGGTGGCGGCGGCCGAGCTACTCGCGGGTGGTCACGGCCCGCTCGCGGTAGATGCCGAACGTGCTTCCGGTTTCCGATACTCGCAGCGCGCCTACCTATTGCAGTTTCGACGACGCGGCGCGGGTACCGTCCTGCTCGACCCGATCCCGGTAACCGGCGCACTCGAACCGCTGGCTTCGGTGATCAGTCCTCTCGAATGGGTCCTGCACTCGGCCGACCAGGATTTGCCCGGTCTCGCTGAACTCGGGCTCGTGCCGGCGGCTTTGTACGACACCGAACTGGCCGGACGACTCGCCGGTTTCGAGCGAGTCGGGCTCGGTCCGATCGTGGAACGCACGCTCGGCCTGTCGCTTCAGAAGGGGCACGGAGCGGCAGATTGGTCCACACGCCCACTCCCCGACAGCTGGCTGAACTATGCCGCGCTCGACGTCGAAGTTCTGCTCGAGTTGCGCGATGCGATGGCCGAGGAACTCGCTGCGAAGGACAAAACGGAGTGGGCACGACAAGAGTTTGCGCACATCCTTGCGCTGGGTCCACCAAAGCCCAAGCCTGACCGCTGGCGAAAGACGTCAGGAATCCACGCAGTCAAGTCGGCGCGGGTATTGGCCTCCGTGCGTGAATTGTGGCGTGCACGCGACGAGATCGCGGAGCATCGAGACATCGCGCCAAGCCGCATTCTGCCCGATTCGGCGATTGTCGCCGCAGCGACGGCAGACCCGAAGACAGAGGGCGAACTACGTTCATTGCCGGTCTTCGGTGGTCCGCGTCAGCGACGCTCCACCAAGGTGTGGCTGTCCGCCCTCGAGCGCGCACGACGCTTGCCGAGCGAGGAGCTTCCGCCCAAGTCGGCTCCCTTCGACGGCCCTCCTCCGGTGAATCGGTGGGCACGTCGTGAACCCGAGGCCGCGGAGAGATTGACCACCGTGCGGACGGCGATGACAGCACTCAGCGAAGCGGTCGAGGTGCCGGTGGAGAACCTGCTCATGCCTGATCTGCTGCGCCGCGTGGTGTGGGATTGGACACCTGTCGAACGTGATGCCGCGGAGGTCCTCATCGACAAGAAGCTCACCGAGGGGCGGGCCCGGCCGTGGCAGCGGGAACTGGTCGTACCAGTTCTGGCCGACGCCTTGACTTCTGAACAAGAGAGTGGGAACCCTGAGCAAGTTACCGGCGGGTAATACCGGCTAGAGTGGTGTTGGGGGGGGGGGGAGGCGGGGCGCC
>JBBPZN010000099.1:0-4487 GCA_038198705.1 Mycobacteriales bacterium
GGAATGTCGGCCGGATCGGGCAGCACCGGAACACGATCCGTGGCCGCGTCGCCGCGAAGCATCCGCTGGCTTGCCTGGGCGCTCGTTGCAGCGGTCGTTCTGATCATCGCCCTCGCGGCGACCGTGACTGTCACTCTCGTGCGCACGAACGGCAGCGCCATTCCCATCGTGACCGATGTTTCGGCGCTGTCGAACAGCGATTCTGTGAACTTCTTCTGGACCGACCCGGGATTGCTCCCGGCGGACACCTACCAGATCACCACGGCCGACGGGCAGTCGAGCCTCCAGAGCAGCCCGCGGTTCACCGCGGACGCCGAGAACGGCGAGCGCGTGTGCGTCGTCGTGAGAGTCAACCGCGCCGGCACGACTGGCCTGCCGAGTAACGAGAAATGCGTGGATTTCTCGTCGTGATGGTGTCTCGTGCTTAGGCGGTGGCTTTCCGGCCACAAGTCGCTTGTCCTGACAGCGACGAGCGGTTCCGTGATCGCGGCCCTCGTCGCCGCGGCTGCGATCGTCTCCGGTGGCTACGAGGCGCAGCGGCTCGACCTCGGCAATGGCTCCGTCTGGGTCGCCAATGGTGCGCAGCAGGTAATCGGCCGTGCGAACACCGAGATCCTCGCGCTCGACACCGTCGTCGAGACCACGGGAACCGAACTCGATATCGTGCAGGCCGGCTCGACGGTGCTGCTCGTCGACGAGAGCGAGAGCAAGGTCGACGTGATCGACCCGGCGACCGCCGAGACGGTTGAGAGCGTGCCCCTTCCTCCGCAGGCACGAGAGGTCCTGCTCGCCGGCACGAATGCGGTGATCCACGCGACCAGGACCGGCGAAGTGTGGATACTGCCGGTTGACTCGCTTTCCGATTTCGATCCCGAGGCGGAAGCCACCTTGAGCATCGGGGCGGATTCCATTGCGAGCGTCAGTCCGAATGGCATGCTCTTCCTCTTCTCGAGCGAATTCCGCGATGTCTACCGGATCGACGCGTCGGCCGGTGTGGCGACGCAAAAGACGTACGCGGCCGACATCGGCGAACCGGACAGTGAGATCAGCATCACCTCAGTCGGTGGCCGGTGGGTACTCTTCGACCCGTCGACCGGCATCCTGTCGATCGAGGGACGCATAGTCGACATCTCGGCCGAACTCGGGGACTCCTCCACTGCGGTGCTCCAAGAGGCGGCCGACGTCGGGAACCGCGTGCTCATCGCCCACTCCGGCGGTCTGCTTTCCGTGCCGCTGTCCGGCGGCACGCCCGAGGTCCTCGTCGACGACGAGAACGGGACACCGGCGCCCCCGGTCACGCTGGGCGCTTGTGCCTATGCCGCGTGGTCGAGCGGAGGCTGGCGACAGTGCAACGGCGGCTCCGGCACGAGAATTCAACTCAACAGCATGCCGGCTAACGCGACAGACCTCGAGTTCGAGGTGAACGGCGATCGAGTGCTGCTCAACCAGCCGCGCCTCGGAAGCACCTGGGCCGTACAGCGCAGCGGCGAGCTGATCGACAACTGGGACGACCTGTTGGTCGAGGAGGAGGATCAGCTCGAAGTCGAACAAAACGACGACGACTCTCCTCCCGAGTACGAGAAAAACCAGCTTCCGCCTGTCGCGGTCGCGGATGAGTTCGGTGCACGGCCCGGTCGAGCGAGCGTGCTGCCAGTACTCCTCAACGATTACGACCCGAACGGCGATGTGCTCGTCGTCGGATCCGTCGACTCGATCGACGAGACGGTCGGCCGCATAAATGTGATCAACGACGGGCAGAGACTGCTGCTGACACTGGACGACGCGGCGACCGGCACCGTGTCGTTCGGGTACACCGTCACCGACGGGCGCGGTGGTTCGGCGAGCGCGACCGTGTCCGTCACGGTGCGTGGCCACGCAGAGAACTCGGCTCCGCGACAAGTGAGGCAGTCGCGGGCATCCGTCGCACAGGGCGCCCGCGTCACCTCGTCCGTCCTCGGTGACTGGATCGACCCCGACGGAGACGCGTTCTACCTGACATCCGCGCTCACGGCAGACCCCGACAACGTGACGTACAAGCCAGAGGGCGTCGTGGTGTTCCAGGAGGGCGGCGCGTCGAGCCCGAACCGCTCTGTCGCACTCGTCGTCTCCGACGGTGCAGCCGACGGCTCGGGAACCCTCTCCGTATCGGTGAGCGCGCCCGGCGATGTGCCGATGATCGCTGATGCCTTCGGGATCCAGGCCTACGCCGGCCAGGAGGTCACGGTGCGCCCGCTCGAGCATGTACGCGGCGGAACCGGCACTCTTCGGTTGAGCAGCGTCTCGCCGAAGCCTGGAGCGACCATCGAGGCGAGCCTCGAGACCGGCACATTCCGATTCGTCAGTGACCAGGTGCGCACGCACAACCTCGAATACGTCGTCAACGACGGAGACCAGACGGTGACGGGCAAGATAAGGATCGACGTTGCTCCTGCGCCCGATCCGGCGAGTACACCGATTACTATTCCCAAGACCGTTTTCGTGCGAACACTCAGCAGCGAGACAATCGATGTCGCCTCGAGCGACATCGATCCGGCTGGCGGCGTGTTGCTCGTGACGGGCGTGGACGGGATCGTGCCCGGATCCGGCGTGCAGGCCGACGTTCTCGAGCAGCAGGCGATCAGGGTGACTCTCACGGCACCGTTGGACTCAGGACCGGTGTCCTTCGGCTACCGGGTGACCAACGGGCTCGCGGCAGCCGACGGGGTGGTCACCGTCGTCGAGATCCCGAGCCTCGTCAGGACCCAGCCGCCCATCGCGACCGACGACTCGGTCACCGTACGAGTCGGTGACGCGATCGACATCCCGGTGCTCGCCAACGACGCGCATCCGGACGGCGCCGAGCTCACGCTCAACCCGAAACTGGTCTCCGGCCTTCAGGGCCTCTCCGGCCTGCTCTTCGCCTCCGGGGACCGGCTTCGCTACCTCGCGCCGGAACGCACAGGCAACTTTACGGCCGTGTACGAGATTTCGGGCCCCGACGGTCAAGTCGACCAGGCGCGGGTGAATATCGCAGTGCGTGAAGCGGTCGACGCGACCAATTCGGCTCCCGTTCCAGCGGCAGTCGTCGCGCGCGTGATTGCAGGGGAGACAGTCCGAATCCCGATACCGCTCAGTGGCACCGACCCTGACGGCGATTCCGTCCAGCTGCTCGGACAGGAGACGAACCCGGAGAAAGGATCCGTGACAGAGGTCGGCTCCGACTACATCGTCTATTCAGCGGGCGAGTATTCCGCGGGCACCGACGCGTTCGGCTACACCGTGATCGATGCCCTCGGCGCACGGGCGACCGGCACCATCATGGTCGGAATACGCGCGCGGGAGCCAGGCCGCCGCAACCCGCTCGCCGTCGCGGACGACGTGCGCATCGGGCCGGGCAAGACCGTCTCCGTGCAAGTGCTCGCCAACGACTCGGATCCGGACGGCAGCGCCCTGGCCGTCGTGTCGGTCGACCCGAACACTCCCGACATCGAATGGGAGATCGTCGATGACATCGTCACCGTCACTCCACCGTCAGTGCCGGGCGACTACGGACTCGTCTACACGATCGAGAACGAGTACGGCGGCACGAGCTCGAACTTCATTAGGGTCACCGTTGACCCGAACGCGCCTCCCGCTTATCCCGTTGCGAAGGACACCGTGCTCACCCTGTCGGACATCATCGACCGCGAGTCGGTAACCGTCGACGTGCTGCGTAACGTCTTCTTCGCCGACGGTGCCGAGTCGTCGCTGTCCCTGTCGGTGCTCCCAGGGTTCCGCGACGTCGCGACCGTCACGGGCAGCAAGCGGATCATCATCATCATCACCGAAGAGAGTCAGATCATCCCGTTCGCCGTCGCGAATCCGGACGACCCGAGCGTCGCCGCCTACGCATTCGTCTGGGTTCCCGGGTTCGAGGATGCCCTTCCTCAGATCGACCGCACGGCTAGTCCGTTGACGGTCGCGAGCGAAGCGTCCATCACGATCGACATCAACGACTACGTGATCGCGGTCGGGGGACGGGACGTGCGACTCGTCGACGCCACCTCGGTGCGGGCGACCCACGCGAACGGGGAGAACCTCGTCGTCGACGAGAAGACGCTCCGCTTCACCTCGGCCGACCTGTATTTCGGCCCTGCATCGATCTCCTTCGAAGTAACCGATGGCACGTCCGCGGGTGACCCGGCGGGGCGCAGGGCGACTCTCGTGCTGCCGATCAGGGTTGACCCGCGCTCGAACCAGCCACCCGTGTTCACGGGAGGAGTAGTCGACTTCGAGCCTGGACAGTCCAAGTCGATCGACCTCGTCAAGCTCACGACGTACCCCTACCTCGATGACATCGACGAGCTGCAGTTCTCAGCGCTCTCTACCCCGCCTGACGCTTTCCGATACACGATTACCGGCTCGACCCTCGAGATTCGAGCGAGCGAGTCCGCCACTCAGGGAACGACCAGTGCGCTCACTATCGGAGTGCGGGATGCCGTCTCGGACGGCCAGGCGGGCCGCATTCA